>JAGWWA010000005.1 GCA_018970605.1 Planctomycetota bacterium | reverse complement strand
CTCTCCGTCGGCTGCCGCACGTTTTGAATCGCGGGATGTCACCATGATCACCACCAGATCCCTCGGCCACACGGGCCTGCAGGTGCCGATCCTCTCCTTCGGAGCGAGTTCGCTCGGCCAGGAGTTTCGTGCGGTCACGCTCGACGAGGCGCTCGGCAGCGTGAAGGCCGCGCTCGACTGCGGCTTGAACCTGATCGACACGAGCCCCTTTTATGGCCGCGGCATGAGCGAGGTGTTGCTCGGGGTGGCCCTCAAGGCGATTCCGCGAGCCGATTACCTCCTCTGCACGAAGCTCGGCCGGTATTCGCTGGAGCATTTCGATTTTTCGGCGAAGCGGGTGGCCGAGAGCGTGGACGTGTCGCTTCACCGGCTCGGCACCGACCACCTCGACATCGTCCTCTGCCACGACATCGAGTTCGTGCCGATGCAGCAGATCGTGGATGAGACGCTGCCCGCGCTGCGGAAGGTTCGCGAGCAGGGCAAGGCCCGGTTCATCGGCTTCAGTGGATATCCGCAGAGGATCTTCCGGTTCATCTGCGATCAGGCCGACGTGGACTGCGTGCTCAACTACAACCAGTACACGCTCCAGAACACACGGTTTGCGGACGAGACGGTTCCCTGGCTGAAGGCAAGGGGCATTGGCGTGATGAACGCCGGGCCCTTCAGCGCCCGGCTGCTCACCGACGCCCCGCTGCCCCACTGGCTCAAGGAGCCCGAGGAGGTGAAGGCCGCAGCCCGTACGGCGGCCGACCTCTGCCGGGCCCGCGGGTCATCGATCGCGAAACTCGCCCTGCAGTTCTCGATCGCCAACGCCGACATCGCCACGACTGTGGCGGGCAGCGCCAATCCGGCGAACGTCCGCGAGTGGGCCAGGTGGGCGGCGGAGCCGCTCGACGAGGAGCTCGTCCGCGACGTGCAGGCGTTGTTGGCACCCGTCAGGAACATCGGCCACGTCGAAGGCCTGCCCGAGAACAACTGAACGCCATGCGCATCGACGCTCACCAGCACTTCTGGAACTACTCGCCCGCCGAGTATCCGTGGATCGGGGCAGGTCTGGAGCGGATCGCCCGCGACTTTCTGCCCCCTGATCTCGCCCCCCTCATGGCCGCCGAGGGTCTCGACGGCTCCGTTGCGGTGCAGGCCCGGCAGAGCGTCGAGGAGAGCCGCTGGCTGCTGGCGTTGGCTGAGGCACACCCGCTGGTGAAGGGTGTGGTCGGCTGGGTCGATCTCCAAAGCCACTGCGTCGCCGACGATCTCCACGTGCTGGCGGCGAATCCGACGTTCGTCGGCGTGCGGCACGTCGTGCAGGACGAGCCTGATCCGCGGTTCGTCCTGGGCGAGGGCTTCCTTCGCGGCCTGCGGCAGCTCCACCATCACGGACTGACCTACGACCTGCTGCTCTATCCACACCAGCTACCGGCTGCGATCGAACTCGTCGGTCTGCTCCCGGAGCAGCCGTTCGTGGTGGATCACCTGGCGAAGCCGCGAATCGCGGCGGGGGAGATCGAGGGCTGGGGTCGCGACATCCAAGCGATCGCCCGCCATGAAAACGTCTGCTGCAAGGTGTCGGGGATGGTGACGGAGGCGGCGCGCCAGGGCTGGAGCCGTGACGACTTCACGCCCTACCTCGACCTGGTGCTGGAGGCCTTTGGGCCGGAGCGGCTGATGTTCGGCAGCGACTGGCCCGTCTGCCTGCTCGCCGGGAAATATGCCGACGTGGCCGCGATCCCGCGAGACTATTTTTCAAGGCTCTCTGTCCCGGAGCAGCGGATGATCTGGGGCGGCACCGCCGTACGGTTCTACGGACTGGAGTGACACTGGGCCGCCGTCATGGCGGCGAAGGAGATTTCATGCAGGCCCTGCTCCTCGAACGCCCGCAGGCGTTTCGCTTCATCGACGTTCCGGAGCCGCCGGCGCCTGGTCCCGGCGAAGCGGTCGTCCGCGTCCATGCCGTGGGCATCTGCGGCACCGACTACGGCGGATACCTCGGCACGATGCCGTTTTTCAGTTATCCGCGGATCCCTGGGCACGAACTCGGCGTCGAGGTGGTGTCCGTCGGCGCGGGCGTGACGCACGTGCAGCCCGGCGACCGGTGCTGCGTCGAGCCCTACATCAACTGTCAGAAGTGCCACTCATGCGTCCGTGGCCTCACCAACTGCTGCGAGCACCACCAGACGCTCGGCGTGCACTGCGATGGCGGCCTGCGGCCGCTGTTCACCGTGCCGGCCCGCAAGCTCCATCCGTCCCCGCGGCTCACGGCCGAGCAGAACGCGCTGGTGGAGACGCTGGCGATCGGCTGTCACGCGATCGACCGTGCGGCCCCGAAGCCCGGCGAGACGGTGCTCATCATCGGCGCCGGACCGATCGGCCTCTCGGCCCTCGAGTTCGCCAAGGTGGCCGGGGCCCGGGTGATCGTGATGGACATGGCCCAGTCACGGCTCGACTTCGTTCGCGCGTCGATGGGTGTTGCCGACACCGTGCTCGCCACGGGCACACCCGCCGATATCGCCGCCGTGACTCGGCTCACGGACGGCCGATTGTGCGAGGTCGTGGTGGATGCCACCGGCAGCGCGGCGAGCATGGGAGCGGCGCTTGCCCTGTGCAGCTTTGGCGGTCGGCTCGTCTACGTCGGCATCACCCAGGGGGAGGTGACGTTCCCCCATGCCCCGGTGATGCATCGCCGTGAACTGACGATGCTCGCCAGCCGCAACGCCCTCTCGCAAGATTTTTCCCGGATCATCGGGCTGATCGAGGATGGTACGATCGATACCCGTCCCTGGATCACCCACCGTCTCTCGTTCGCGGAACTGCCTGCGGCCTTCCCCGGCCTGCTCTCGCCCACGGGCGGCGTGATCAAGGCGGTAGTCGAAATGCCCTCCTGAGGCTTGAGCCATGGCGCGTTCCACTGCGGATCAGAAGCCGTCCACGCCGCGGGTCGCGACGATGGTCGCCGGCCTGCTGCTGGCCGTGCTCGCGGCGGTCGGGATCTGGTGGTTCTGGCCGAAGAGCACGCGGGTGCCACAGACGGTGGCGCTTGCCAAGAGCCTGCTCGACCACGGCGGCAAGCCTGACAATCAGGCGATCCGTCAGCTGGTCATGAGCGTGGATCGGATGCCCCGCGACGATCTCTTCCAGCTCTGGCGGGCCGTGGGCGAGGAGTGGCGGCGGCTGCGGCAGGAGGCGATCGACCGGTATTTCACGGCCCCGGCTGCCGAGAAGCCTCAGCTGCTCGACGAGGAGATCGAGCGGCTCAAGGCGCTTCGCGAGCTCATGATCGCCCTCAATCCGCAGGCCGATCCGGACGACCCGCCACGGATGCCCCGGGAGGGTGGTCGTGGCCGCCGTGGCCGAGGCAACGATCCGAATGCCAAGCCTCCTGACGAGGCTGCCCGCAAGGCCGAGGCCGATCGCCGGGCCGTCGTCGAACGGTACGAGGAGGCTCTTGCGGCCCATGCCAAGTCGCGACGGATCGTCCTCCCGACGTTCCGCTGACCTCATCCCTCAGCCGCGAGCTTCCGTCAGGGATTCCGTCAGGGGTTCTGTCAGGGCGTCTCGACGGTGACAGCCATCACGATCGGGGCGGTGTTGTCGTTGCCCTTCACGAGTTCGATCGTGGTGATCGGCCTCGCCTGCTTCGGCGTCACCACCACGTGGCGGACCTGGCGGCCGCCGAGGTCGAAGGCGAACGTGCTGCCGGGCACGTCGTTGCGGGCGATGTAGTCGGAGACGTGTTCACCGTTGACGAGCGGATGCACCTCCTGGCTCTCGTCGTCGTATGTCAGCCGCACGAGCATCGACTCGCTGCCCTTCGCGGAGTGGGGCCAGCCCCAGCCCGAGATGCCGCCCAGCAGGTGGATCGCCTTCGCCGGCAGGCCCAGCGGGAGCGAGACCTTTTTCGGCATCTTCGGGGGGAGGTAACCCTCGGGTCCGTTGAGCATCACCACGTTGGGCACGGTGTCGCCCCGCGGGTCGATCAGGATGAATGGCACGCCGTCGGCCTGTTTCGGACCCCAGTCCGGAAACACGAGCCGCTCCTTCTCGCTCTTCGACTCGTAGAACATGCCCTTCGTGCTCGACGCCGTGGCCACCTTGTCGAGCGGGAGCGGCACGTACTTGCCCCGGGCGGTGAGGAAGGCGAGCAGGTCGGCGAGTCCCTGGGGCTGGATCTGCTTCTCGAATCCGACCGGCATCAGCGAGTTGGTCGAGGGGACGAAGTCGTCGATCTCGTCCCGTTGGACCACATGCCGCTTGCCCTCGGCGTCGACCAGTTCGATCGACGTCTTGCTCTCGCCGGCGAGGAGACCGTTGACGACGCGGCCGTCGTCGGTGGCCACCGTGTAGGCCCGGTAGTTGCCCTCGACGGAGCGATTCGGGTCGAGGACGTGGATCAGCAGTTCCTTGGCGGGATGCACCGACATGCCGGTCAACTCCGGACCGACCTTGCCGCCTTCGCCGGAGTGCGTGTGGCACTTGCCGCAGTGCTCCTTGAACACCGCCCTGCCGCGAACGGTGTCGCCGCCGGCGAGCACGACGGGGAGCACCTCGTCGATCACCTTCTGGCGGTCGGCGTTCGGCAGGCCGCCACCGGAGGCGATCAGTTTCTTGGCCCGTTCGCGGAGCTTCTTGTCGGGCAGTTCGGCGAGCCGGTTCCGTTCCACGAGGGCCAGATCGGTGAGGCGGATGGTCCCCTGCTCGAGCCGCTCGACAAGCACCGACGTCCAGGCCTTGTTGTTGACCGCCGTGCGGAAGGCCGCCTCGCGGACCGCCGGCGGGAGCGTGCCTGCCTTGTCGAGAATCGCGTCGGCCGTGCCCGTGGCGTTCGACGCGGCGACCGCGGCCAGCAGGCCCGCGGCGACCTCGGGCGACGTTCGGGCGTTGATCCGGCCGAGCAGCGCGTTCACGATGCCGAGGTCGGCGGGTCGCAGGAGCACGAGTCGCTTCGCCGCCTCAGAACGGTCGCGATCCGCCGCGTCAGGTTTGTCGATCGTGGCGAGGAGCGAGGTCGTGACGCCCTCGATCTGCGAGTCGAGGGCGTCGCTGCCGGCCCGCTGCACGAGCGTGATCAGCTGGCCCTGCGCCGCCGGAGGGAGCGACCCGATCAGTTTGCCGAGGGCTTCGCGTCCCGCGGCGTCGAAGTCGATCTTCCGACCGTTCGGCCAGCCGCGAGCCAGGCCGGTGAGAGCGGCCGAGGCTGTCTCGACCTTCCCCATCTCGAGCCGCGTCACGAGCGAACTCACGGCTGCCTCGTCAGCACCACGGGCGACGTGCTCGGCGACCCGCTCCACGAGCGCGAGTCGAGCCGGGGAGATATCGTCGGCGAGACGTGGCTGTTCGGCCGCTGCCTGCATCATCCCTGAGATCAGGGCCGGCAGAACGCCGACCGCGTGGATGGCGGCGGCACTCGTGGCGGCATCGGCGAGCGCCGGGTCGGCCCCGGTGCGGGGGTCGGCGAGGATGTCGAGCACGAGCGCCGACGCCTCCGGCGATCCGGGAAACTCGCCGAGGGCGTCGAGCAGCCAGAGCCGCACGAGTGGCGCGGCGTCGGCTGCCACGCCTGCGGTTCGAAATGCGGCAAGCGTCGCGGCGTCGCGGGGGAGTGCGCGAACCGCGTTCATCCTCACGCCCGGCGACGGGTGCGCGAGCGCGGCGTGCACGGCGGCCAACGCCGCGGCGTCTGCCGCCTCACCGTCAATCGCGCCCAGGGATTTCAGCGTCCAGATCGCATGGATCGCGGCGGGGTTCAGGCCGATCTCGTCGAGGGTCGTATCCTGCACGAGCTTCACGAGAGCCGGCGTGACGTCACGGCCGCCGTCGGGCCTTCCGGCTGCCCGCTCCAGGAGCTTCCGCTGCGCCCGCGTCCGCCAGAACATGTTCGGGTCGCGAAGCGCCGCCACGAGCTCGTCCGGCGCGGCATCGGCGAGCGTGGTGCGGTGCGGCGAGCCCTTCGTCGCGTCGTGCACCACCCGCCAGAGCCGGCCATGCACCTTGTCGCGGAGCGGCGTCTCGTAGGCGTTGCCCTTGCCGTTCTCGAAGCCGGCGGGGGTCGGGTTGTGCTGGACGATGAAGTTGTACCAGTCGATCACCCAGACCTGGCCGTCGGGGCCGACGTCGGCCTGGATCGGCGAGGTCCACTCGTCGTCGCTGGCGACGAGACTCCAGGCCATCCGGCTGCGGAAGGCGGCGCCGTGTGGCGTGATCTCGAACGTCGCCACCACGTGGCCGGTCGGCTCGCAGACGAAGGCGGTGCGGTTCCAGTATTCGCGGGGATACGCCCGGGCGGTGTAGAGCCGGTGGCCTGCCGCGGCCGTGAAGTGGCCGTGATGATCGACCTGACGCACCGGCGCCAGTCCGTCCGGGCTGCCCTTCCGGGGCGCGACCTCCATGGCGGGACTGCCCGAGATGCCGCCGAGCGTCGACGCATTCCAGCCGCGGACGCGCTCGTACACCCGGTTGGCCAGCGGCATCTGCTCGCTCGGATTGCCGTTGGCCGTCGAGCCGAAGAGCACGCCTTCCTCGCTGAAGCCGACACCCCAGGAGTTGTTGTTGGTGCTGCGCAGGAACTCGAGCGTTGAGCCGTCGGGCTTGAACCGGAAGAAGCCCTGCTTGAACTCCAGATCCTCGTCGCCGACGGTGCCCTTGAAGCCCGAGTAGCCGACGATGCCGTAGACCCAGCCGTCGAGGCCCCACGTGAGGTTGCTCGGGCCGGCGTGGGTGTCGTAGGTGCCCCAGCCGGTGAACAGCTGCCTGCGAATATCGGCCTTTCCGTCGCCGTCGGTGTCTTTGAGGTAGAGCGTGTGCGGGGCCTGCGTGACGATCAGGCCGCCGTCGTGAGCGAGCATGCTCGTGCAGATCGAGAGGGGCTCGGCGAACACCGTCCGCGTGTCGAACGTGCCGTCGCCGTTGGCATCGTCGATGCGCACGATGCGGTCGTGACCCGGCCCCTCATCCGGAAGGACGATGCCGTTGGGGTAGTCGACGCTCTCCGAGACGAACAGCCGGCCATCATGGTCGAACGTGAACGCGAGCGGCTTGGCCTGAAACAGCGGCTCGGCGGCCACGAGGTCGATCGTGAACCCGACCGGCGTGATCACATGCGTCCGCGACTCCGCGGGGTCGAGCGGCTTCTGCATCTCCGTGAGCGGCTGCCCCATCTTCCCCCACTCGGCCTTGGGGACGTAGAAGGGCACCTTGGCCGGCTGATACTCGAAGGGCTTCAGGCCTTCTGGCAGCTTCGTCATCTCGGGATGCGCGACGGAGGGGCCGGCGGCGGCTGGATCCCTGCCCGCCGCGAAGCGGATGCCCCGCTCGACGAGGTTGTGGAACCCCGGGTTGCTCCAGGTCCGCTGGTCGTGGCCCCACGCGGTGTAGAACACGCGGCCATTGCCTTCGGTGCGGACCCAGGTCCAGGGCTCGCGGGTGCCGCCCTCCACCCGCTCTTCGAGCACCGTGCGGCCCCGGTCGTTGTGCTTCGTGTGCACATAGGTCTCGTCCCAGCTCGCGAAGCCGCCGAATCCCTTCATCACGGGGTGCTCGGGGGCGACGATCACCGTGGAGAACTCCCCCGTGCCGTGCTTCTGGAACTGGGCCCCGACCATGGCGATCCAGGCCGGCGAGTTCTTGAAGCAGAAGCTTGCGCAGTGCACCGGCACGAGCCCCTTGCCGCCACGGACGTAGTCGATGATCGCCGCTTCCTGCGCCGGTGTGATCGACTCGATGTTGGCGTAGACGACCAGGGCGTCGTAGGCCCCGAGCACCTTGGGATCGAGGTCGGCGAGGTTCTCGGTGTAGGCCAGATCGATGCCACGGGTCGCCAGCACCGGCTCGAGCTGGGCGAAGCGCTCGGCGGGTTTGTGGTGCCCCCGGTCGCCGAGAAACAGGACCTTGAGTGGCGCGTCGGCCGCGCCGGCGGGCACCGTCAGCCAGCCAACGACGATCGCGGCAACGAAGGAAAGCCGAAACATGGACGCGATTTCTCAGCTCGAGAACGACCACTCGGGGAGCTTCAAGATCACGCCCCCCTTCATGGCCGATTCGTGGGCGAGCAGTCCCGTGCAGGTCCAGTTGGCGCTCTGCCGGGCGTTGGGGTACGGGTCGCGGCCCTCGACGAGCGCCGACACGAACTCGTGCACCAGGTGGGGGTGGCTGCCGCCGTGACCGCCTCCCTGCGTGAACGAAAGATGCTGGTGGTCATCGGCATCGTAGACACCGCCGGTCGTGAACCGCTGGATCGGCTCCGGGAGCAGGTGGGCGAAGTCGGGCACGGGGACCCGCTTCGGGATCTCGGGTTCCGGCAGCTTGGCGGTGTGGAGCACCGGCTCCTCGCCCTCGCAGAGCTGCCACTCGAAGCTCTGCTTCGAGCCGTAGACGTCGAAACTCTCGCGGTACTGCCGTGCCGTGTCGAAGAGCGAGCGGATCACGCGGGCCACCACGTCGCTGTCCTTGAGCTTCACGTGGGCGCTCTCGATCGCGAATGGAGAGCCGTACGTGCCCACGAGTTCCTCGCGGATCCGCCCCGAGCCGAAGCAGCTTACTTCCGCGGCGTCCTTCCGTTCGAGCGCCAGGCACGGGCCCACGCAGTGGGTGGCATAGTGCATCGGCGGCAGGCCCGGCCAGTAGTTGGGCCAGCCGTCCATGTCCTGCTGATGGCTCGCCTGCACGAACTGGATCTTGCCCAGCGAGCCATTCTCGGTCATCTGCTTGATGAACAGGAACTCGCGGGCGTAGACCACCGTCTCGGCCATCATGTATTTCAGGCCCGTCTTCGCCGAGAGCTCGACGATCTTCCGGCAGTCGTCGACACTCGTCGCCATCGGCACGGTGCACATCACGTGCTTGCCGGCCTCGAGCGCGGCGAGCGACATCGACGCGTGATCGGGAATCGGGGAGTTGATGTGGACGGCGTCCACGTCCTTGTCTTTGAGGACGTCGGCATAGCTCTGATACCGCCGCTCCACGCCGTGGGCCTTGCCGACCTGGTCGAGCTTGTCTTTCGACCGCTGGCAGATGGCGACCAGTTCGACATGAGGATGCCGCTGGTGGATCGGGATGAACTCGGCTCCGAAGCCGAGGCCGACGATGGCGGTACGGATGCGGCGGGAAGACGCTGTCATGACGAAAAGGTTTCCGCGAGACCCCGGGAGCAAAACCCCAGTATCCCGCCCTCTCCGACCGCCGTCCATGAGAAGATGCACGGACGCCTTGAGGATTTGTGCCCTGGCGGACCGCGTCGCCACGACCCCGCCGCCTTCAAGAAGGCCGAGCGGCGGACGAACCCGTGCAACGTGCGGGGTAGTTGCGCCTGCTGTCCTGGGCCGCTCGGCCCGGATGATGCGTCCTCGTCAAGGCCGAGGGTCTCTTATACGCGTCACACGTGATCCTGAGGCGTTCCTGCGGCGGCGTCACTCCGCCAGGAAGCCCCGAGCAGGAGCGAGGGGATCAAGCGTGGCGGCGGCGAACGATGCGTGCCGATCCGCGGAGCCGTTCCCGTCGCTTGCGCTCCGGGCTTTGAGGGTTCCGTGGAAAACGCACGAGGATCACGTGTGACGCGTATTATACGGCCCCCACTTGCTCTTCGCGCTCGAGTGTACTGCAGGTGCAAGCCGACCGGCCGTAAGGCCGCGGGCCAATCACGCTGGACGCCGCGTCGTGCGGTGGTTCGCCCCACGCCTCACGGCGTTGGGCTTGGACGGCGGCCGCACGAGGATCGCGTGTGAACCGTCTTACTTCACGTCGAGCAGTTCGACGAGGAAGTGCAGCGTGGCGTCCGGGGGGATCGGGCCGCCGGGAGTGCCGCGCTTTCCGTAGCCGAGGTCGCTCGGGATCACGAGTTCGATCATGCCGCCTTGGCCGACGAGCTGCATTCCCTCGGTCCATCCGGGAATCACCTGGTTGAGGCCGAAGTCGATCGATTCCCCACGCTGGTAGGAGCTGTCGAAGACCTTTCCGCTGTCGAGCCAGCCGTGGTAGTGAACCTTCACGCGGTTCGTCGCCTTGGGATTCGCGCCGGTTCCCTTGCGCAGCACCCGGTACTGGAGCCCCGAAGGGGTGGTGGTGAACGTCTTGGGAGCGTCGGCGTCGATCGTGCCGGCCCCCTTGGGCAGCGTCGGGTGGGGAACGTCCTGGGCCACGGTGAACTCCATGGTGAGAAGGGTGAGAAGGGTGAGACACGCGAAAGCACGACGAGTGCGCATGGTGATGACTCCTGCAGAGGAAAATCGTCGCGGCATCATACCCGCCCGCCGCCGGTCCGTGGGCGGGCCATCAGCCGCTCGATCTCGTCGGGTTCGATCGCCACGTGGCTCGTGAGGTCGACGGGGCCGTTTTCGGTCACCAGCACGTCGTTTTCCAGCCGCACGGCGAGCCCCTCCTCGGGAATGTAGATGCCTGGCTCGACGGTCATCACCCAGCCCGCCTCGAGCGGGCCGTCGATCGGGGACATGTCGTGGACGCCGAGGCCGAGCGAGTGGCCGAGGCCGTGCATGAAGTACCTCCGGCAGGCAGGCTCCTCGGGAGAGTCCTTCGCGGCGTCGTCGGCCGTGATCAGGCCGAGTTTCACGAGCTCCGCCGCCATGTCGACCTGGGCGGCGCGCTTCCACTCGCGGAGTTTCGTGCCCACCGTCGTGCGGGCGATCGACGACCGCAGCACGCGGAGCACGGCGTCGTAGACGGCCCGCTGGCGTGGCGTGAAGCGGCCGTTCACCGGATAGGTTCGCGTCAGGTCGCTGGCATAGTTGGCATACGACGCCCCGACGTCGACCAGCACCAGTTCGCCGTCGTCGCACGGCTGGTCGTTGTCGAGGTAGTGGAGCACGCAGGCGTTGCGGCCGGAGCCGATGATCGGCTCGTACGCCATGCGGGCGCGGCGGCGGATGAACTCAGCGGCGAGTTCCGCCTCCAGTTCGTATTCCATCACGCCGGGACGCAGTGCCGCCACCATGCGCTCGAGTCCTGCGCCGGTGATGTCGGCCGCACGGCGGATGAGCGCCACTTCGGCCGGCGATTTCACGGCCCGCAGCTTCCGCAGGAGCGGGGCGAGCCGCTCGTAGCGGTGGAGCGGATACCGCGAGATGAGTTCCCGCGCCATCCGCACGTCACGGCTCTCGACCTCGATCACGGCCCGTTCATGCTCGTTGGCGTTGAGAAACACCACCGAGCACTCGCAGAGCAGCCCATGGAGCACCGACGGCAGGTCGGAGGTCCAGCGGACTTTCGCGATGCCGGAGATCTGCGTGGCCCGCTCCTTCGTGAGCTTCTGTCCCTCCCAGGTGGCGAGGTGCTCGCTCGGCTGCCGGACGAAGAGGATCTCGCGGTTCGCCGGGTCGGTTGCCGAGGGAGCGAGCACGAGCAGGCTCTCCTCCTGCTCGATGCCGCTGGCCCAGAAGAGGTCGCCTGCCGGATGGAGCCGGAGCGTGCCGTCGCCGTTGGTGGGCATGATGTCGGCCGCATGGAGGATGGCGACCGCCCCGGGGGGCAGCTGCTGCACGAGGCGGCGGCGGTTGGCGATGAACAGGGCGGGGTCGATCGGCGCGTGTCGCATGCGTGCTCCCGGTGATGTGGCCGACATTGTCGGGGTTTCGGTGGCGGTCGCAAGGCGAGTCGGCCGGTAGACTTCGAGCCCGACGCGGGCAGACGTTTTCCAACCTCGGGAGCCACCGATGACAGTCGTTGAACCGATCCTCGTCGCCGGGGCCTGGCGGCCGGCCGCCGCTCGTCGCACCTATCGGGCGATCGCCCCCGCGACCGGCATGCCCTTCGAGGTCGAATGGCCGGTGAGCGGCTGGAGTGACGTGGACGCGGCGCTCGACGCGGCGACCGGCGCGGCGCGGGATCTCGCCCGCCTCCCCGGCGCCGCGATCGCGGCGTTCCTGGAACGGTATGCCGCCCGGATCGAGGCCCGGGCAGCCGATCTCGTGGCCCTTGCCCATGCGGAGACCGGCTTGGCGGTGAAGCCGCGGCTGGCCGACGTGGAAATGCCGCGGACACTCGACCAGCTGCGGCAGGCCGCCGCGGCCGCCCGGGAGGGCACGTGGCGGATGGCGATGATCGACCACGCGAAGAACATCCGCTCCGCCGCGCACGGGCTCGGGCCGGTGGTCGTGTTTCCGCCGGCCAACTTCCCGTTCGCCTATGGCGCCGTCACTGGCGGCGACTTCGCCGCGGCGATCGCCGCGGGCAATCCCGTGCTCGCCAAGGCCCACGAGGGGCATCCATCGGTGTCGAGGCTGGCTGCGACGGAGGCCCTCACGGCCCTGGAGGAGACCGGCCTGCCCGCGGCGACGGTCCAGCTCCTCCACGGACTCG
Organism: Planctomycetota bacterium; assembly: GCA_018970605.1. Classification (GTDB taxonomy): domain Bacteria; phylum Planctomycetota; class Planctomycetia; order Pirellulales; family UBA1268; genus QWPN01. The sequence continues at coordinate 49,451 of JAGWWA010000005.1, read as the reverse complement.
ATCCGGCCGACGGCGAACGGCTCGTCGCCGATCCTCGCGTTGGTGCCACCGGCTTCACGGGCAGCCAGCACGCCGGCGAGAAACTCTTTCGGGCGGCGAGTGCCGCGGGTCGCGTGATCTGGGTGGAGATGGGAAGCGTGAATCCGGTCGTGCTTCTGCCCGGCGCCGTCGCGGAGCGGGTCGAGACGATTGCCGACGAACTCACCGCCAGCGTGACGGGCTCGGCGGGTCAGTTCTGCACGAAGCCGGGGGTGGTGTTTCTCATGGGCGATGATGCCGGACGGGCCTTCACCGCCGCCGTCGCGGAACGGTTCGCCGCCATCGGTTCGCAGGTGCTGCTCGGCCCCGCCGGGTGCGATCGGCTGGTGGCCGCAATCGGCGGGCTCGAGGTCGCCGGGGCGCGGCGGCTGGCGGGAACGGTGTCGGCGTCGGGGCCTGCCAGCCACGTGCCCGTGCTCCTGGAGGTTTCGGGCCGCGACCTGCTCTCGCGTCCGGAGGCGTTCCTCGTCGAGGCCTTCGGCAATTCCACGCTGCTCGTCGTCTGTGATTCGCTCAATCAACTCATGCAGGCGGTGGCCTGCGTGCACGGCTCGCTGGGGGCGAGCCTCTATGCGGCGAAGGATGGCCGTGACGATGCCGCGTTTTCGGTCGTGGTGCCGCTCTTGGTGGAGCGGGCCGGACGCATCGTCGAGAACCGGATGCCGACGGGCCTCGGTGTCGTGCCGTCGATGCAGCACGGCGGCCCGTGGCCGTCGGCGGGTCCTCCCTTCTTCTCGGCCGTGGGATTTCCATGGACCATCCTCCGCTTCGCCCGCAGGGTGTGTTACGACGGTTGGACGGAAAGCCGGCTTCCGGAGCTCGTCCGTGATGGCGTGCCGCCGGGATGTCCGTGGCGCTACGTCGATCACGCCTGGACGCGGGGGTGACGCCGACGCGTTGCCGTGAGCTGTCGGACGAGGGGGCGGGCTGCGATGGCGGCCACCACGGCCAGCCAGCCGGTGGATGCCGGTTCCGGGACCGACACCGGCGAGAATGAGGCAGGCAGATAGTCGCCGGTGTCAAACAGGCCGGCCGACAGCATCTCGGTGACATCGAGGATGTCGACCACACCGTCGTAGGTGAAGTCTCCTTCCCCCCAGCCCGTCGCCTGTCCGCTGTCGAACCGGCCCGTGGAGAGCAGTGTGGCCACATCGAGCACGTCGATGACGCCGTCGAGCGTGGTATCGCCAGCAGCCGCCAGGGCGAAGGAGAGCGAGCCGTCACCCGCGGTCAGCCAGCCGATCCGGAGGTCGCCCCGAGCGGCCGACGAGGCGATGCCCGCGGTGCCGTGTATGGAGCCTGTGCCGCGGCCCGCGACGATGTCGGCCACGAGTTCGCCGGCCGTCATTCCGCCCGCCGGCACCGTAACCATGCTCGTGCCGATGTCGAGCAGGCCGCCGGAAGGTGATTCATCGATGGCGAGCGACGACAACAGAAAGCCGCGTCGTTCCGTCGCCGGCAGCGAGAGCCGCCCGCCGGCGAGCAGCGTGATGCCGGCACTCGCCGCGATCGAACCGCTCGAGACGGTGACCGCGCCGACGCCGGCCGTGCCCCCGATCGTCAGGTCTGCAACATCGAGCGTGCCTCCAGTGACCGCCACACTGGGGATGCTCGGCCTCACGCCGGAAGCGGCAGCCAGCGTCGCGCCGGATCGGATCGTGACCGGACTGGCGGCCAGGCCCCGGGCATGGGTCAGTCGCACGGTGCCTGCCGTGAGGGTGGTCGATCCGGTGAAGGTGTTCGCCTGATCGAGGAGCAGCGTCCCTGCGCCGGTCTTCGTGAGCGAGAGCGCATTGACGAGCAGGGGCTGGCCTGCCTGCCACTGCGTCTGGGTGCCGCTGGTGACGTTCAGCGTGATCGCGGCCGGTGCGGGCATCGGCAGGGCGAACACGCCGAAGTTGCTGCCCACCACCCGCTCCGTGCCCGGCACGTCGTTGACACCGACCGGCACGTTGACGAGGCGGGCGACCGGGTCGGCGAAGACCAGCGTGGTCGATCCGCCGCCGTCGAGGTTGATCGCGTTGTGGACGCCGTTGATCCGCATCAGGTCCGCCAGTTCGGGCCGGGTCACACCCAGGCTGTGGCCGGCGTTGCGACCGTCGATCGTCATCAGGAAGAGCCGCGTGGCGTCGGCGCTCAGGCCCACGCCGGTGCGCGGATGCAGCGTCTCATTGGCGTAGTTGATGATCGCCCCGTCACGGAGCAGCCGTGCCTCGCCGGCCAAGGTGTTGTACAGCGTCGTCACCGGCGAATGGGTCGTACCGCTGGTGCCGGTGGCCCGGATGATCGTGGCGATGTTGTCGGCGGAGATGTTGAGCGCGAACGTGCGGAACTCCTGAAACTCCGAGTAGACGACGCCCTGTCGTGCCGCCAGTCCCTCGACGTTGTAGTTGGATCCGCTTGCCCAGGCGGAGAATCCACCGTTGATCGCGACCTGAACGGCCTGGTCGGCGAGAAACTGCCGCGTGGTGCGGCCCACCGTCTCCCCTGCGGCGGCGCCGTTGGACGGCGTCACGGCAAAGCCGATTCCCGGGACCGTGAGGTCGATCTCGACGAGGTTCATCACCAGCTTGCGGGGAACCGTCGTGTCGATCCGCGTGTGCGTCACGCCGAGAAAGGGCCTCGATACCGTCCTAGTTTCGGCCGCCTGCGGAGCCGCGGCCAGGCCGCAGGCCGCGATCACGACCGCTCGAACGCCGGCGCTGCACCGCATGGCGTCACCCCCGCGCCAGCGAGAAACGGTCGAGCCGGAAGCGGTGGGCACGGGCGGCGGGCGTGGCGAAGGCGGCCTCCCGCTGGGCGATCCCTGCCTCGTCGAGCACGAACGGTCCGGCCGTCATCGGTACCGTCCCGGTGGCCTGCGATACCACGGCGTTGCCTGGCACGCTGCGAAGCTCGACGGACAGCTGCCGCGTTGCAGCTGTGTAGGTGAGCACGGTTCGATAGGCTCGACCGGCCTCGAGTGGAGCGGCCAGAGGGAGGGCCAGCGACCAGGGCGTCCCGTCACCGGCCACCACCACGCGTGCCGTCGAGGCATCAGCGATCTCCACCGCCAGGCTCTGGGACGACGACGTCGCCGCCGAGTGAAAGAGGCCGGCCAGGATCGGATTGGCCACGTCACTTCCGAATGAGGATATCGACAGATCCATCTCCAGCCGGATATCGTCGCCACGCGTCAGGGGCTCCACCGGCTTGACGTATCGCCGCCGCTGGGCGGCCATGAGTCCCTCGATCTGACCGAACTCGCCGCGCGACCAGTTCGCTCGCACATCCACGCCCCCGGCTCCCGCGTTCCAGGCATAGGCCACCGCGTCGGTTGTTTGGACGAGTTGCGGTGGGCCCTCGTCGGGCGCGGGGCGGCGGCCGATGTCCATGAAGCTGAAGTCGAAATACCAGCCCCGCTTCATCGGGTCGGTGGTGAACTCCTCAGTGAATGCCGCCACCGCCTCGGTGCCGGTGTTGAACGTCTGATTCGCGACCGATGCGAGGAACGGATTGAGATTCTCGTAGGTCGCCGAGTAGTGCGTGTTGGCACTCCACGTCCAGACGTACTTGTCGGAGTAGGCCAGTGTGTTGGATACGTTCGACCAGGGCATGCTCGGCCACGACGACCGTCCCGCGTGCACGATCTCCCCGAGGTAACCGCTAGGCCAGCCCGGCCAGAGATTCCAGGGGTCGCTCTCGAACCAGGCCGCCATGCCCACGTCGACGAAGTCGTCGTATTTGGCGGGATCATGGGCATAGGTCCGCCAGACATTGCGAATCGAGTCGCGGGCGCCGATGTACGGATCACGGTCGGCATCGTAGAAGGTGAACGAGTTGGAGCCGGGAGGGATCGCCCGCGCCTGGCCCCACCAGAACGAGCTCTCCCAGGCGTGCACGATCCTGGCCGGGTCACGGATGCCCGCCAGCACGCCGTCCATGAATGGAACGAGGTTGTGGTAGTTTGACCAGACGACGTACTCGTCGCCCCAGGAGAAGAAGAACTGCAGCTCGATGTCCGGATACTCCGCCTGCACGGCCTCGATCCACTGTCGTCCCCGCTCCCGCCAGGTGGCAGCAGTGCCCAGGCCGAATGGATATTCGGGCCGGGCACCGCCCGGGTACCTGGTGTACTGCTCGGTGTCGATGATGAAACCCTTGAGGCCTCCTTCACGGGCGGCGCGGGCCGCCACCGCGGCGTTGGCGACGACGACGCTCCAGTCGGTCGCCGACGCGGGATCGACCCAGTGCGGCGTGTCGCCGTCCTCCCAGGAGTCGTTGGTGATGTTCTGGACGCCGTACCACATGAAATTGTCGGTGACCTTTCCCCAGTTCACCTGCTTGAGGTAGGCGACCGACTGGGATACCGCCGACCACGGGATCGGCAGCGACGACATGCCGATCCACTGGAACGCGACATCGGCGGAGCTCACGATTCCCTGCGACTTCAGGTAATTCGGGTCGATGATCAGCGGAACGGTCACGCCATCGAAGGGATGGTTGGCGAGGTAGTCGGGATGCTGGGCCAGAAACCGCGGCGTCGGGGCCACGTCGCTTCCGAACTGGGTGTTGGAGAAGATGCCGGTCGAGTTGAGGCTCTTGCCGCGAAGCTCGACGGGGCTCACCCAGGGCTGGGTGTCGAGTTTGAATCGCGGCACCTCGAGCCGGGCGATCTGGAGATAATGATTGCCACTCCCGTCGGGGCTCAGCCGGGTGGCATAGACTCGCAGTCCGCGAGCCTGCACCGGCATGGAAAAGGTGTGCGTCACCACGCCCTCTGGCCGCTCCTGACCCACGTGCACCTGCCCGGGAACGGTGGTCCACGTCGTCATGTCGGCGGAAGACTGAATCTCGTAATCGACTGGAAAGCACCAGCCTCCGGACCGCGGTGCGATCGCGAGGGAGCCGACCCCATGGATAGCCCCGAGATCGATGGCCGCCCACTCGGTCATCGTGGAGTTGGGCCCGTGGCCGTTCGACGAGTAGACGGTGTTGTCGTCCGCGTCTACGAACTTGGCCGGCTCCCAGCCGGGAATCGACGACGAAGCGCTCGCCACGACGTTCACCCGAGGCATGGGGAGCGCCGGCGGCGGTCCGACCTCGGCGAGGGAGCCGACGCGCACGTCGTCCCAGGCCGTCGCGGCCGTGGACGCCACGGCCGAGCCAAGCGTGGCCCAGCGCACCTGGGCGGGATCGAACGCCCACGAGAACATCTTCTTCACTTCGCTGGTCCGTGCCGTGTTCCAGCCTCGAAACGTCGCCTGCCACGACACGGGATTCGCCGGATCGCGCACCAGGTCGAGCCGCATGAAGTGCCAGCCGGCCTCGGCAGCGAGGCCCGTGTCGACCTCGGTGATCACTCCGGGCTGCGCGGGATCGACGTACTCGATGCGGTAGGTGCTCTTCGCCGTCGCCCCCATCCGCACGAGGGCGGCGTCGGCCACCGTCGGGAAGGATGCCAGGCCGAGCATGCCCCGATTGCTGCCGGTGGAATCGGAGAACCAGCCCTGCACGACGACGTGGTCCAGCCCGGAGAGTGAGACTGGCCGCATGAGCCGGGAGGATTGGTTCGCCGCAATGGCATATTTACGTCCTGCGCCCCGGGCGTCCTGCTGCGCAACCGTGCCCAGGGTGCCGGTCTGCAGCACCCAGCCACTCGCGGGCAGCCGACTGGTGGCTGCCTGCTCCCACGTTTCGACGAGGCCCTTCGTCGACACCGTGGTCGGGAGATAGCCTCCCTGGTCGAAGAGCGAAGTGCCGAGCAGGTCGGCAATGTCAAGCACATCGACGACACCGTCGGCGTTGGCGTCTCCGTCACTCCAGCCCGCGTTCGCTCCGGAATCGAACGATCCCGAGGCGATGAGGTTCGAGGCGTCGAGGACGTCGATCACGCCGTCGAGGTTCGTGTCGCCGGCGGCCGCGAAGGCGATCGAGAGGCTGCCGTCCACGTTCACGGCGTAGCCCACGCTTCGGTTGCTCGTCGCGGCGGCCGTCGTCGACATGATGCCGGACTGACCGTTCCACCCGCCATCACCTCGACCACGTGCCAGCCACTGCCGCACGGCGGCGAGGTCGAAACCGCCTGCGGCGACCTGCACACCGCCGGCCCCGACGTCGAGCCGGCCGCCTTCAGCCAACGACAGCCCTGCCACACGGGGCCGTGAGGTTCCGACGTCGAGCCGCATCTGGCCGATGTCTCCGATCGCCAGCGGAGCACTGCCGAGTCCGCTGGCTTGCCGCACGACAACCTCGCCTCCCTCGACGGCGGCGCCGGAAGCAAAGGTGCCGACGTTGGTCACCTCGAGCCGGCCCGCGCCGCGCTTTACCAGGCGGGCGGTGCCCCCGAGCCCGCCGAGTAGCACGCTGGGGCCGGCCGAGTCGATCACCAGGGAAGTCCCCTCACCGCCGCTCACAACCCCCTCGAATCGCACCCGCGATCCAGCGCCGGTCGTTCGTGTCGCCGCCGCCGCTTGGAGCGTCACATTGCCGGCATATGTCTGACTGCCTGGCGTCACGACGTCGGCGGCGAGGGTGATCATCTGCGAGCCGATGTCGAGTCCGCCGCTCGATGGCGTGACAGCCTTGGCGATGACCACGGTCTCGATCGTGGAGGCAACGGTGAGCGGATCGGCGATCGGTTGCGACCCCGTGGCGGGCAACTCCAGGCGATCGTTACCCGTCGATCCGGCCGCGGAGATCGCCGTGGTCGTCACCGCCGAGAACGTGCCGACCGACACATTATTGGTGTTGCGAACAGTGTAGTTCGTGCCGTCGCTCGTAAGCCGTGCGACCTGCTCCGGAATCGTGGAGGATGGCGTGAATGAAATTCGCAGTTCACCCGAGACGAGCGACGCTTGTACGGCAAGCATGCGGCGATGCTCGAGCGGCTCGATCGACGCAGCCTGGGCGAGGTGCGCTGTCTCCTGGCGGCGATGTTTCCGGTGTCGCCTCATCGGCTGCCTTCACGCTCCTGGGGAACCACCTGCCGCCCCTCGTCACGGCCTGCTTCGATGCTACCTACGCGGGTCGCCACGGAAAGGATCCGGTATGCGCTAAAAAGCCCCGGATTCGAGGTTTTCACCGCCGGCCCGCGTGACGAGCGCGGTGAGCACCTCCTTGGCGGCTTCGGTCGATACGGGCTGGACGTGGCCGTCTACGAACACGAACATCGTGATCCCGCTGTGCGGGCCACCAAAGTTGTGGCCGGGGATCTGGTTGGGCACGTCGGTGAGAGAGAAGCCGGTGGCGGCTCGGGGATCGAGCAGGAGCCGATAGACGCCCTTTTCCTTTGGCTCGGAACTGGCGCTGATGCCCATCAATCGCCGCACCGAGGACCTATTCCCGCTGTAGACGCTGCGATCGGAGTCACGGCCCCGCTTGACGGTGGGGTCGATCCACTTTTCGCCAAACATCACGGTCTTGCTGGTACCGTCGAGCACCTTTCCCACGGCCACCTGGTGCCGGGTGGAAACGAGCTTCGGTTCGATTCCCGGATTCGGCGTGGCGGGATCGATCGTGGGAATGCCCGGTACGATCGCGCCGTCGGCGGCGCTGAAGACCGTGTCGCCGGCCGGAGTGACGAGGGTGCCGAAACAAGCGGCATAGTCGGACGTGATACCGCCGGGAGTCGCGAAGTCGCTCTCGCTGAGAACCATCGGCTGTCGCGACGGGCAGGAATACATCGGCACCGGTGACTGGTAGGCAGCCGGTGGCTGAGCCTGAACAAGCCTCTTCAGGTCCCAGAGATCCGCGATCGTCTTGTTCTCCATGTAGGGCAAGATGAGCGCCGCCCAGGTCGGCCAGGAGTTGTAGTTGTTCTGCGCGCTGATGTAGGCGTTGTTTCCCAGGAAAGCCGGTACGAGGTACTGTTTCGCGCTCGCATAGCCATGGGTGGCGAGCCCGACCTGGCGGAGGCTGTTGGAACACTGCGTCCGTCGCGCCGCTTCGCGGGCACTCTGGACGGCAGGCAGCAGGAGTCCGATCAAAGTCGCGATGATCGCGATCACGACCAGCAGCTCAACCAACGTGAATCCCTCAATGATCCCGCGATGTTGCCGCGCGATCACTCGACACCCTCGTGGGCGGATCATCATCACACCCTCCGTCGCCCACGCGGCATGCAGGCCAGCGCGGCGAGCGAGACGCCGAGCAGGGTGGCGCTCGGTTCGGGCACCGCGGTGATACCGGGGGCCGAGGTTGGCGGAGGGTTGTAGGGTCCCGCGTCAAAGAGTCCGGTGGAGAGGAAATCCGCCGCGTCGAGGATGTCCACCACGCCGTCGTAGCCGAAGTCCCCCTCGTTCCAGGTCGCGGCGGCACCGGAATCGAACTTGCCCCCGGCGAGGAAGTTGGCCGCGTCGAGAATGTCGACGTTCCAGTCGAGGTTGGTGTCGCCCGGAGCGGCGAATCCGAAGGTCACCGATCCATCCCCGTTGTCGAGCCAGCCCACCGTACGAGGAATGCTGGCCGTGAGATCGGCCGCCGCTTGGCTCGACGTGATGCCGGTCGTTCCGGTCCATGAGCCGTCACCCCGGCCTGCGAGCAGCGCGGCGAGCATGTCGGGAGTCGCGAGTCCGGAGGCCACTGTCATCGCCCCGCTCCCCACGTCAGTCACCCCGCCGGCACTCGCGGCCAGCCCGCCGACGGTCGTCTGCTGAAACGGGGCAAGCGTCACGGTGCCACCTGCGACCGGGATCAGCCGGCTCGATGCGAGCGCCGAGCCGTTGGCCAGCTGCAGCCGTCCTCCCTGCACGGTCGTTGAGCCCGAGAGCGTGTTGGCCTGATTGAGCACGAGCGTGCCGGCACCGGTTTTCACCACCGGGATCGATCCGGAGAGCGTCGCGTACCCGGCCTGGGTCTGCGTCTGAGTGCCGCTGGGCACGCTGATCGTGATCACGCTCGGCGCTGCCGACGTGAACACCAGGTTCAGGTCGTTGCCGCTCTGGGCCAGGCTGAAAGTTCCCCCGCCGAGCGAGTTGGCGAAGCCGCCGGTGCCGTTGGTCGCCGTCGTCGTGATCAGAAACTTGCTGGCCTCAAACCCGGTGATTCCTCCGGCTGCCGAGGCGATCTTCCAGGTGTAGCTCTGGCCGGCGTTGAAGTTGGCCGCGGCCCCGCTGACATCGGGGCCGGTGCCTGAGAGCGTCCAGAGGTTCAGCCGGAAGGGATCGGCCGTCGTCGAGGCGATCGTCAGCGTGCCGCCGACGTCGAGCAGATCCCAGGAATCCGTGGCACCGGCCGTGCCAGTCGCGGAGAACATCTGCCAGGTGTAGTTGCCGTCGGAACCGAGGGTGACAGCGTCGGTCACCGACAGAGTCCCGAGACTCGAGCCCGGTGATACGGTGGCACCCCCGGCGATCGACAGCGCCCCGACGACGGTGCCGTTGCCCGTGAGCGTCTGCGTGGCCGGCACCAGGTAGGCGCCTCCCCCCACATCGGCCACGAAGAACGATGCCCCGGCGGCCACGGTTACCGATGGCGATGCCGCGATTGAACCTGTCTCCCCAAGCGAAAGTGTGCCGGCGTCGATGCGCGTCGCTCCAGTGAAGGGCTGCGCGGTGCCGAGCGTGAGCGTGCCGGGCCCGGCCTGAACCAGACGGCCGCTCCCGGTGATCGCCGTGGTCAGCGTCACGTCGTCTGCCCGCTTGTAGGTGAGCGTGGCGTTGTTGATGGTGGGGCCGAAACCAAGCCGACCGGTCGTACCACCGTTGCCGATCTGGAGCATGCCGCCCGAGATCGTGGTCGTGCCCGAGTAGGTATTGGTGCCCGAAAGAATCCAGGTGCCGGATCCCGCCTTAGTGACGCTCACCGGTGAGACGAGGCCGCTGTTCAGACCGCCCGATGCGTTGACGTTGTCGATGATCACGGTCTGGATCTCGTTGGCGCCGGTGTTGGTGCCGTTGAGCGTGAGCATGCGGCCGGGGCTGGTCACCGCCGCGTCGTTCTGATTGAAGTAGTCGTTTCCGTAGAGCGGATGGGTCATGTCACGGCCGGCCACGGTGAACACGAGCGGACCGCTGCCATTCGCCGTGACCGTGCTCGTGCCCGTAGCGACCGCATTGGGGCCGCTACCAACCTGCACGTAGCGGTTCGTGGTCTCTCCGGTCCCGGTGTATTGAAGAATGCCGTAGAGCGCGCCTGTGCCGAGCCGCACTGGCAGGTTGCCGGCGCCGAGTGGGCTCGGCTGACCGACGTTCTCCAGCCGGTCGACCGCCACGACTCCGACATTGATCTGCATCTGGCCGGTGAAGACGTTTTCACCGGTCAGCGTCAGCGTGCCCCCGGTGCCGCCCTTGCGAAGGGTTCGGGAAACACCGTCTTCAAAAATCACGCCGCTGATCGTGAGGTTATGCGCAAAGGCGTTGTAGGTTCGGGTGTAGATCTGGGTGAAGTCCGCGATCGTGAGCTGCAGGTCGTTGGCGATCTCGTCGGTGATCGTCATCGCTGGGGAGGTGACCGCAGACATCGTTTCGATGTAGCCCTTGAGCGTGATCGCACTTCCAGAGAGTCGAAATCCGGCCGTCTTGCCGGAAAGCCCGTCGTTTGAAAAGACGATCCCGTTGTTCGTGCCGATAACCTTCGCCACCACACTCGAGACCGCACCGTCGTTGATGCTGTTCGTGCCGGTCGTTCCCGAAAAAAACAGCATCGCGTCGGTGCTGGGGGGCACGGGGGTTCCGGGTGGACCGGTCCAGTTGCCCGAATCGGACCAGAGAGACGTCGTGCCGGCGCCTGTCCAGGTGTTCTGGGCCTCGGCTGAACGCAGCGCCATGACTGCGACCGCCATCACACCCATCCACGCCCCTCTGGTGACCACCACCCGCATCACGTCGCCCCCGTTGTTCTTCAAGGCTGCTCAGCGTTCACCCCGCCGCCGCAGTGCGATAACGCCTGCCGACAGCGCGCTTGCGACCAGCCACACCGCCGTCGTCGGTTCGGGAACGACCGTCACCAGCAGCGACGTGCCCACGATGTCGAACGTGGCCGTGTTGCCGCCGCCGAGATTCGTATAACCGAAGTCGGAGGCCAGGAACGACGTCGTCCCGGTCCAGGACGCCAGGGTGAATGTGCCAAGTTGCGTGCTGCCGCCGAAGTCAAACCGGTAGCCGCTGCCGGTGCCCGACTTCGTGAACGGGCCGACAATGCTGATCGAGTCCGACTGGTTCGCAGCTCCGAGGTCGTAGGCCCAGTCGGTTGCGGCCGAGGCGGAGGAACCGCTGTTCCAGAGGAAACTCGACGCGTTGAACGAGAGCGTGCCCACGGAACCGACTCCCCCGCCGGGCGAGAGGATGCCCGACACTGTGGTCGGCCCGGAAAGCGTGCCCGACCCGGCGAGCGTCGCCCCCACGGCGACCTGGTTGGTGAAGGCGGCCACGCCCGTGAGCCCGTCGAGCACCAGCGTCCCGGCGTTGACCTGCGTGCCCCCCGTGTAGGTGTTGGTGCCCGAGAGAATCCAGCGACCCGAACCCGCCTTCGTGACGCCGACTCGCGCCGACCCGTCGTTATTGTCGACGATCACCGAGGCGACCGTGTTCGAGCCCGAGTTGGATCCCTGAAAGGTGAGGGTGCGGTTGATGCCCGCGTTGATGCTCGGTTGCCGCTGGTTGAACAGGTTGTTGCCGTAGTCGGGATGGCTCGGGCGGCTTGCGGCCGTGAAGACCAACGCGCCCGAGCCACTATTTGTGATCGTGGAACCGCCAAGACCACTGGCGCCCATGCCGACCTGGATGTAGCGATTGGTCGTCTCCCCAGGACCGTCGTAGATCATGTCGCTGGTGTTGCCCGCCTGGCCGACCTCGATCGGCAGGTTGCCCGCGCCGAGGGGCGACGGATCTCCGATGGCGCCCCATTTGGGAAACTGCACACTGCCCACCCGTGGAGCGAACTTGCCGATGAACGTGTTGTTGGCAGTGAGGATCAGGCGACCGTTGTCCACCACCTTGCGAAACTCACTGGTCGCGTTGCCGGAGATCGTTCCGCTGATCTTGAGAAAATGTCCGTTGCCGCCGACGTTGACCGAGACCAAGGTGGGGCCGAGCGTGATGGGAAACGATATCTCCTCGGTCCCAGCGGTGCCGTTGGCCGTAAAGATGCTGCCGGTGACGGTCACGGCGGTCGCCCCGGCGAGCACGAAACTTCCGCTCGTCGTCGTGTTCGTGAACCGAATCGCCCCGACACTCGAGACGGCGCCGTCGTTCACGGTGAAGGGATTCGTCGTTCCCGAAAACACGAGCGTGGCTGCGGTCGATCCTGGTGGCGAAGACCAGTTGCCGGCCGTGCTCCAGAGGCCATCGCCTCCCGTTCCAATCCACGTCTGGGCCTCGGCAGGCATCGCGCCGGCGATGACCGCCAGCGCCACGACTGACGCTCCGACCCGATACGCCGCTCCGCCCATGAGCATCTCCAGTTAAAAAGTGCTCCGGAAGGCAACCCACCCGGCCACCTCCCGTCGTTAGTCAACACAATTTATTATAAGGACGAGTGGGGCGTCAAGATCTCGGCCGACCCCCACAGGATCGGTCCCCCGAGGCCCACACCGCGACGACCCCACGGTTCGACGCACCCCGTCCGAGATCAGGGAGTCAACGGTCTTCGACACGGTGGGAGCCGTCATGCCGACGAGCAACCCTACCGCGCCGAGTCCCATCGCCGCGAGCTCGGGCACCGCTGACACCCACCGGTTGAGAAGGGCCGGTCGTACGATGGATCAGAACAGCCGCTTCTTCGCCCCGTTCGTGCCGACGGTCGTCGACTGATCGAGAGCCAGGGCGGCGAAGGCGAGTTCGGCTGAACTGAAAGCGGTCGGCTCGCCCGCGGCAGTCGAGTCGGCGGTCGCGGATGCCCGAGCGGTCGGCAGGGACGTGCCGAACGCGAACGCGTCGAGACGGAACCGATGAGCCTGGGCCGCCGAGGTGGAGACGGCCGCTTCCCGCTGGGCGAGGCCGGCCTCGTCGAGCACGAACGCGCCGACGGTGCCGGGCACCTGGGTGCTTGTCGCGGCGACGGTGGTCATGCCACCGCGGGCCAGTAGTCGCGCCGAAAGCGTCCGCGTGGCGGCGGCGTAGTCGAGCACCACGCGGTAGCCGGTGCCGGTGGTGAGCGGGGCGGCGGGAGCCAGGGGCAGCGAGAGCGGCGTGCCGTCGCCGGCGAGGACGACGCTCACGGTCGAACTGCCGTCGATCCTCAGGCAGAGCGACTGTCGGTCGGTCGTGGCCTGGCTGTGGAACAGGCCGAGCAGGATCGGATTGTCCGGGTCGCTGCCGAAGGCATCGACCGTGAAGTCGACTTCCGTATGGATGTCGCTCGAACGGGTCGCCGCCTCGATGGGCTTCGTGTATCGCCGCCGTTGTGCCGTCGGGAGCCCTTCGATCGCGTCGAAAGCGCCCCGCTTCCAGTTGCTGCGCACGGCCACGGCGCCATCCGCCGGCGACCAGGCGTAGGCCAGGGAATCGGTCGTCATCGCGACCGAGAGCCGGCCGATGTCGCGGCCGATGTCGAGCATGTTGAAGTCGAACGACCAGCCCCGCTTCAGCGGGTCGGTCGCGAAGTCGTCGATGAAGGTGGTGGCCTGTTCGGTTCCGGTGTTGAACGTGCGGTTGGCGAGCGACGCCAGAAAGGGATTGAGCGTGGCCCGCTGCTGCGAGTAGTTGGTGTGCTCGCTCCACGTCCAGACATACTCGTCGCTGTAGGCGAGCGTGGCGGCGAGATTCGACCAGGGGCCGGGATCGTTGACGAAGCCAGTCGGCCAGCCGTCGGGCAGGTTGTAGGGATCGCTCTCGACCCAGGCCGCCATGCCGACGTCCACGAAGGCGTCGTACTTCGCCGGATCGTCGCTGAAGCTGCGCCACGAGTTGCGGATGTCGCTGCGGGTCTGGGCGTAGACGGTGCGATCGCCGGCGAACTGCGTCGAGATGCCGTCGATCGTGCGGTTCATGCCGTACCAGAACGTCGATTCCCAGCCGTGGATGATCCGGGCTGGCGACTGGATGCCCGCCAGCACGCCGTTCATGAAGTTCGCCAGGTTGGGATAGTCGGCCCAGCCGCCCGGCTGGCTCTCTGGGCCCCACGTGAAGAAAGAGTTGAGGATGATCTCCGGATACTCCGCCTGCACCGCCTTGATCCACTGCTCGCCACGGGCCCGCCAGGTCGCCGCGGTGCCGAGTCCGAACGGGTAGTACTCGCCGGTGGGGTAATGGCCGTACTGTTCGGGATCCATCATGAAGCCCTTGAGGCCGGCCTCGCGGCACATGCGGGCACAGAGGGCCGCGTTCTGGACGACCACGTTCCAGTCGGCCGCGCTGCTCGGGTTCACCGACTTGGTGGCGGCGTCTTCATCGGAGGCGAACTCGCTGAATCCATACCACAGGAAGTTGTCGGTGACGTGGCCCCACTGCACCTGCTTGAGATCGTTGACCGCTCCCTGGACCACCGACCAGGGAATCGGCACGTTGAGCATGGTGAGCTGGTTGAGGCCATAGATGGGCCGCGACACCAGCCCCTGCGACGTCGTCCAGGCCGGGTCGATCGGCACCGGGATCGTGATGCCGTCGAAGGGCGTGTTGGCGAGATAGTCGGGGTGGGTGGCGAGATAGTGCGGCATGGGCGCATCGGGATCCTCGAACGTCACCCGCGAGAAGATGCCGGTGTTGATCACCTTCTTGTCGCGGAGTTCCGCGGGGCTCACCCAGGCCTGGAGGTCCGACGGCAGGAACTCCGGCACCTGCATGTCGGCGATCTGCAGATAGTGGTTGAACCCGTCGGACGAGAGCTTCGTGGCATAGATCCGCAGCCCCCTCGCCTGGATGGCCGATGCGAACGTGTGCGTCACGCTCGTGGCGGGGGCGGTCTGGCCCGTGAAGGTCATCCCCGGCACCGTCGTCCAGGTGATCATGTCGGTGGACGATTGGATCTGGTAATCGACCGGGAAGCAGGCGTTGCCGCGGGGGTAGATCTTCAGCCCAGACATGGTGGCGACCTTCCCGACGTCGAGCGCCACCCATTCGGTGGCCACGGCCGTCGCGCCGTGGCTTGTCGAGGAGTAGACCGTCGATGCATTGCCGTCCACGGCTCTGGACGGTTCCCAGCCGGCGATGGTGCTCGAGGCCGTGCCGACGACCTGCGGCGTTGTCGTGGGCAGTGCGGGGGGCGGCCCGACCGTGCCCAGCGGGCCGATGTCGATGGCGTCCCAGGCCACGGACCCGGCGGTCGCCGCGGAGGAGCCGAGCATCGCCCAGTTCACGCCGCCGGCATCGAACCTCCAGCTGAACGACTGCGTCTTCTCGATGGTGCGGGCCGTGTTCCAGCCCCGCCACGTCGCCTGCCAGAGCGTCGTGTCGGTGGGATCCCGGACGAGGTCGAGCCGCATGAAGTGCCAGCCGGCCTCCACCGGAAGCGTGGTGTCGATCTCGATCGGTGCCGATCCCGTTGCCAGGTTGCCATACTCGATCCGGTAGGTACTCTTGCCGTTCGCGCCCATCTGCACGAGGGCGTTGTTCGTCACCGTGGGGAACGACGCCAGGCCCAGCATGCTCCTGTCGGTGGTGCCGGTGCTGGAGAGCCACCCCTGCAGCACCACGTGGTTCTGCGCAGCGAGATCGATCGGCCGCATCAGGCGGGTGGCCTGCCCCGCCGCGACAGCGTGCTTGCGGCCGGCACCGCGGACGTCCTGCTGGTCGACGGTGCCCCAGCCGCCGGTCTGCAGCTGCCAGGCCGAGGCCGGCAGCGTGGCCGTCGCCAGGGTTTCCCAGGTTTCCGAGAATCCGGCCGGCAGCGTGGTCGCCGGCAGGTAGGGGCCCGCGTCGTAGAGAGAACCGCTGAAGACATCGGCGATGTCGAGGATGTCCACCACTCCGTCGTAGGTGGTGTCGCCATCGATCCAGGATGCCGGATCACCCGAATCGAACTTGGCACCGGCGAGGATGGTGGAGCAGTCGAGCATGTCGACGGAGCCGTCGAGGTTCGTGTCGCCGGCGGCCGCGAAGGCGACTCGCAGGCTGCCGTCATCCGCCACCACGACGCCGACGCCGCGACCGATCGTGGCGGCGGCTTCTCGGGAGACGATTCCAGCGGCACCGTCCCACGTGCCACCGTTCCTGCCGGCTGTGAGAAGGCTTCGCACGGTCGCGAGGCTGGCCCCGCCCGAGGCAATTCTGAGGCCGCCCACGCCGACGTCGATCCGGCCGCCATTCGCCACGGTGAGTGTCGCAACGTCGACCGGCGTCGTGCCGGCATCGAGCTTCAGCCGGGTGTTCGCGGCCAGCTGGAGGGTGCCCGCTCCCAGTCCACCGGATCGCGTCACGGCCAGTTCGCCGGCTTCGACCGCCGTGCCGCCGTTGAAACTGCCGGAGGAGGGGAGTCGCAGTCCTCCGGCACCGCGCTTGATCAATCTGGCTGGGCCGGACAGCCCGCCGAGCACGGTCGCAGCGCCGGCGGTTTCGACGACCAGTTCGCTTCCTGCGACACCGGTGACCGTGCTCTCGAAGCGGATGTCGGCCCCTGCGGTCGACGCGGCGACGAGGGTACCGGTGGCCAGCGTCACGTTGCCTGCGTAGGTCTGGGCTGCGGCCGTCGTCACGCCCGCGGCGAGCGTGATCGCCGGTGAGCCGATCTGCACGCCACCGGCCGAGGTGGCGATCGCCCGACCGATGACGGTCGTCTCCACCGTGGCGGCGACCGTGATCGGGTCGGCGATCTCTCGGGTGCTCGTCGCAGGGATCTCGAACCGCTCCACGGCGGTGAGCCCGGTGACCATGATCGAGTTCACCGCCGAGACGGCGAATGTGCCGACGGAAACGTTGTTGGTGTTGCGGACGGTGTAGTTCGTGCCGTCGCTCGAGAGGCGGGCGATCTGTTCGGCAGCGGCCGATGACGTGAAGCCGATCCGCAGTTCGCCCGACGTCACCGACGCCGTGATGGCCAGGAGGTGGCGGCGCTCGAGCGACTCACCGCCCGGGAGGCTCGCGGAGGTTCTCTTTCGCCTCGCGTCGTGCTTCCAGCGGGTCGTCATGAGGTCGACTCATTCGTGCCGGGAGGGGCCCCAAGCGGCCGGAGCAGGAAGGCAATCAGTCGTCTTTACGCAACAGCGTTACAGAAAGATCGCCCTGCCCCGAAACTAGTCGCAAAAACCCTGGGAAGCAAGGCATCGGTCGTCGGCACAGTCGGTCAAAACGCGTTGCTATCAAGGGCTTCGCCACCGTCCCGCGTGGCGAGCGCCGTGAGCACCTCGATGGCCGTCGCTTCGGATACCGCCTGCACATGTCCGTCGACGAATACGAACATGCAGAGGCCTGGGTGCGAGCCCCCGAAGTAGCTGCCAGCGATCGAGATCGGGACATCACTCACCGCGTACTTCGGCGACAGAATCTTCCGGCTGCCATTCTCCGGTGCGCTGAAACCCATCATCCGTCGCTGGGTATTTCGAATACCGCTGTAGACACTTGCGTCGCCGTTTTTTCCACGAGGATCGGTGGGTGAAATCCACTTTTCGGCGAACATCGCGGTCTTGCTTGTACCATCTTTGACCTTGCCCATCGGCACCTGATGACGCGACGACAGCAGCACAGGTCCCTTCGCATCAGCCGGGCCGATCGTCGGGACTGCTGGTACGATGGCACCGTTGGCCTGACTGAAGGTCGTGTCGCTCACCGGCGTGATCAACGTGCCGAATGAGGCGGCGTAATCCGACGTCGTGCCACCCGGTGTGGCGAAGTCGTTCTCACTGAGTACCGGCGGCGGCCGTGCCGGACAGGAATACATTTTGACGGGGGTTTGGTAGGCGGCCGGCGCCTGGGCCTGAACCACACGTTTCAGGTCCCAGAGGTCCGCGATCGACTTCTCCTCCATGTAGGGCAGAATCAGCGCCGCCCAGGTCGGCCATGAGTTGTAGCCGCCGGCTTGGCTGATCAGCGAGTTGTCTCCAAGGAATGCGGGCACCAGAAACTTCTTCGCGCTCTCGTATCCGTGCGTTGCAAGCGACACCTGCCGCAGATTGTTGGCGCACTGCGTCCGTCTGGCCGACTCCCTCGCGGACTGGACGGCCGGGAGCAGCAGTCCGATCAGCGTGGCGATAATGGCGATCACCACCAAAAGTTCCACGAGCGTGAAGCCGGTGGGGTCGGCGCGAGGGCGGGAGTGCCGCGAGGCGACTCCACGAACGTCGGATATCCCAGTGAGCGTTCCGGTCATGATGATCACCCTCGGTGGAACGGCCGACGGCGCGACGCCAGCCAGCCGATGCAACCGCAGGCGGTCATCGCCGCAAGCCACGAGCTCGGCTCCGGCACGACCGCGACGGCGCCGGCCTGACCCGATATCGGGTTGTAGGCGCCCGCGTCGAACAGGCCGTTGGAGAGAAAGCTCGCGGCGTCGAGGATGTCCACCACGCCGTCGTAGGTGAAGTCGCCCTCGTTCCAACTCGCCGGGCTGCCGGTGTCGAACTTGCCGCCGGCCAGGAAGTTGGCGGCGTCGATGATGTCAACCTGCCAATCGAGATTGGTGTCGCCGGCTGCGGCGAAGGCGAAGGTCACCGAACCGTCGCCATTGTCGAGCCAGCCGATCGTGCGGTCGCCGCCGCTGGCCGCAGCCGCGCTCGAGGTGATGCCGCTGACGCCGTTCCAGGTGCCGTCGCCCATGCCGGTGACGATCGCGTTCACCATGCCGGCCGTGGAGAGGCCCGTGGCCACGGTGACCATCCCGTTGCCGACGTCGGTCAGGCCGCCGGCATTCGGCGAGAGTCCACCGACGGTGGTCTGCAGGCCGGTAGCGAGCGTCACGGTGCCGCCAGCCACCGGCACGATCCTGCTCGAGCCGAGTGCCGAGCCATTCGCGAGTTGCAGCCTACCTCCCTGCACGGTCGTGCTGCCGGTGACCGTGTTGGCGGCGGTGAGCACGAGCGTCCCGCCGCCGGTCTTCACCACCGGAATCGACCCCGAGAGCGTCGGGTAGCCGGCCTGAGTCTGGGTCTGGGTGCCGCTCGCCACGTTGATCGTGATCACCGCCGGCGCGGCCGACGTGAACACGAGGTTGAGATCGTTGCCGCTCTGGGCGATCGAGAAGGAGCCGCCATTGAGGCCGTTGGCGAAGCCGCCAGTGCCGTTGGTGGCGCTGGTGGTGATCCGAAACTTGTTGGCCGCGAAGCCCGTGATGCCGCCGCCGGCGGTGGCGATCTTCCACGAGTAGCTCTGGCCGGCATTGAAGTTGGCCGCCGAGCCGCTGACATCGGGCGAGATGCCGGAGAGCGTCCAGAGATTGACCTTGAAGGGATCGGCGGAGGTCGACGCGATCGCCAGCGCGCCGCCGACGTTGAGCAGGTCCCACGAGGACGAAGCCCCGGCCGTTCCCGTCGCCGAGAGCATCTGCCAGTTGTAGTTTCCTCCGGAGCCGAACGTGACGTTGTCCGTGGTCGTGAGCGTGCCGGGGCTGGCACCCGGCGAGAGCGTCGCTCCGCCGGCGACGGTCACGCCACCGACCACCGTACCGTCGCCGCCGAGCGTCTGGGTGGCCGGCACGGCGTAGGCTCCGGCGAGCACGTCGGCCACGCTGAAGGACGCCCCCGCTCCGACCGTGATCCGCGTCGAGGCCGCGACCGAGCCGTTTTCGCCGAGCGACAGGGTGCCGGCCTCGATCGACGTGGCTCCGGTGTACGACTGGGCGGTGCCGAACGTGAGCACGCCGGCCCCGGACTTGACGAGCGTTCCCGTGCCCGTGATGTCGAGGTCGTAGGCGATGTCGTCGGACCGCTTGAACACGAGCGTGGCGTTGTTGACCACCGGTCCGGTGCCGAGATTTCCCGTCGTGCCGCTGTTGCCGATCTGGAGCGTGCCGCCGCTGACCGTCGTCGTGCCCGAGTAGGTGTTGGCCCCCGACAGAATCCACTTGCCGGAGCCCCCCTTGGCAAGCTGAATCGAGGTGGTCACCTGGGCGTACGCCTGGTCGGCGATCACCGACCGGATCTCGCTGTCGGTGGAGTTCGTGCCGTTCAGCGTGAGGGTTCGGACTGAAACGGTGTTGTCGCCCTGGTAATTGATGTTGAAGCGGCCGTTGTCGAAGGGATTGGCTCCAGCCACCGAGCGGTTGGCAGCGTCGAAAATCAGCGGCCCGCTGCCGTTGTTGGTGATCGTGGCTCCACCCGCGGCCGTGGTGGCGGGGCCGGCACCGACCGCAATGTACTTGTTCGTCGTCTCTCCCGTGCCGGTGTAGATGATCGAACAGGTCTGAGTTCCGTTGCCGACCTGAATCGGGATGTTGCCCGCGCCGAGCGGGCTGGGGTCGCTGATGTTCTCGAAGCGGTCGACCGACACCGAGCCCACGAACACCTGCATCTGGCCGGTGAACACGTTCTCTCCGCTGAGGAACAGGGTGCCGCCAGTGCCCCCCTTCCTGAAGACGCGCCCCGTCGCATTCTCGCGGACAACGCCGCTGATGATCAGGTTATGCACGAGGTTGCCGTAGCTCGCCGTGTAGACGAGCGTGCTATTGGCGGAGGTGAGCACGAGGTCATTCTTGATCTCGTCGGTCATGCTGACGGCATTCGCCGCTGCGGGATTCGTGAAGCGGATATCACCGTAGAGCGTGATCGCGCTGCCCGAGAGCACGAACTGCCCGTTCTTGCCGGGTGTGCCGTCATTGGTGAACTGAATGCCGGACGAATTGCCGATGATGTTCGCCATCACAGACGTGACCGAGTTGTTGTACGACGAGGTTTTGTTGGTGCCCGAGAAGGTGAGTGTGTAGGTGCCAGTCGACAACGGCGCCGTGGACCAGTTGGCCGCGTCCGACCAGAACGTCGTGGATCCCCCACCGGTCCAGGTGGCGGTGAGTTGGGCTTCTGCCGCTCCCGTGACAAACAACGCCGCCGCCGCGACGCCCACGATCCGCCTCCACGAACCCATGATCACACTCCTCAGATTGTGTTGTGCGTGGTCACATCGTCCGCCGTCGACTTCGACGTGCCGCGAACAGCCCGGCCACTCCAGACGCGACCAACCCGAGGGTTGTCGTCGGCTCGGGCACGATGGTCAGGACGAGGCTGCTGCCCACGATGTTGAACGTGCCGGTGTTGCCGCCGCCGAGATTTGTGTAACTGAAGTCACCGGCCGAGAACGTCGTGGAACCTGTCCAGGATGCTAGGGTGTAGATGCCCTGGGAAGAGGCGTTTCCCAGATCGAATCGGAACGCCGCACCCGTTCCCTTCGTGAAGTTGCCGGTGATGCTGACGAGGTCGGATGCGTTGCTCGCGCCAAGGTCGTACAGCCAATCGGTGGCCGTCCCGGACGTCGCCCCGCCGTTCCAGGTGACGCCGTTGGAAAAGGTCAGCGTGCCGATCCCGCCGAAGCCGGGCGCCAGCCGGCCCGAGAGCGCCGTGGCCGCCCCGATCACGCCGGTGCCTCCGAGCGTCGCGCCGCTGGCGACGCTGTTGGAGTTGCCGTTGGCAAGCGATCCATTGACGTACAGGATGCCGCTGGAAACAGTCGTGCCGCCCGTGTATTCGTTGGCACCAGCAAGCACCCAGGTGCCGACGCCGCTCTTCGTCAGTGCCACGAGCGATGCCCCGGCAGACAAGTTCACGTTGTTGACGATCTTCCCATTGATGGTGTTCAGGTCGGTGTTGGTGCCGTTGAGCGTCAGAAACCGCGACACCGCCAGATCAATCCCAGTCTGCGGAACATTGAAGGTGCCGGAGTTGAAGGCGCTGGTGGCGGTGAACACGAGCGGGCCGCTGCCATTTTGCGTCACCGTGGCTCCGCCGGTGGCCGTGCTGGCCGCTCCGCCGCCCACTTGGATGTATCGATTCGTAGTCTCACCGATGCCGTTGTAGATCAGCGTGCCCGCGGTCGCGCCATTGCCGAGTCGGATGGGCAAGTTCCCCGCACCGAGCGGGCTTGGGTCGCTGACGTTCTCCAAGCGATCGGTCTGCACGTTGCCGACGTTCACCTGTAACTGGCCGGTAAAGAGGTTCTCGCCCGTGAGGATCAGCGTGCCTCCCTGGCCTCCCTTCGTGAGATTCCGGGCCACTCCGTCCTCGGTGATCGCGCTGGTGATCCGGAGATTGTGGGCGCTGCCCATGTTGAACGTCTTGTTGCCGGAGCTCAGCTTGATTGGAAATCCGATTTCGTCGGTCACGCCCAGCGTGGAGGAGACCGAATAGATCGGCGTGCCGCCTATGAGACTGACCGTACCGCTGCCGAGGAGCGTGACTGCACCGGATCCCGAGTTCGTAAAACTCATCGACCCTGAGATCGTGGTGACGTAGGAGTTGTTTGTCGAGGAGTTGACAGATGTGCTCCCGGTGAATGTGAGCGCAGTGACCGTGCCGGAGGATGCCAACGGTGTGGACCAGTTGCCGCCCGTGCTCCAGTTGCTGTCCACACCGGCGCCGGTCCATGTCTGGGCGTCGGCACGCTCGCCGACGAACCCGAAGGTCGCGAGGCCCATGGCCACGACGACCATCCGCAGATCACCTCGACTCATGATGAATCTCCTGTGCAAGCAGATGCAGCGGTGGAACGATCAATGCGATGTGAGGAACCCAGCCCCCGGGCGACTAAGGAAACATTGTTTACTTTGTTTCAGAAGCGTGTCAAGAGATTGGCGAACGGCATTTCTTCGACATTCGCCTCTACCTGAGGGCTGGGGCCCACGTTTGCGTGATTTCATGAATGATGCCGGCGACGGCGGCCTGTTCTTTGCTCGAACGGGTTCGCTCGACCCGGCAGTCATCCACCGAGGCGGCCAGCCCCAGCCGTTTGAGAGCGGCTCGCACCGCGTCGCAGCGGGCTTCTGATACCAGAAACACGCGACTGTGGATCAGCAGTCGCGTGGGGTTGAGGATGTTGATCGCCATGGAGGCCGCCAAGGCGAGTCGGTTCGCGACCGTGTCAATCTCGCAGGCAAAGTCAGCCGGCCGTTCTTCGAGCAGACGTGCGACCTCGTCCGGCGCGAGCGCCGTGCCGGCTTTTGTCGAGACGAGCCGCACGATGGCCGCGTCGGTGGCAAGCGTTTCCAGGCAGCCGCGATTGCCGCAGCCACAAAGGCTTCCGTCCGGGTCGATGACCACATGACCGATCTCACCCGCCATGCCGCTGTGGCCGGCGACGAGCGATCCACCGCTCATGATGCCGAGTCCGATGCCGGTCGTGATGTCGAAGACGCAGAAGTCATCGCGGTCGGCGGCATCACTGCAGGCCCGCTCGCTCAGACACAGCGCCGAGGTCCCCTTGAGGAGGCGGCAACGCACCCCGATTCGCGACTCCAGGTCGCGGGCCGGATTGCGGCGGTCGAGCATGTGGAGGTTGGCGCAGCACACCACCTCCTGTTCGCGGTCGTTGATCAGGCCATCGACCACCACGCCGATGCCCTGCGGAGCGCCGGCCAGGCCCACAAGTGCCGCTCGGCATTCCCGGTCGAGGGCGGCGATCAGCCCCTGATAGGTCGCGGGAGTGACGAGATGCCGCGTGCGGTGGTCGTCGATTCTGCCATCGAGCCCCGCAACGACGATCGTGCAGCGGTCGGCATTCACGAGCACCCCGAGGACCAACGCCGACGCGCTGGCCATCCGCACCAGGCGGCCGGGGCGTCCCATGGCCGGTCGCACCGGATCGATCTCCTCGAGGAGTCCCTGTTCGAGGAGCGAATCCACGACCTTCGATACCGTCGGGGCGGTGAGGCCGGAGATCTTTCGCAGCCTGGCCCGCGACGACGGGCCGCTGATCTGGAGGAATTCGAGCAGTCGCCGCTCGTTGATGCGACGGAGCAGTGCCGGCTCGACGCGAATCTTCGTGGACCGCATGGATTCGTCGCCCCGTCGTCAGGTACGGCTGTTGTCAGTGTCCGGCCGGTCGCTGGATCAGACCCATCGTAACCGACGCACCTCCGCGTCGGTCATCGCCCTGTCCCGCCATGCGCCTGCCCTCCGCTTCGGCTCTGGCCCCCGCCGCTGCTCTGGCCCGCGCCGCTGTTCAGGCCATAGATCGGGTGATCCGGCGGGATCACCTGCCGCACCATGCCCGCATCCCACTCGCGAAAGCTGCGGGCGAGGGCGGCGGCCCGATCCGGCATCGCATCGGCCAAACTATGGGCCTCTGCGGGATCGTCGGCGACGTGATAGAGCTGCGGCGGATCGTTCCCCTCCATCACGAGTTTCCAGTCCCCTTCGCGGACCGCGCCAAGCCGGCGGGCGAGATTGGTGTCCTGATCGGTCCGCCGCCAGTCGGCGTGGTCGTTGTAGATCCAGAAGAGCCGCTCGTGCGGCACACCGGCGGAGTCGCCACGAAGAAACGGGACGAGATCGACACCGTCGAGCGGCTGCGGCGCCGGCACACCCGCCGCGGCGGCCGCCGTTGCAAACACGTCCATGCCGTGCACCAGCGGCTTGAAGCTCACGCCCGCGGGCACCACACCCGCCCAGCGGAGGGCGAATGGCACGCGGATGCCCCCTTCGAGGACGTCGAACTTCTGGCCGCGGTGTGGCCCGTTCGACGTCCCGAGCACCGGCGGCTCGCCCCCGTTGTCGCTGAGAAAGAACA
Organism: Planctomycetota bacterium; assembly: GCA_018970605.1. Lineage (GTDB taxonomy): Bacteria > Planctomycetota > Planctomycetia > Pirellulales > UBA1268 > QWPN01. Next base: position 24,915 of record JAGWWA010000005.1, on the reverse strand, counting down.
CCAGCGTCCGCTCGTCCAGCCCCGACTCGTGGATCGCGTCGAGCACCCGTCCGACCGCCCGATCCAGCCTACTGATGATCGCCGCCGCCATGCGCCGCTTGCCGTCGAGGTGCGGGAAGCGGGCGAGGTCGGCCTCCTCGGCCTCCTGCTTGAGGTGGGCGGCCATGAAGGCGACGTGCAGGAAGAATGGCTCGGCGGCGTGATCCCGAATGAACGTCACGGCCTTTTCGGCGAGCAGGTCGTCCACCCATCCGTGCTGCACGGCCCGTGACCCACCGGTGATCAGCGGCGGATCGATGTACTTGCCCGACGCGCCGATCCAGCCGCAGAACTCGTCGAATCCGCGGGCCAGCGGCCCATACTCGCCCTGGCCGAGGTGCCACTTGCCGCACAGGCCGGTGCGGTAGCCATGCTCGCGGAGCAGCTGCGGGAGGAGCACCTCGCGGAGGTCCATGCCCGCCGTTGGCCCGTCGAGCGGCCGATTGTCCTCGATGCCAAACCGCCCCGGATACCGGCCGGTGAGGAGTGCGGCCCGCGTCGGCGAGCAGCTCGGGGTGACATAGGCGTTCGTGCAGACCGCCCCCTCGCGGGCCAGCCGGTCGATGCACGGCGTGGGAATGTCGGTGCCGCCCGAGAAGCCGCAGTCACCTACGCCGAGGTCGTCGACGAGGATCACGACGACGTTGGGCGGCGCACCGACGGCCGGCGAGCCGGCGGCGCACGCGGCCAACACCCAGACGACGGCTCGCAGAATCAGCGGCACGATCAGCCGCGCCCGCAGCGGCGCAACCGCCGCGAGACCGTCACCGCGGCCAGCAACCCGGCTCCGCCGAGGCCGAGCGCCGCGGGCTCAGGCACCGTCGACACGACGACGTCCAAGCTTCCCGCCTGGAAGTACGCCCACTTCCCAGCGCCCAAACTCGCCGCATTCGCGACTCCGAGGTTCGCCAGGCCCGTGGTGTTCACGCTGCCGGAAAGCAGGCGATAGGTTCCGAGACTCGTGGTCGAATCGAGACCGACGAGGTCGTCGATCCCGAAACTCGATGGATCCGTGAAGGAGACCGAACCAGGTACCGTGAGCGACGCCGCCGGGTTGAACAGGAACCTCGATCCCGCATCGAACGTCACGGCTCCGGCAAGGCGGCCGATTCCACCGAGGATGCCGCCGTTGCCGACCGTCGTTGCACCGCCACCCGAGTTCGTGCCATTGATGAGGAGCGTGCCGGCGGTGATGGTGGTCGGGCCGGAATAGGTGTTGGCCCCGAACAGCTGTACGGCCCCCGTTCCGACCCCGGTGCGGTTGATGACGAGCGAACGGAGTTTCGTCGGATCGCTCGGCTGATCCTGGATCACCGCGTAAAAACTGATGGGGCCTGCGCCGGTGCCGGCGAGCGTGAGCGCATGGGTTCCGGCGATCGAGTCTGCGCCTGGACGAATCAGCGTGCCTGCCAGACCGTCCGATCTCCCAAACATCAATGGGCTTGCGCTATTGTTCGTGAAGGTCTGAGCGTTGTTCACCTCGACCACCATGGTGCTCACATTGCTCGAGACATTGCCGGTCGGCGCGTTGTAGATCACGACGGTTCCCGTCGTGAGCGACGCCTCTGCCACGGTGATCCCGGAGCTCCCGAGCCGCAGCGTGTGCGTGTTGGCGTTGGCGTTGCTGCCAGGCTGCCCGCGGATCACCTTGCTCGTCGTATTGGTGAAGGTGATGCCGGCCGCGGAGGCCGAGACGCCGACCGCCCCAGTGGTTTGCAACTGTGCGAGTACGTCGAAGGTGTTCACGCCGAAGAGCACCGGCGTGGTGGCATCGGGAACGGGCCCAGTGCTCAGGTTCCACTGACCGATGGTCGTCCAGAGGCCGGCCGTGGCGGCCCCCCGCGTCCACGAGGTCGGAGTCTGTGCCGACGCGACGCCCGCTGTGAGGATCAGCGCCGCAGAAACGACACAGCGAATCTTTGCCTGAACGCCCATGACGATCGCCTCCTTACTTGGAAGGAAATGAGAGTTGGGCTGGAGCAACCGCAGACCCCCCACCAACTTTCTGGAATGGTGTTAACTTAGTCGCTGTCCGAGCGTGTCAACGGGGTGCACCATGAAAAGTGACGAATCGGGCGCGGCGAGGGACGAATCGGCGCCCGATGGGACGAATCGGGCAGATTCAGGGACGAATCGGCGGCACCTCGCGCGGCCCGAGCCGCGGATCGCGGCGCGGCACGTCTCCCGGCGGTCGTTCCTCGCCTCGGCCGTCGCGGTGATGATCGCCTCCGCGACTCGCCGCGCAGACGCCGCGCGCCGCTCCGATCGCATCCGCGTCGGCGCGATCGGCGTCGGCGGCCGCGGCCGGCTGCTCCTCGATCAACTTCCGGATGATGCCCACCTCGTCGCGCTCGCCGACTGCAACCTGCCCCGCGCCGAGGGCTACGCGGCCGACCATGTGAAGAAGGGGCACGCGGCGCTCGACGTCGTCCAGGACTACCGCCGGCTGCTCGACCGCACCGACATCGACGCGGTGATCGTCGCCACCGGCGACTTCCAGCGGGTGCTGCCCTGCATCCATGCCTGCCAGGCAGGGAAGGACGTCTACGCCGAGAAGCCGCTGACGCTGACCGTGCACGAGGGCCGCGTCCTCACCAAGGCCGTCCGCCGCCACGGCCGCGTGCTCCAGGTGGGCACGCAGCAGCGGTCGATGATGATCAACCGCCTGGCCTGCGAGTTCATCCGCTCGGGCGGCCTCGGCACGATCCGTGAGGTGCGGGCCGTGAACTACGAGGGCTCCGCGGCCGGGCCGGTGCCGACGCCGGCCGCCGAGGATATTCCCGCCGGCCTCGACTGGAACGTCTGGCTCAATCAGGCCGCCGACCGGCCCTACAGCCCGATCTGGATGGCCTGGATGCAGTGGCGGGATTTCGCCGGCGGCCAGATGACCAACTGGGGAGCGCATGGCGTCGACCAGATCCAGTGGGCACTCGGCACCGACGACACCGGGCCGGTGCAGATCGTGCCCCGCGGCGCGACGCCGAACGCGGCCGTCGAGATGCGGTATGCATCGGGAGTGCCCCTCAACTTCGTGCTCGACAAGGGGCCGATGGGGGGCGGCGTGTTCATCGGCGACCGCGGCAAGCTCGAGATCAACCGCAACAAGGTCGTCTCCAATCCGCCGGAGATCGCCGCCGAGATCCTCGCCCAGGTCGATGTGGCCGCCGAGGAACGAGCCTGGAGCGACGAGACGGCTCTCTGGCAGGCCCGCCAGCACCTGCAGAACTGGCTCGACTGCATCCGCTCCCGCGAGCAGCCGGTAGCCGACGTCGAGATCGGTCACCGCTCCGTCACAGTCTGCCACCTCGCCGGCATCGCCCGGCGGCTCGGGCGACCGCTCGAGTGGAATCCCGCCGAGGAGAAGTTCGCATCCGACCCTGAGGCTGACGCCCTGCTCTCCCCGCCCCGCCGCGCAGGGTTCGAGCTGCCCGAGGTCTAGGACACGTTTTCACACCGTCAGGATCACCATCGGGAAGGATCACGCCATGACGCCAACGCCCTCGAGGGGTTTCCGATCGGAGACGCAGCGATTCCTCGGGTCCATCGCCAGGATCGTCAGGCTGATCGTCGGCCTGATCGTCTGCGCCGTGATCCTGGGCGGGGCCCGTGAATCGTGCCCGGCGGCCGAGCCCGCCCTACCCGCAAGGCCCAATATCGTCGTAATCCTCGTGGACGACATGGGCTTTTCCGACCTCGGCTGCTACGGCGGCGAGATTCCCACGCCGCACCTCGACGCCCTCGCGGCGAACGGCCTGCGGTTCACGCAGTGCTACAACACCGCCCGCTGCTGCCCCACGCGGGCGAGCCTGCTCACCGGCCTCTACTCCCATCAGGCCGGCGTCGGCCACATGGTCAAGGACGACCACCTTCCCGGCTACCGCGGCCGGCTCAACGACGACTGCCCGACCGTCGCCGAGGCCCTTCGCAATACGGGCTACTTCACGAGCATCGCGGGGAAGTGGCACGTCGGCCAGGAGCACGGGGTCGCCCCATGGAACCGGGGCTTCGATCGCAGCCTCAATCCCTCCGCCGGCGGCTTCTATTTCGCAGGCTCGCCTCGGTACGACCTCTCGCTCGACGGCGAGGCGATCGCCGCCGACGATCCGCGGCTGCCCGCCGACTGGTACACCACCGACCTCTGGACGACGTTCGGCCTGAAGTTCATCGACGAGGCCCGCGACGCCGGCAAGCCTTTTCTCCTCTATCTCGCCCACAACGCGCCGCACTTCCCGCTCCAGGCCCGGGCCGAGGAGATCGCGAAGTTTCGTGGCCGCTACCGCGAGGGCTGGGACGAGCTCGCCCGCCGCCGCGTCGAGCGGCAGCGGAGCCTCGGCCTCGTGGATCCGCGGTGGACGGCCGCCTCGCGGCCCGCCGCCGTGGCGGCGTGGGAATCGTTACCGGCCAAGGAGCAGGATCGTTTCGAGCATCTGATGGCCGTGTATGCCACGACGGTGCATCTCATGGACCGCGCCATCGGCGACCTGGTCGCCGGCCTCCGCGACCGCGGCCTGCTCGACGACACACTGATCCTCTTTCTGAGCGACAACGGCGGCAACGCCGAGACCGGCCCGGCCGGACGCACCGTGGGCGACCCCACCAAGGCCGACTCGAGCTGGTTTTGCGGCGAGAGCTGGGCCTTTCTCCAGAACGTCCCATTCCGCAAGTCGAAGCACTTCGTCCATGAGGGGGGCATCGCCACGCCGCTGATCGCCCACTGGCCGAAGGGGATCACGGCCCGCGGCGAGTGGCGGTCGCAGCCCGCGCACGTGATCGACGTCATGCCCACTTGCCTCGACGCCGCGGGGGCCGCTCCGCCTACCACCCGCGGCGGCCGGCCCGCGGCCGCGCTCGCCGGCACGAGCCTCCTGCCGGCGTTTCGCGGGGAGCCCCTCGGCCGCGACACGCTCTTCTGGGAGCACGAAGGCAATGCGGCCGTCCGCGTTGGCGACCTGAAGCTCGTCCGCACCGGCCGCGACGGTGACTGGGAGCTCTACGACCTCGCCGCCGATCGCACCGAGCAGCACGACCTCGCCGCGGAGCGGCCTGCCGACGTGGCGGCGCTCGCCGCGCGGTGGCAGGATTGGGCCGCGCGGGTTCGCGCCGAGCCCGCCCCTGAGCGGAAAAAGCGGTAAGGAAGCCGACCGTGCAACTCACGCTGCTCGACTGGGGGATCGTGGTCGTCGCGTTCGCGGTCTACTTGGCCGTCGGCCTCTGGGCCGGCCGCACGGCCGGTGGTGGTTACGACGACTACTTCCTGGGAGGCCGCGGTCAGCCCTGGTGGCTGTTGGGAACCTCGATGGTGGCCACCACCTTCGCGACCGACACGCCCAACCTCGTGGCGGGCATCGTCCGCGAATACGGCGTGTTCGGAAACTGGCTGTGGTGGGCGTTTCTGCTCTCCGGGAGCGTCACCACCTTCTTCTTTGCCCGGCTCTGGAGGCGGAGCGGCGTGCGGACCGACGTCGAGTTCTACGAACTCCGCTACTCGGGTGCTCCCGCCGCCTGGCTTCGCGGGTTTCGAGCCGCCTACCTCGGCGTGCTCTTCAACGTGCTCATCATGGCCAATGTCACGCTCGCCGCGATCAAGATCGGCGGCGTGCTCCTCGGCCTCTCGCCGCTCGTCACCGTGGCCACGGCCGCGGGCATCACGCTGGCATACTCCATGGTGGGTGGTCTCACCGGCGTGCTGCTCACCGACCTCGTGCAGTTCGCGGTGGCGATGGTCGGGTCGGCGGCCGCGGCGGCCTACCTCGTCGCTCTGCCCGAGGTGGGCGGCCTGGCGGCGCTCGTGGCCAGAGCCGAGGTCGCACCGCGGCTGGCGCTGCTTCCCGATCCGGCGGTCGTGTCGTTCGACGCGCTGCTGACCGCGTTCCTGCTGCCGCTCGCCGTGCAGTGGTGGTCGTCGTACTATCCCGGCTCCGAGCCGGGCGGCGGCGGTTACGTGGTGCAGCGGATCCTCGCGGCCCGCGACGAGCGTCATGCGGTCGCCGCCACGCTTCTGTTCAACGTGATGCACTACGCCGTGCGGCCCTGGCCCTGGATCCTCGTCGGCTTCGCGTCGCTGGTGGTATTCCCCACGCTGGAGTCGCTCCGCCAGGCGCATCCGGGAATGGATCCTCAGTTCGTGCAGCACGACCTCGCCTATCCCGCGATGCTCGCCCGCCTGCCACCGGGACTGCTCGGCCTGGTGGTCACGTCGCTGATCGCCGCCTACATGAGCACCATCTCCACGCAGATGAACTGGGGATCGAGCATCGTCGTCAACGACCTCTACCTGCGGTTCATCGATCCCCAGGCCGGTCCGGCCCGTCAGGTGTTCGTGGGCCGGCTGGCCACCGCCGCGCTGCTGGTGCTGGGCTGCGGTCTCGCGCTCCAGATGCGCGACGCCCTGAGCACGTTCCAGCTCGTGATGCAGGTCGGCGCGGGAACCGGCCTGCTCTTCATGGTCCGCTGGTTCTGGTGGCGGATCAACGCGGCGGCCGAGATCGCCGCCATGGTGGTCTCGTTCGGGGTGGCGGCCGCGTTTTTTGCGTGGCAGCAGTGCGATCCCGCCGCGGTGCCACCCGTCTGGCAGCAGATGCTCGTCGGCGTGGCGGCCACCACGTTCGCCTGGCTCGCGGTCACGTTTCTCGCGCCGGCGACCGACGCCGCGACGCTCGAGGCGTTCGTTGCGCGGGTGCGGCCCGGTGGTCCGGGCTGGCGGGCGGTGACCGACCGGATGCCGGCAGGCAGCAGACCCGCCGCCGATGGCGATCTCTGGACGGCACTGGTGGCGACGCTCTCCTCGACGATCGCCACCTGGGCGACATTGTTCGCCGTGGGCCTCCTCCTCTATGGACAGATCGCGGCGGGCGGGGCGGCAGCCATCGTCGCCGTCGCCGGCGGGCTCGTGGTGCGGTCATGCTGGAATCGCCTGACGTTCCATTGACGCGGCCGCGCGCTTCCGGCCCAATACCGCCTCATGACCGCGAACTCCACCATGCCGATCCTCGACACCCCGTACGACGTGCCGCCGGACAAGATCGCGGCGTACCGCCGCGACGGCTGGGTACGGCTGGACGGCGTCATGCCGCTGCCCGACCTGGCTCCGTTCCGCGACGCCATCAGCAGACACACGATCGGCTTCGCGTCCGGGCTCGCCCCGCTCGAGCAGCGAGACACCTACGGCAAGGCCTTCATCCAGTACACCAACCTCTGGGCGGCCCACGACGAGGTGCGGCCGTTCAGTCTTGCGCCGCGGTTCGCGAAGATCGCCGCCGAGTTGATGGACGTGCCCGCCGTCCGGATCTACCACGACCAGGCGCTTTTCAAGGAGGCCGGCGGCGGTCTCACGCCGTGGCACCAAGACCAGCAGTACTGGCCGCTCGATGGTGCCCGCTGCATCACGATGTGGATGCCGCTGGTGGACTGCCCGCAGGCGATGGGCACGATGCGATTCGCTTCCGGCAGCCAGCAACTCGGCTACCTCGGCCCGCTCGACATCTCCGACGGCAGCGAGGAACGGCTCAAGCGGCTGATCGCCGAACATGGCCACGCAGTCGCGGAGGCGGGCGACATGCGGGCCGGTGATGCAACGTTCCACGACGGCTGGTGCATCCACGGGGCCCAGGGCAACGCATCGAGCAAGGTCCGCGCCGTGGTCACGGTGATCTACATGGAGGCCGACGCCGTGGTCACCCAACCCGACCACCCCAGTCGTGAGAAGGACCTGAAGACATGGCTGCCGGGGCTGCGGGCCGGTGACGTCGCGGCCAGCCCGCTCAACCCTGTGGTTTGGCCCGGCTGATCCGCTTCTCGCGAGGCTCGGGGCTGCTCGAGCCATCTCGTCGGACGTTCGCTGCGGGCATCATGATGCCGATCCCGCGCTCTGGCCTGCTGCGCCTACGGCCGCACCAGGTCGCGAAGATCCAATCCGGCCGGTGGCGGCACGGCCAATCGCGCGGCGAGCAGGGCTGCGTGTTCCGCGACGACGTCCTCGCGGTCGGCGTCGCCGGCGACGTTCACCGTTTCGAGCGGATCCTCGCGCATGTCGTAGAGCTCGCGGGCCGCCACGCCGCCGCCGCTCTGCCGCCATTCGACATAGCGCCAGCGATCAGTCCGCACGGCGTGGCCCAGGAGCGGGCCGAGGTTCTTGTCTTTTCGAGGATAGACCTGATAGGCGGGCCTTCGCGTCGGCGACGCCGGCTCTTCGAGCAGCGGCACGAGGCTCTCCCCCTGCAGGTGCGCCGGCCGCGGAATGCCGGCGAGATCGCAGAGCGTTGGATAGATGTCGACGAACTCGACGATCGCCGCGGACCGCTGGCCGCCGGGCCGCCCCGGCGCCACGACGATCAGCGGGGCCCGGGTCGCCTGTTCGTAGTTCGTGTGCTTGCACCACATCCCATGGTCGCCAAGGTGCCAGCCGTGGTCGCCCCAGAGGACGATGATCGTGTCGTCGGCGAGTCCGAGGGCGTCGAGTTCGTCGAGCAACCTGCCGACCTGGGCGTCCATGAAACTCGCCGCCGCATAGTAGCCGTGCACGAGCGAGCGCTCGAGCGACTCCGGCAGGTCGCCGCGTTCGGGAATGCCGGCGTAGTTGCGGAGTTCGTTGCCAAACTGCGGGGCGAACGGCGGCGCGGCCCGTGGCGGCATGCGGGTCGTGGCCAACGGCAGCGCATCGGGATCGTGGAGGTCCCAGAAACGGGCCGGCGCACAGAACGGCAGGTGTGGCTTGAGAAACCCCGCGGCCAGGAAGAACCGCTCGCCTGTTTTTTTGAAGCCGCGGAGCCGCTCGATCGCAGTCGTTGCGATCCGGCCGTCCGCATAGGTGTCGTCGGGCACGTCGGCCCGTTCGAAGGCGGCCCCCTTGTCGAGATTCCTGGCGTCTCCCGGAGCGTTGGTGAAGAGGGCCTCCTCACGCGTGATCGCCGCGCGAGACTCGGGCAGGGCGTATTCGATCGACCGCTCCTGCACGTGGGGCACGCTCCAAGAGGCGGGGTCTTCGTGATTGCCGTGGCCGACATGGAAGATCTTGCCGATCCCATGGCTCGCGCAGCCGTGGTCCTTGAACCATTCCGGCAGCGTCTTCACGGTGGGCACGCGTCGGCGGAAGTTGGTGCCGAGGTCGTAGATGCCAAGCGTCTCCGGCCGTAGGCCGGTGAGCACTGCGTTGCGGGAGGGCGCGCAGACCGCCTGCATGCAGTAGGCCCGCTCGAAGACCGTGCCCCGGGCCGCGAGCCGGTCGATGGCCGGTGTCTTGGCGTGCGGGTCGCCGTAGCAGCCAAGGGCGGGCTTGAGGTCGTCGACTGCAATGAAGAGCACGTTCTTTTCAGTGGCGCGGGCGGCCGGCAGCAGGCCCAGCATGGCCGCGCAGACGCACGCCACGACGCCAAACGCCCGCCGCAGTCGGCGCAGTGCCTCCTCGAGCCGGGGGGTCGGGCAGCCGGTGTTGATGCGGATGAAGCCGGGCGCTCCGAACTCGCGACCGTCGGAAGGTCCAAGCCCCGCCGCCTCGCAGGCCGCCTGCGGGTCGTCGCATCCCGTGCCTCGGCAGTCGATCCAGGCGAGATACGTCGCTTCCGCAGGCACGCAGGAGAGTCCTGGCGTCGCGGCGACCGATTCCTGCACGAGGCCGCGGTGGTGACGAAGCACTTCGACGAGCCGCCGTCGCCAGGGATCACCGTGCGTCCAGGCTGCGATCGAGGCCGCATAGCCGAGCGGGTTGATCATGGGCACGAGACCGCCGCCGGCGATCCGCCAACGACGACGCATCTCGGCCGCGGGCAGGATCGCCGCCGCGCAGCCGAGGCCGGCGAGGTTCCAGGTCTTCGACGCCGCCACCAGTGTGACGGCTGCGCGGGCGGCGGGGTGATCGAGGCTTGCGAAGGGCTCGTGCCGCTCGCTGCCGTGGTCCTCGTCGAGAAGGAGATCAGACCAGATCTCGTCGCTCACCACCGTGATCCCGTGCCGCGCCGCGAAGTCTGCAAGCTTCAGAAGGTCTGCGCGGCGAAACACCGTGCCGGTGGGATTGTGCGGATGGCAGAACCAGAGGAGTTTTGATCGCGGAGAGGCGGCGGCTTCGAGCGCGTCGAAGTCGATCGTCCATGCCCCGGCGTGCTGGACGAGCGGCACGCGGACGCACCGCCGATCCGCAAGGCCCGGCAGCGATAGGAACGGTGGATAGACGGGCGTGAACGTGAGGATCTCGGCGTCTGGGCCGGCAAGCAGCCGGGCCGTGAGGGCGAGCCCCGTCACCACGCCAGGCGTGCCCACGATCCGGTCGGGATCGACCTGCCAGCCGTGCCGCCGATCAAGATGCGCGGCGAGCGCCTCCGCGAATCCTGGCGGCTCGTGCGTGTATCCAAAGACACCGTGATCGACGCGGTGGTGGATCGCCGCCAGCACCTCATCCGGTGCGGAAAAATCCATGTCGGCCACCCAGACGGGCAGCACGTCGCGACCGGCGTAGCGATCCCATTTCTCCGATCCGGTGCCGTGGCGGTCGGGGCATGCGACAAACAGCGGATCGGGTTTTACGGGATCGGGGTGTGGGCTCATGGCCCGATTGTAGTCGCCGGTGGGACGCGAGCCTCATCCGTACCGCTCACGCGATCACGCTTCCCGAGGCTCGCAGGATGCTCAGGAAGCCAAAACGCGTGAGTGAGGGAGCCAGAGCCAAACACGGTTCGATCGCACGCCTTGTGGCGGTCAGGTTCCTGCGGCAAGCGGATCGATCCGTCAACTTCTTGGGACCCTCCGGGTTTTCGTATGCCGTCACGCCCACAGCCGACTGATCACGCCGTAGTAGAGCGGGATGCCGACGCTGATGTTGAGCGGGAACGTCACGCTCAGCGACAAGAGTTCGAAAAGCCCCGGGTTTGCCTCGGGCACGGCCTGCCGCATGGCCGCTGGCACCACGATGTACGACGAACTTGCGCAGAGGAGCGTGAAGAGCAGCGCATCTCCCTTCCCCATACCCATGGCATAGGCGAGCCCAATGCCGAGGGCTGCATTGGCGAGTGGCGCCAGGATGCCGAAGGCCACCAGTTTCGGTCCGACCTCGACAAGCTTGCCGGCCTTCTTCGCCGCGAGCATGCCCACGTCGAGCAGGAAGAGAAGCACGATTCCTTTGAAGATGCCCGACATGAATGGTCTCAGACCTTCACCCGCCGTCCGGCCCGTGATGACGCCGATGATCAAGCTGCCGATCAGGAGGAGCACCGTACCGTTGAAGAAAGACTCGTGCAGGATTGCCTTGAGCCCGGGTCCTGTTTCATCACCCCCGACCCGTGGCGCGAACATCCGTACCAGCATGATGCCCATGATGACGGCGGGTGATTCCATCAGCGACATGACCGCCACCATGTGACCACCGAATTCCACATGCTCACGATTGAGGAACTCCGTGCCGATGACAAACGTCACGATGCTGATCGAGCCGTAGGTCGCCGCCATGGCGGCTGCGTCATAGACGCTCAGAATGCGGCGAAGGAAGAAAAACGTGTAGAACGGAATGATCACCGCCATGGCCATCGCCGCGAGGATCGTCCAGGTCACCTCCGTCGTGAGTCCCGCATGAGCCAGTTTTTCTCCGCCGGTATAGCCGATCGAGATCAGCAGGTAGGTCGAAAAGAACTTGGGGAGCGGGTAGGGAAGTTCAAGATCGGAATGCACCAGCACTGCAAAGAATCCAAGGGCGAAAAAGAGTGCCGCGGGGCTCAGCACGTTCGCCAGGATCGTCTGTGTATCCATGCAACCAGGCTCCTTGGTAATTCGTGAATGACCCACACGGCGTCCAGCACCAGGCATGTGCCGCCGGACTCCCGTTCGGCGATGAGACTGCGAAATCCGAGCGGATCGGTGATGTTCTCGAGACGTTTGAGAGTGTGCATCGTCGTGTCTTTCCATGATCAATCGATGATCAATCATCCATGATCAATCCATGATCAATCCACGATCAAAAGGAACATCGCTCACCACCCGTCACTGAGACAAATAGATAAAACGATGTGTCGCATAGAAAAAACTGATGGCCGTCATGGCCTCGGAAACCTATAGAGATTTTCTATACGATGCGACGGTATATCTATTGGTGGCACCATTTGAAATTTCCGATAGTGATCGCGGCAGGTGCGTTCCGGGGCCCAACCGCAGGCAATCACGAGCACGAAGAGGCAACCCATGTGTGAGAGACTTTCGATTGGCTTGCCGAATCGCAGACGGTGGCTTGCCGACATCACTGCCGGCTGCTGTCTGGCTGGCAGTGCCGGACTCGTGTCGCGATCGGCGCACGGAGTCCAGGCGTCCACCGCGAGCATGAGCCCCCGCGAAGGGATCGACTTTCTTTACGCGGGTAATGCTCGATTTGTCGCCGGTGAGAGCGTTGCGCCACACCGTGATATCGGGCGGCTTCGGGAGGTGGCATCACGGCAGACGCCTTTCGCGGCCTTCTTGGGCTGTGCGGATTCCAGGGTGCCGATCGAGATCGTCTTCGACCAGGGCTTCGGCGACCTGTTCGTCACCCGAATCGCCGGCAACGTCGCCGCGACCGAGAACATCGCCAGCCTTGAATTCGCCACGCAGGTACTCGGCGCCAAGGTGGTTTATGTGCTGGGGCATACGTCGTGCGGGGCCGTCGCGGCAGCTGCGCGGGCGGAGCCGGTGCCCGGTCAGATTTCAGCGCTGTTCCAGCACATCAGGCCAGCTGTGCGGGCCGCACAGGGCGACCCGGTCGCGGCAGTCCGCGAGAATGTCAGAATCCAGGCCCAGACGCTGGTGGAGGCATCCACCGTGATCGCATCGCTCGTCGCAGCCGGTAAGGTGTTGGTTGCTGGCGGGGTGTTCGACTTGGAGACGGGACGGGTCGAGCCGGTCGAGTTAGGCTTCGAGCCCGTGGGCCGGTAGAAGGGCACGCAGGCACGTTCCGTGGAATGGCTCAACTACCACCACCTGCTTTACTTCTGGACCGTCGCCAAGGAAGGCAGCGTGTCCAAGGCGGCGGCGGCGCTGCACGTCGCGCAGCCGACCGTCAGCGCGCAGTTGCGTTCCCTTGAGCGATCTCTCCAGCAGCGGCTCTTTACACGGCAGGGTCGCTTTCTCAAGCTCACGAGCGAGGGCGAGGCCGTCTTTCGCTACGCCGACGAGATCTTTTCGCTCGGCCGTGAACTGCTGCAGACCGTCAAGGGTGAATCCCAGGCCGCACCCCGGCGGTTTCGGGTAGGTGTCTCCGACGCGCTGCCGAAGCTGACGACCTATCGGCTGCTTGAGCCGGCGCTGGTCATGCAGCCTGCCTTCCGGCTCCACGTGCGTATCGACAAGACCGAACGGCTCCTCGGCGAGTTGGCGGTCCACGGCCTTGATATCGTGATCGCTGACGCCCCGATGATGCCGTCATTGCGAGTGCGGGCGTTCAACCATCTGCTGGGCGAGACAAGCGTTTCAATCTTCGGAACGGCCGACCTCGCTCGCAGCGTGCGCCGGGACTTTCCACGGTCGCTGCACGGGGCTCCACTCCTTTTGCAGACTACCAACACGGCAATGCGGCAGTCGCTCGATCAGTGGTTCGATGTGCACCATGTCACGCCGACCATCGTCGGCGAGGTCGAGGACATGGCGATGCTCCAGACATTGGGTGAACAAGGCCTGGGGCTTTTTGCCGCCCCGACGGTCGTGCGCAAGGAGATCTGTCGCCGCTACCAGGTCACGTGGGTTGGCGAACTCGAAAAGGTTCGCGAGCGGTTCTACGGCATCTCGGTCGAGCGTCGAATCTCTCATCCGGCAGTCCGCCTCATCGCCGACCAGGCCAAGCGCCGGCTGTTTACCTGACCCCTGTTGCAGGCAAACCGCCCTACCGATGCACTACTCACTTCGAAATCTTGACGCACTCGAGGCCGAGGCGATTTACACGATCCGCGAAGTCGCGGCTGCGTTCGAGAACCCCGTGCTGCTCTACTCGATCGGCAAAGACTCCATGTGCATGCTGCATGTGGCCCGAAAGGCATTTGCCCCGGGGCCGGTGCCCTTCCCGCTGCTCCACATCGACACCACCTGGAATTTCCGCGAGATGATCGAGTTTCGCGACCGCTACTGCAGCGAGCACGGGCTGAAATTGATCGTTCACATCAATGAGCGGGCGCTGGCCGCGGGCATGAATCCGTTCGACTACCCGAGCAGCGTCTACACGCCGACGATGAACACCCACGCTTTGGTGGAAGCCCTCGACACCCATCGCTTCGATGCGGCCCTTGGCGGCGGCCGCCGCGACGAGGAGAAATCGCGGGCCAAGGAGAGGGTGTTTTCGTTCCGCGATGCCAACCACCATTGGAACCCCAAGAATCAGCGGCCCGAACTCTGGGATCTTTACAACACGCGGATCAACCGCGGCGAGAACATCCGAGTGTTTCCGCTCTCCAACTGGACGGAACTCGACATCTGGCAATACATCCATCGCGAGCAGATTCCGATCGTGCCGCTGTACTTCGCCGCCGAACGGCCGGTGGTCGATCGCGAAGGGCAGTTGATCATGGTCGATGATGATCGATTCCGGTTGCTGCCCGGCGAAGAGCCGGTGATGAAGCGGGTGCGATTCCGCACGATGGGCGACTATCCTCTCACCGCGGCCCATGAATCGTCGGCCACGACTGTGCCGCAGGTGATCGAGGAGATGCTCCTGACACGAACAAGCGAGCGGCAAGGCCGGCTCATCGATCGAGACGAGGCCGGTTCGATGGAGAAAAAGAAACGCGAGGGATATTTCTGATCGTCGATGGCGGCGACCGCCACGCGAAGGGCATGCGGATCACCGCTCCGCGAATGATCGGCGCCTTCGCTCTTTCAGTCGTGCTTATGCAGGTGAGCTTCGTGGCCTGCTCGCTTGACCGAATGATCGCTCCGTCGCCTCCCATACCGTGCAGCTTGGCGCATAGCCGAGTTCCCGCCGCGCGGCGGAGATGTCGAAGTAATGATCGGTCGCCATCTCTGCGGCCAGGAACCGTGTCAGCGGAGGATCCGAGGCGAAGCCGAACGTGCGCCAGGCTCCTTCGGCGAGTGTGGCCAGACACTGGGCGGTGGCCGCCGACAGCCGCCGCCGCACCGGTGGCAGCCCGTGAAGCTCCAGCACGCGGCCGATCCATTCCCAGAGCCGCACGGGCGTGCCCTGGCTGATGAAGTAGGCTCGCCCCCCGGCCGTCGGCCTGGCGTCGACCGCCTCCGCCGCGAGCACGTGGGCCGACACGCAGTCGTGGATGAACGTGAGATCGACGAGGTTCGTTCCGTCGCCCACCTGTACAAGCCGGCCGGCACGGGCCCGTTTGAGAATCGTGGGTACGAGGTTCGTGTCGCCGGGGCCGAAGATCAGGTGCGGCCTCAGGGCGATCGTCTTCAGCCCGTGGCCGTGGGCTTCGAGCACGGCCCGCTCGGCGGCCGCCTTTGTTTCGGGATACAGCGCCTTGTAACGCGCGGGATACGGCTGCGACTCGTCGATCCCCCGCAGGTCGTGATCGGAGGCGACCACGCTCGGTGAACTGGTGAACACAAGCTTCGCCACGCCCGCCGCCCGGCAGGCGGCGATCACGTTCTCCGTGGCGACGAGATTTCCGCGGACGAACGCCTCGCGCGGGCCCCACATCTTCACGTGGGCCGCGGTGTGGAACACGCACTCCGCGCCCGAGAGCACCGCGGCGAGGCCCGCCTCGGCCTGCGGCGCCGCGAGATCCTGGATCGCGGTGCGGATCCCCTCCGCGGCCAGTTCCGCGTGAGGCCTGCGGCCAAGCGCCGTGACGTCGTGGCCGAGATCTCGAAGCCGCCGGCAGAGCGCGGCGCCGACGAAGCCGCCGCCGCCGGTGACGACCGCCTTCATGCCGTCACCGCCGCGGCAGCCTCCGGAAACTCGATGGCGATCTGGGTGGTGGCCCAGGCACCGAGGCGATCGCGAAAGATCTTGGCGTTGTGCCGGGCATCGACGGGAAATGACGGATGAAAATAAAACCGCCGGATCGCGGCGGTGACCGGATCGCCTGCACCGATTGCCCGAAGTTCGGCGGCGAGCGCCTGGCGGGCCTGCGGCGCGAGCGGCCATGCGGCAGGCTCGACCGCCAGGGCCGGCCCGCCGCCGACCTCGATGAGGGCCGTGCGGCGGACCTTCGGATGCCGATTGAAGACGTTCTCCACCGGCACGCTGTGGAACGTGCGGTCGGCCGCGGCCACCACGTGGGCCTTGCGGCCGCAGAAGTAGAGCTGGCCTGCGGCGTCGAGGTAGCCCATGTCGCCCATGCGGTGCCAAACGCGATCGCCGTCGTGAACCTTGCTGGTGGCGGTTGCCTCGGGTCGGCGGAGATACTCGCGGCTCACGGTGTCGCCGCTGACCACGATCTCGCCGATCACCCGCTCCGGGCAATCGACGAGCGGCACGGTTGGCTGCCCGGTGAGGGGCTCGACGACGCGAAGCGCCACGCCCTCGATGGCGCGGCCCACCGGCGTTCCCTGCTCGCCGGACACCGCGAGCACCGGCCGATCCTGCCGCAGCTCATCGGCCGAGGCGATCGTCACGGGCAGTGCTTCGGTGGCGCCGTAGGGCGTGAAGCTCTCCGCCTGCGGGCAGGCGGCTTTTACCAAGTCGATCGTCGTCTGCGACACCGGCGCGCCGGCCATGAACACGCGGCGCAGCTGCGGCAGCGTCGCGCCCGTCTGACGGCAGTATTCCCCGATCTTCGACCAGAGCGCCGGCGAGCCGAATGACGTTTGATTGCCGAGGTCGCGCATCACGCGGATGATCTGCGACGGGACGAGCGACAGGGGCCGGCTCGGGTCGAGCGGCGGAAAGATGCTGCCCACGCCGAGCGCCGCGGTGAACAGGCTGAACACCGGCAGCAGCGGCAGATCCTGATCGCCGCCGCGAAAGCCAAACTGTCCGCGAAATACCGCCAGTTGCTCCCGGAGCATCCGGTTGGTGAACACCACGCCCTTGGGTCGGCCCGTGGCCCCCGAGGTGAAAGCCACGAGCGCCGGGTCGGTGTCGGCACGAGAAACCGGGGTCGGCGGGGCGGCGGAAGGCCGCCGCAGGTCGCATAGCCGCATCGCCCCGCATGGTGGAAACCGGCCGGCGACCACCGAGAACCGCAGGGAGCGGAAGAGTTCGCCCGCCTTGAGGCGGAGCAGGTGGGCCCGGGGCACGCCGATGAAGCCGCTCGGCTCGGCCTCCCGCATGCAGGCCACCACGGCGTCCACGCCCATTCCGGGGTCGATGAACACCGGCACGGCGCCGCGGCCCATCACCGCGTAGCTCAGGGCGAGGAAGTCGGCACCTGGCGTCACGAGCATGATCACACGTTCGGCCGCCCGCAGGCCGGCTTCCATCAGGCCGTGCTCGTAGGCGTCGATCCGGGCGGCGAGCGATCCGAAGTCGAGCGTGTCGTAGTGCGGCGTCGCCCGCCACCGCGGGAACGAGACCTTCGTCACCGCCGAGACCCACGGCATCGCCGTGGCTGCAGATCGCAGCGCCTCGTAGAGCCCGCCCGCCGACACGCGGGAGGCTGCCGCCGTGGGCGGCGGCGCGGTCGCGACCGCAGCAACGACCGGCGCCGGCCCGAGGAACTCGCGGACGGCGGCGATCGACTGGCTGGGCGCATCTTCCAGCACGAGATGCGACGCGTCGGCCACATGCACCACCTCGGCCTGCGGAAACCTCGCGGCGACCTGGCGGAGGATCCCTGGATGAAAGCAGGGATCCTTCATGCCCCAAATGATCTTCACAGGCGTGTCGGCCAGCGCCGGCAGCCGGGCCACCATGTCGTCCATCAGCGGAGCCGTGGGGTGGGACGGCGAGAACGGAATGTCTTGGACGAAGCCCCAGATGGCCCGCCGGCCTGCGCGGGTGCGATAGGGCCGCAGATAGCCGCGCTTCACCTCCTCGGGCATCGCCTGCACGACGCCGAACGAGGTCAGCAGCTTCAGAAACTGCTTTGTGTCGTGCGTGAGAAGTTTGCCGATGACCGGCGACGCCGCGCGGCGGATCATGCCGGGGAGGAGTGCCGTCTCGGCGAGCGTGGTGTTGAAGTAGACGAGCCGCTCGATGTCGGCGGGCCGCCGCACGGCGAGGCCCGTGCCCAGCGGGCCGCCCCAGTCGTGCATCACGAGCGAGAATCGGTCGATGCCGAGTTCCGCGAGGAGGTCTTCGAGATGGCCGATGCGGTCGCCGGCCCGGAAGCAGACGTCGCCCGGCTGGTCCGAGAGGCCGCAGCCGACGTGATCGGGCACGATCACGCGGAAGTCGTCCCGCAGGGCGGCGATCAGGTTGCGGAACAGGAATCCCCAGGTGGGATTGCCGTGGAGGCAGACGACCACGGGGCCGCTGCCCTCGTCCACGTAGTGCATGCGGTGGCCCCGCGTGCCGCCGGTGGCCGTGCCGCGGCCCACCATGGCGAACCGCGACCGGAACGGATAGAGCGGCCCGTACGGACGCTGCGAGTCGCGATCGATGGACGGGGCGAGGGTCATGTCGAGATCATGAGTCCGTGCCGGCGGCTACCACTCGAATCCCAGAAACCGGGTGTTGAGCCCGCTGCCGAACGCGGTCAGCAGCACCTTCTCGCCCGGCTGGATGTTCTTCTCCTCCGCACCGATCGCCAGCGCCGCCGGCAGCGCCGCCGACACCATGTTGCCGTAGCGGTTGTAGATCGCGAAGTCCTTGTCGAAGTCGAGGCCCATCTCGGTATAGAAGGCCTCGTTGACCTGCCGGCCCACCTGGTGGCAGAAGACGTGGTCCACGTGATCCTTCGACCAGCCGAGCGCCGCAGTGACGTCGGGGAAGGCACGGCCGCCGAGCTTGGCAGCGGCGATCATCAGCTGCGCCGCGTCGGAGGTCATGATCGGAGCGATCTCCTCCCCCTGACCGACGCTGAAGTCGCCGTTGCCGATGCAGAGCTGGTGGTGCTGGGAGGCCGACCGGGCCACGCCGCCGACAAACTTGTGGCCGCCGTTCGAGATGCTGTCGTGGCAGAGCACCGCCGCCACGGCCCCGCAGCCGAGCGTGAGCGTGGGGAGCATCTGCAGGATCTTCTCGCGGGTGATGTTGGTGTCGCCCAGGAGCTGGCTGCAGGTGGTGTGGACCACCTTGGAGATGTTCTCGCCAGAGCAGATGATGCCCGCCTTCACGGTGCCCGCTTCGATGAGGTGCGAGAGCATGATCATGCCGTCGCTGAACCCGATGCAGGCGTTGGTGATGTCGAGCACCAGCGACTCCTCGGGAATGCCGAGGTTGTGGTGCACGAGGCAGGCGGTTGCGGGCTCAAAAAAGTCGCGGGATACGGAGCAGTTGAAGAGGGCACCGATCTGGTCAGGCCGGAAGCCCGACCGCTCCAGGGCCTGGCGGGCCGCGACGGTGGCCATGGAACTGGGGGTCACGTCGGTGGACCACATCCCGCGGGTGGCCACGCCGCTGACGCGTTCCAGCGTGCCCGTCGGGATCCGCAGCCGCTCGTAGACGGGGGCGATCCGTTCTTCGATCTCCTGGGAAGACAGCAGCGAGTCTGGAAAGTTGAGGCCAAACGACTCCAGGCGGACATGCTCGAACCGAAACGAAATCATCAAGTGCTCCTCACCGCCCCGGACGCCCAGCGGCTCGGCTGCATGCCGGCCTGGTGCATCCGCCGGGCACGCATGGTGCGTGCCTGGGCGAATCCTTTGGTGTGCCATGCTGAAAATAGCCGATTTTCACCGCGGATACGAAACCCCGGTGATTGTGTGGGCAATCAGGCCATCGTGGCCGCTCCACCGGGCGTTTTCGACGGCGAAAAGCCCCTCGCACTCAGGAAGCCCAAGCGCGTAAGCGATGGGGGCTTGCCCGCTGCGCCGCTCGGGGCTGCCCGTGCCCTCTCGCTGGACGTTCGCCTCGGCCCTCCCGGCCTCGGCTCACTGCGTGTCCGCTGCGCTTCGCCATCCTGGCTACGCTTGCTCCCACAGCCCGCTCGAGGGCACGGGCAGCCCCGCGCTCGCTGGGCTGGACGCCGTCATGCCTCATGCAACGTTCAAAAGCCCCGAGCGGGAGCGAGGGGATCACGACCGGAATCGCCATCCGACCACGTCTTTTGTTCGAGCATGTGCGGCCCACTGCCACCTGGGCCCAGTCCTCCGACAAGAACGGGCCCTGCACGTCGCATGCACGCGGCCGTCTCCAGGCACCGCTGCCGAGCACGACGCCGGCTGACCGAAAGCGCGGCAGGCCTTCGCGTGAGCCTGCCCGTTGGTTGACGCCCCGCGCTGGGGCCACTAGGCTCCCTGGATCTTTTACGGGCGATCTGGCCGCGAAAGCGGGATACGCCACCTTCTGGACTCGCTACTGCACGCACCCGTCACCGCTGTCTGCCCGACACGCTGACCTTCTTTTGCGGCAGTGCTCTTGGCTCGCCATCGAGCAAGCTCTGTGGCGGCGTGTGCGCGTGTGAAGGTCTGCGCTTCGGCAGGTGGTTCGCCTGATGGGTCGTGCGCTTGGAGACATTCGTATGCGCCGATCGAACGTGACGATTATTCGTGGTGCCCTGCAAGTCGCCGTACTGGCGGTTTTGAGTGTGCCCACGAATCTGCTCCTCGCCGACACAACCCTCAATAGCGGTACGACGACGGTCAGCACAGGGACGAATTTTGGAACGAGACTTTATGTTGCCTCAACTGGTACCGCCACCATGAACGTCATAGCCGGCGGATACGCCACCGACTCGATTGGCTATCTCGGCTACTCCGCCGGTAGCCTCGGCTCAGCCACGGTTTCGAGCGGCACTTGGGCGCATAGCTTAAGCCTGTTTGTGGGCAATGACGGCGCTGGTGTGTTCACAGTGTCAGGCGGAAAAATCACGTGTGGCACTCAGGGCTTTGTCGGCACGAACCCCGGTAGCAACGGCGCGGCTACGGTGTCGGGCGGCACATGGGCCATGAGCGGCGACTTCTACGCCGGTAGTGGCGGCACCGGCACGCTCAACGTGACCGGCGGTAGCGTCACGTACCGAAAGGGAAACATCGGCACCTACGCAGATGGAGTTGGGGCCGTGACTGTGTCCGACGGAAATTTTGCTGGGACAAGCAGCCTCACGGTCGGCGACAATGGCACCGGCACGTTGAACGTGTCTGGCGGCTATGTCAGCAACATAAGCGGCACTCTCGGCAACGCCGCTAGCAGCGTCGGCACGGTCAGCGTGTCGAGTGGTACGTGGGCCAATAACGGGGGTGATCTTGTCGTCGGCGTGTCTGGCACTGGCACGCTCACGATGAATGGCGGACTCGTGTCGGTGGCCGGCACGCTCTCGAAGGGCACCTACGGTACGATCAATCTGAATGCCGGCGGCACGCTCCAGATCGGTGTCGGCGGTATGACCGGCGTCCTCGGTGTGTCGACGCTGACCAACAACGGCACGCTCATCTTCAACCGTTCCAATGCCTCGACCCATTCGGGCATTATCAGCGGCACGGGCACCATCCAGAACGCCGGTACGGGCACCACAACGCTCACGGGCCAAACCTCGTTCACCAACGGGCTCGGTGCGACTGCGGGCCGGTTGATCGTCGGCAGCACCGCGAGTGTCAACGGCTTTTCGACGACCGGCAGCCTCGCGGCGGCTTCTGGGGCGACGCTGGAACTGAAGTCCAAGGGCCTTGCCTACGTCAACGGACTATCGACGCTCACGGGCGGTACTATCCTCGCTGCCAACGGTATCTCCCTCGGCGCGGGTGCGAACGTCGTGGGGAGGGGAGTCATCTCTGGTTTTGTCTCTGCTGCGTATGGTTCACGGATTGAGGCCGACGGTGGCAAACTCACTGTGGGCGACTCATCCTCGTACGTCGGAGTTGCCTCTGCTGGTCTGCTCTACACCAACGCAAACGAGGTCGAACTCCTGGATCGCAACCTGGCTGTCCTTGGTTCGCTCACACAACTGGGCGACGGCTCCGCGGTCGGCACACTCCGGGCGACCAATGGAATGCTGCTCGAGCAGGGCAAGAACCTGATCGGACGCGGCACGGTCTACGGCAACTTTGTCAATCAAGGCGACGTCTACGGTGACGGGTCTACAGCAGGGCAGAAGATCGTCTTTGCCGCGGGTTCTACCGTGTCTGGCATCGGTTCCTTCGAGAACGTGGTGTTCAACGGCACCTATTCCCCCGGCAACTCCCCCGCGATCACAAACCTGACCGACGGGCAGTTTTCGTCTTCCTCGTCGCTGGTCATTGAACTGGGCGGCACACAACCCGGCTCACAATACGACCGGGTCGTTGATTCCGGCGTGCTGAGCCTGCTCGGCGGCACACTCAACGTGGTGCTCTACAACGGCTTCGTGCCGTCGCTCGGAGATCGTTTTGAGATTGTCCAATACGGGCAACTCTCGGGCGACTTCGGAACCGTGATCTACCCAACCTTGAGCGGCAGTCTCTCATGGCAGCGGACCACATCAGCCACGGCGATGATGATCACCGTCGTGCCGGAGCCGTCCACCTTCGCCATTTCCGCACTCGCCACGGCAGGCCTCGCCGGACTGATGCGGTGGCGGAAGCGAGCGGGGCCACATCTCTCATGAGCAGCTCATCGCGTCGAGTGTTTCTCGCTTCGTCGGCCGCCGGAGTCTTCGCCGGAGCGGCGGGGCGACGGTTGCCTGCAGCCGAGGTTCCCGCGGCCGAGACTCCAGCGGCCCGGCCGTTTTCACTGATCGGCTTCACGAAGCCGTTTATCGACCTCTCCTTCGAAGCCACCGCCGACCTCGTGGCCGAGGTCGGCTGGGACGGCGTCGAGGTCGCCGTGCGGGACGGCACCTCCACGCACATCGCCCCGGCCCGCGTCGAGGAGGATCTGCCGCGAATGGTCGAGGCGCTCCGGAACCGGGGCAAGCACCTCGCGATCGTCACCACCAGCGTGGTCACCCTCGACCCGGCCGGCGAGCGGGTGCTCAGGGCGACCGCCGCGGCCGGCATCCCCAGGGTGCGGCTCGGGTTTCTCAAGTATCCAAAGGATGGTGATCCGGCGAAACGCGTGGCCGACCTGCACGCCGCCCTCGCCGACGTCGCCGCGGCCTGTCGCGATCTCGGCCTGCAGGCCGGCTACCAGAACCACTCCGGCGCCGAGTACGTGGGCGCGGCGGTCTGGGACTTGCATGAGGCGCTTGCGGATCTTGACCCGAAGCACGTCGGCGCCTGCTTCGACATCGCGCATGCAACCGTCGAAGGAGGCCTCGCCTGGCCGCTCCACGCCCGCCTCATGGCCAACCACCTCGTCGCCGTGTTCTGCAAGGATTTTTTCTGGGAGCGGAACGACGCGGGCCAAAAACTCCGTTGGTGCCCGCTGGGCGAGGGAGTCGTGCAGAAGTCGTTCTTCGACTGGCTGAAGACCAGCGGCTTTTCGGGGCCGATCAGCCAGCATCACGAGTATGGCGGTCTCGGGAAGGGGCCGGCGCTGATCGCTGCTCTCAAGCGAGATCTTGCGCGGCTCCGCGAGTGGATCGAGGCATGACGGTTGTGTCAGTATCGATAGATCGCCGCCACGCCCGATTCGGTCGGCATGTCGACCCGCGGGACCGACACGATCGTGCCGCCGTGGGCCAGGACCGTCTCGGCCACTGCGCCAAACACGTCTTCCCGCTCGAACTCGTGGCCACATGACCGCTCGCCTGCCCGCTCCGCGCCATCAAACGCGATCGCGCCCGTTGTCCGATCAAACCGTCCGTGTTCGAAACGGTCGGCCTCGATGAGGAGCGTGGCCACGCGGCCCGCCACGGCGGCACGGCCCACGTCGGCGAGATCACCTGCGGCGAGTTCGTGTGCGCGGCCCTGCTCGTAGAGATGGATATCCCGGGCGACCCGCGCCGCGGCCGCCGCCGCGAATACGTGTGCCACCGCCGCCGCGAGGGCGTTGGTGTCCATGAGGTGCGGATCCTTGGCGATGTAGTCGTCGAGCAGGAGGTCGTTCTTCGAGAGGCCGCGGAACGTCGCCGCCAGCTTCGGTCCGGCGACGAGCACCAGCGGCAAGCCTGTTGGCCGCGATGCCTGGTCGATCACGACCGCATCGACGTGCCGCAGGAAGATCTCCGTGTCGGCGTTGATGTCATCCTGTTTGGAGTCGGCGCCCCCGTGCACGATCGTCGGCCCTGCCATGCCCGACGGTCCCAGCCCCCGCTCCACGCGGTGAGGCTGAAACGTCTCCTCGTCCACCACGTCACCCCGGGCGAGCGACTCGGCTGGTTCCTGGCCGGGCAGCGAGACCAGGGCGACGGGGTCGAGCTGGCCGAGGACGGTGCTGGTGGCATCCCGCCAGATCGTGCCCTCGAGGAGTCGCGCCTCGCGGCTGGTGAGGCACAGCACATGGCACCTCCCCATCGCCGCTGCCAGTCGCACGAGCGGCATCAGGTGAAACCGCCGCATGATCACGGCCAGCGGCTTCACGGGCCGCTGCAGGAGGAACACCCGCGCCCTTCCGTCGCTGGCAAGCACGGCGAGGCCGTCGCGGGCATGCCGCCAGAACCAGGCATCGCGTGCCAGCAGGTGGAACGGCCCGAGGAGCCGCTCGATCTCGTGTCGGGGATGCGCTGCCGCAAGGCCCGTCTCCAGTCCGCCCACGAGTTGGCGAAACGTCGGCAGATCGACCGAGTTGTCGGGGACGTTGCGGTGGGTCGGCACGTAGAGCGACAGGCAGGGGGCAGCCTGCGGCTGCATCAGCGATCGCACCGCCTCGAGCGACAGGCTTTCCACCGCCACACTCGTTCGATCGGTCACCGTTGCCATCCGCGCCTCCGCAGGCCCGCCGGTCACGGGCGTCGATTGGGCAGGCGTCCAGCCGACCATGGGAAAAGCCGTGGCCGCCGCTCGGCCGTCTCCGGATCCGTGACGATCGTTCACTGGTGCACGACGGCAGGCAAGCAGCGATCGCTT
>JAGWWA010000074.1 GCA_018970605.1 Planctomycetota bacterium | reverse complement strand
GACGACGGAGCGCAGGGATGGCCCGCTCGAAGAAGACACCACCCGCTGCGCCGCCTCCGGCGACCGGCTTCACCGCGCCCCCGGCCGACGGCGGGCTCTCGATCGACAAGCTCGCGCAGGCGTTCGCGGCGATGATGGGGGCACCCGACCCGCATGCCTCGCCGGAGCCCGAGGCGGAGGTGGTCCACGTGGACGCCTCGCCCGACCTCGACGATGCCGCCGATGCCGACGCGGCCTGCCCCGTCAGTCCGCTGACGATCCTCGAGTCGCTGCTCTTCGTGGGCCTTCCCGGCGGCAGGCCGCTCTCGAGCCGCACGGTGGCGGGGCTGATGCGGGGCGTGCGGCCTCAGGAGATCGACGATCTCGCGGAGCAGTTGCGGCAGCGATACCTCGCCAACAACTGCCCCTACGAGGTGGCGGCGAAGAACGACGGCTGGGTGATGCGGCTGAGGCCGGAGTTTGCCCAGTTTGGGCAGGTGCTCGAAGCCAAGTCCCGGCAGGTGCGGCTCGACGCCGCGGCGCTCGACGTGCTGGCCGCGGTGGCCTGGAATCAGCCGGTGCCTCGAGACAAGCTCGTGGAACTCGGTTGCGACGCCGGCCCGGCGGTGCTGCGGCAACTTGTCCGCCGTGGGCTCCTGGAACTCGTGCACGAGGATGGAGGCGAGCCGTGCTACCGGACAGCCCCGAAGTTCCTCGAACTGTTCAAGCTCGACAGCCTCGCAGACCTGCCGTCGCCCACCGACCCACCCCAGTAGGTGCAGGTTGGCAGCCTGCGAACGTAGCGTAGGTTTTCAACCTGCGATCTCATCCCTGCCGGCGCCGCTTCACCGCAGGTTGCCAACCTGCGGCTACGTTTCGGTTCCTACCCGGAGCATGATGGTCGCTACTTCTTTCACTCATGACCGGGAAGGGGCTACCGGTGGCCTCGAGCGGGCTGTGGGAGCAAGCGAAGCCACGGATGGCGAAGCGCAGCGGACACGCAGTGAATGGAGGCCTGGAGGGCCGACGTGAACGTCAAGCGAGAGGCCACCGGTAGCCCCGACTTTCCGCGAAAAGGCGTCCGCTATTGGATACTCCCGGCGGCAGCTGCGGCTACGCGCCCTTCAACGCCACGGCAATCGCCTCAGCTTTCGTCGTGATGGCGCCATCGAGTTGCATTGCCCGCACCTGCGCCAACGCAATGCCGACGGCCTTTCCTGGCGGCACACCCGCGGCGAGCAGATCGTCGCCGGTCACCAGAGGCAGCGGATCGATCTCGATCCGCGGGCGGCTCACCTGCCGTGTGAACCACGCCGCCCGATCGGCATCACCAAGCCCGCAGGCAGCGCGTGCCCGAAGCACGTCGGCGAGCGCCGACGCATCCTCGTGGGCCACCCACCGCTGCATCTCCGACCAGCGGCGACCGGCCGGATCGCTCCCGAAGCCCACGGCGGCCACGCCGGCTCGCAGCCACTCCCCCTTCTTCGCCTCGCGGTTCGAGAGCCGTAGCCTCGCCTGCATCCGCGCCAGCACCTCGTCGCCAGCATTCTCTGACAGCACAGCCAGCGCCATTGGCAGGTCGGGCTCGTCGAAGGCGTCGATGATCCTGGCGGCATGCTGCCACCGCGGCTCAGCCACGGCCGGTGGCGCAACTTCGGGCAACACCTCTCCTGCCAGGCCCGTGTCGAGTAGCAGTTCGATCGCCTGCCCGCGCCCCGACCGCGAGAGCATTCCCCTCAGTTCCGCAGCGATGCGCTCGGGGCTCACAGCGGTCACGAGATGCCGCATCCGCTCGAGCGCCACGCGTGTTTCGGCCTCGAGGACAAACCCGAAAAACGCCGTAAACCGAATCGCCCGCAGCATCCGCAGGTGATCCTCACCAAACCGCATCGCGGGCACGCCGATCGCCCTGACGATTCCGTCAGCCAGATCGGCCCGCCCGCCGACGAAGTCGCGAACCTCGCCGCTCACGGGGTCAAGAAACAAGCCATTGATCGTGAAGTCTCGCCGCTGCGCATCCTCGCGTGCCGAGCAGAACGTCACGCCGGCCGGATGGCGGCCATCGGTGTAGGGCGCATCGGCCCGGAACGTGGCCACTTCGACCTGACCCGCGTTTTTTGGCCCGAGCACGGTGATCACGCCAAACGACGCCCCCACCGCCAGCGTCCGGCCCCGGCCGAAGAGCGCCCGCACCTGGTCGGGCTTGGCGGCCGTCGCCACGTCGTAGTCCGCCGGCGTCCGGCCGAGGAGTTCGTCCCGCACACACCCCCCAGCCCAGTAGGTCTCGTGGCCCGCCTCGCGGAGGCGGCGGACGACGTCGGCCGCGAAGGCCCGGGCGGCGGCGGGGTCGGCAGGGAGAGCGGGCATGAAACCAAACCGTTGACGGTCGCCGGACGGTGTCGATATAGTTGAGGGAAGTCTGGGGTCAACCGCCGGGGCGCATCCCTTATACCTATCGTGCCCCGTTCGGCGGATTTCCAGCGGACTTTTTCATCGTTTCATTTTTTCATCCCTGTCCGCGTTTGCCCGTAAGGGCGGAGGTTTTTCCATGTCCAGCATCGTTTTCAACTCGAAGCGACGTGGCTTCACGCTCGTCGAACTGCTGGTGGTGATCGCGATCATCGCCACGCTGATCGGCCTGCTCCTGCCCGCCGTGCAGTCGGCTCGTGAGGCGGCCAACCGCGCCGCGTGCTCCAACAAGATGAAGCAGGTGGGGCTCGGCCTGCATCAGTACGCCAGCGCCCGCAAGGACTCATTCCCGGCCGCCAACGATCGGTGGTACGCCCTCGGCACGACTCCCGCGACGAAGATGCCGGCCGGCAGTGCGAGCGGCTACAGCTGGATCTTCCAGATCCTGCCGTATTTCGAGGAGAGCAATTTTTACGATCGCATCAAGTCGGTCACCTCGGGTACCGCTGGTCAGTTCTCCGCGCTCCCGCTCACGGTCAGTGGCAGTTTCGCCAATGTTCAGATGGCCGCTCTGATCTGCCCGAGCTGGGGTGGCGACGCCATCATCAGCGGCAGCAACTGGGGTGCCACCTGCTACAAGGCGATGGCCGGACGCGGTAGTTCGGTTGGAACCTCCGTCGGCTCGAGCGCCGCGCTGGCGAAGGGCAACTGGTCCTCTGACGACGGCTACATGCCTCTCGTTCCAACCTCGTCGCCACCGCAGTCGGCGACTGCCGCCAACGTGAAAAACTACGTGCTCCGGGGCCGTGGCCTGGTATCGGGCGACGGAACCTCCAAGACAGCCATGGTGGTCGAGTCGAAGGAAGGAAACCCGCGACCCTACAACGGCACGGCGACCTACAACTGTGCATGGTTCCTCGGCACGCAGACGTGGGTCGTCGCAGGACGGCCTCAGGATGGCTGCTTGGCATACACCAACAACGCGTATGCCAACACCGCCACGGGCCTGAACTATGGCCCGACCTCGGCTGCTCCCACCGTCATGTACACGACAAGTCAGCAACTGCTGGTGTCGCCGACGGGTGCTGCCGCTGACATGATCTGGGGCCCGAGCAGCGACCATGCCGGCAACCTCGTGATGCACACGTTCGCCGACGGCAGCGTGCGCTCGATCGGAGCCGACATCGATCCCAACATCTACATCGGCCTGAGCACCTACTCGGGCGGTGAGAACACGCCGTCCGATTTCTGATCGGTGACGTCTGATCGTCGTCACGACGATCGGATTCGTGATTCCAATGGCCCGGCCGGAGCAAACGCTCCGGCCGGGTTTTTTTGTCACCCGGTGCCGCTCGTCAAAACCCAACGCCGTGAGGCGTGGAGCGCGTCCAGGTGCGGCTGCCCCCGTTCCAGCCCCCATCGCTCAAGCGATTGAGCTTCCCGAGGCCGCGCCAGCGGTACAAGGCAGTTGCAGGAAGCGTAACCGCGTAAGCGGTACGGCTGCCCCCGTCCCAGCCCCCATCGCTTACGCGATTGGGCTTCCTGAGGCCGCGTCGGCGGTACACGGCAGTTGCAGGAAGCGTAACCGCGTAAGCGGTACGGCTCCCCCTGCCTCGGTTTGCCCGCTGGTTCGTCGCGGCGGTATTCTCCTCCGACTGCCTCGCACGTTTTCAACGGGAACGTTTTGATGAGCGACCTCGCCACCACAACCGGTTCCACCCTCAGCCGCCGCGACGTTCTCCGCGCGGCCGGATCCGCCAGCGCTGTCGCCTCCGCCACGCTCGGCATGCGGGGCGTGCACGCCGACAACCCGTCGGGTGAGACGCTCAAGGTGGGCCTGATCGGCGCCGGCGGCCGCGGCCGAGGCGCCCTCGTGCAGACGCTCTCCGTGCCGGGCTCCAATGTAAAACTCACCGCGATCGCCGACGCCTTCAAGGGGGGCATCGACGGCACGATGCGAGCTCTCAGGGAGATGCAGGACAAGGTCGATTGCCCCGAGGACCGCCAGTATGACGGCCTCGACGGCTACAAGCGGGTGATCGAGGCCTCCGACCTCGTGATCCTTGCCACGCCTCCGGGCTTCCGCCCGTTCCACTTCAACGCCGCGGTCGAGGCTGGCAAACACATCTTCATGGAGAAGCCGGTCTGCGTGGACAGCCACGGGGCCCGCCTCTGCCTCGAAGCGGCCAAGCAGGCCGACGAGAAGAAGCTCAAGGTCGTCGTTGGCCTGCAGCGTCGCTACCAGACCAACTACCGCGAGGCCCTGGCCAAGGTTCGTGAAGGCATGATCGGCGACATCATCGGCGGCCAGGTCTACTGGAACGGCAGCGGCATCTGGTTTCGCGACCGTCAGCCCGACCAGACGGAGATGCAGTACCAGGTCCACAACTGGTACCACTTCAACTGGCTCTGCGGCGACCACATCTGCGAGCAGCACGTCCACAACATCGACGTCGCCAACTGGTTCCTCGACCGGCTGCCGATCTCGGCCTATGGCGTGGGCGGACGGCAGCACCGTGTGCCGGGCCAATCGAGCGAGATCTACGATCACCACGCCGTCAACTTCACCTACCCCGGCGGCGCCCGAATCGCCAGCCAGTGCAAGCAGTTCCCCGGGGGCGAGAACCATGTCGACGAAACGTTCGAGGGAACGAAGGGCGTCCTCAAACTCCACCCGGGCTACGCCCTGATCACCGACCTCGATGGCCAGGAACTCTGGAAGTTCTCCGGGGAGAACCCCGACCCCTACCAAGTGGAGCACGACGAACTCCACGCCGCCATCCGCAACGACACGCCGAAGAACGACGCCTACTACGGCACCACCTCGAGCTTCTCGTCGGTGCTGGGCAGGCTGGCGACGTATTCCGGCAAGACCTGGAAGTACGACGACGCCATGAAACTCGACTACCGCACGATGCCCGAGGACCCGACGTGGGAGACCACGCCGCCGGTCGTGCCCGACAAGGACGGCAACTACCCGCTGCCCATGCCCGCCGGCTTCAAGATCAACTCGGTGACGAAGCCGGTGGTCTCATGATCGTCGGCGTTCCGCGGGAGACGAAACGGGACGAATACCGCGTAGCGCTGCTGCCCGTGGGAGCAGAAGAGCTCGTCCGTGCCGGACACACCGTGCTGGTCGAGCATGGCGCCGGGACGGGTTCAGGCCTGCCTGACGAAGCGTATGCCGCCGCCGGTGCGACGCTCGTGCCGGGAGCGGCCGACGTCTTCGGGCGTGCCGACCTGATCGTGAAGGTGAAGGAGCCGCAGCCGCAGGAACTCTCCCTGATACGCCGCGGGCAGACGCTCTTCACCTACTTCCACTTCGCGGCCGACAGGCACCTGACCGAGGGCTTCATGGCCACGGGGGCCACGGCCATCGCCTACGAGACGCTCCGCGACGACAAGGGCCGGCTTCCGCTGCTCATCCCCATGAGCGAGGTGGCCGGGCGGATGAGCATCCAGGAGGGGGCCAAGTATCTGGAGCGGCCGCAGATGGGCCGCGGCATCCTTCTCGGAGGCGTCCCGGGCGTCGCTCCGGCGAACGTGCTCGTGCTGGGCGCCGGCACGGTCGGCGCCAACGCCGCCAAGGTGGCGGCGGGGTTCGGGGCCAACATCGCGCTGCTCGACACGAGCCTCGAGCGGCTGCGGTATCTCGACGACGTCACGCCCCCCAACATCGACTGCCTCTACTCCGACCGCCATACGATCCGCGAACGGCTCGGCTGGGCCGACCTCGTGATCGGCAGCATCCTGATTCCCGGCGCCCGGGCCCCGCATCT
Source organism: Planctomycetota bacterium (assembly GCA_018970605.1). Taxonomy (GTDB): domain Bacteria; phylum Planctomycetota; class Planctomycetia; order Pirellulales; family UBA1268; genus QWPN01. The sequence goes on along the minus strand of JAGWWA010000074.1, from coordinate 9,204 downwards.
CGTCGAGCGGGACGACTTGAAACTGATGAAACCGGGTTCGGTGATCATCGACGTGGCGATTGACCAGGGAGGCTGCGTGGCCACGAGCCGCCCCACGACACATGCCGACCCGACCTACGTGGTGGACGACGTGGTGCACTACTGCGTGACCAACATGCCGGGTGCCGTGGGCCGCACCAGCACCTACGCCTTGTGCAACGCCACGCTCCCCTACGTGATCGACCTCGCGAACCGGGGCGTGACTGCTGCAGCCCGCGAGAGCGCGGCGATCCGATCGGCGGTGAACGTGTACGACGGTCGCCTCGTCCTGCCGGCCGTGGCGACGGCGTTCGGGCTGCCGTGTGAAACGTTCAAGCCGTAGCCGCATCCCTCCCCTGTAGCACAGGTTTCCAACCTGTGCCTTCCTCCCGTAGCACAGGTTTCCAACCTGTGCCTTCCTCCGCCCCATGATCCCCGTTTCGCTCCGCTGGGTCGGCGACGTCGCCGGCCACCTCGAACTCATCGATCAGACGCTGCTGCCGGCGGAGTTGTCGTGGCTCCCCTGCCGCGACGTGCCGACGGTCGTCGAGGCGATCAAGAGCCTGCGGGTTCGCGGCGCTCCGGCGATCGGCATCGCGGGCGCCTACGGCATGGCGCTGGCCGCTGGCGAGGCGATCCGCGGACGCATGGCGGCCGGCCACGCGCGGGCTCACGTGCTCGCGAGGGCCGAGGAACTCGCCACCGCCCGGCCGACAGCCGTGAATCTTCGCTGGGCCGTCGAACGGTGCGTCGGCATGATCGATCGCCTGCCTTCCGATGCCGATGCGGCGGCGCTCGCCACCGCCCTGCTCGCCGAGGCAGACGCGATCCACGACGAGGATCGGCGACTCTGCGAGGCGATCGGCCTGCACGGAGCCGCCGTGCTGCCCGAAGGGGGCGTGCTCACGCACTGCAACACCGGAGCCCTCGCAACCGGAGGGGCCGGCACCGCGCTCGCCGCGATCACCACCGCCTGGGACTCTGGGCGTCGCTTCGAGGTGTTCGCCGACGAGACGCGACCCCTCTTTCAGGGCGCGAGGCTCACCGCCTGGGAACTGGTGCAGCGGGGCATTCCCGTGACCGTGCTCTGCGATTCGGCCGCCGCCCATCTCCTCAAGACCGGCCGCGTGGCGGCCTGCATCGTGGGCGCCGACAGGATCACCGCCAACGGCGACACCGCCAACAAGATCGGCACCTACGGCCTCGCCATCCTCGCCGAGGCGCACGGCGTGCCGTTCTTTGTCGCCGCTCCATCGAGCACCTTCGACCTCTCGCTCGACACGGGCGCGGAGATTCCGATCGAGGAACGAGCCGCCGCGGAGGTGCTGCGGCCACTCGGCACGGCGGCCGCGCCGGACAACGCCAAGGCCTTCAACCCGGCGTTTGACGTCACACCGGCACGGCTGATCAGCGGCATCATCACGGAGCATGGGGTGATCTCACCGGTCACCCGCGAGCAGATCCACCTGGTGCTCCGTGCTCGATCGCTGGGCAACTCGCCGTAGCTGCCGTTTGGCACCCTGCGGTGATCTGCACCTCCGAGGACCGCGGGGTAGACTTGAGCGCCCCACCGGTCACTCCCTCATGAACCCTCCGCCCAACGTCTCCACGTTCCCGCCGCCGGCCGGCGCCGGGCAGGGGCCATTCTCGGGCTACTCCGCCCCGGAAACATCGTACGACGAGTTCTGCGGTGCCGACGGCGCCCCGCGGCCCCACTGGCAGGGGCTCGTCGATCAGCTCGGATCGTGGCAGCCCGCCGAACTGGCAGAGCGGTGGGACCAGGCCCGCCGCCTGATCCGCGACAACGGCGTCACCTACGCGATGCAGGACGAGAAATCGGGAGAGCAGCGTCCCTGGGTGCTCGATCCGATCCCGCTGGTGATCGCCGGAGCCGACTGGGCGCGGCTGGAGATGGGAATCAATCAGCGGGCCCGCGTGCTCGACGCGCTGCTGGCCGATCTCTACGGCGCCCAGCACGTGCTCCACGAGGGGATCGTGCCACCGGAGCTCGTCTTCGGGCATCCGGGATTCCTCCGCTGCTGCCACGGCATGGCGGTTCCGGGCGGCCGCTGGCTGCACCTCTACGCCGGCGTCGTGGCCCGCAATCGCGACGGCCAGTGGGTCGCACTGGGCGACCGCACCGACGTGCCCCGGGGTCTCGGCTACGCCCTCGAGAATCGTCTGGTCGTGTCGCGGCTCTTCCCGACGGCGTTCGAGCAGTGCAACGTCGAGCGGCTCGCGCCGTTCTTCATCGGCCTGCGATCGCTGCTCCGCGGGCTCGCAGCTGGCCGCGATGCCCCCCGGATCGCCCTGCAGAGCCCGGGTCCAGCGAGCCCCACCTCCTTCGAAGATGCCTACCTGGCGCGCTACCTGGGCTATCCACTCGTCGAGGGTGGCGATCTGGCCGTCCGCGACGACCGGCTGGGACTCAAAACCCTCGGGGGCCTCGTGCCGATGGATGTGCTGTTCCGCCGGGTGCCCGACCGGCTGTGCGATCCGCTCGAACTCGACGCCGGAGCACTCGAGGGAACGCCGGGACTCGTGCAGGCGATCCGGCGCGGGCGCACGGCTGTCGCCAACGCGCTGGGCAGCAGCCTCGTCGAGTCACCCGGGTTCGGTGAGTTCCTGCCGGCGATCTCGCGGCGACTCCTCGGCGAGGATCTGGCGCTGCCGACACCGCGGTCGTGGTGGTGCGGGATTCCGGGGAATCTCGATCACGTCCTGCACGTCCTCGATTCCTGCGTGATCGAGCCGGTCAAGCCCCGCCGCGGTCCGAAACGGTTCGTACCCGCACGGCTCACCGCCGGCGAGCGGGCGCAGCTCATCGACGAAATCCGCAGCCGGCCCGCCGACTGGGTCGGCCGGGAGCAGGTCGAGCGATCGGCGGCTCCATGCTGGAGCGACGGCGCGATAGCCCCTGCGTCGGTTTTGATGAGGTGCTTCGCCGTCGCCGTTCCCGAGGGCTACCAGACGATGCGGGGCGCCCTGGCCCGGATGTCGATCGGCCGTTCGTCGGGAGAGGAACTCCTGCTGTCGAGCCAGGGGTCGAAAGACGTCTGGGTGCTCTCCTCCGGCCCCGTCGCCCCGCTCACGCTGCTCCGCCGGCCGGGCCAGCCGATACCCCTGCGCCGCAGCGGCTACGACCTCCCGAGCCGGGTGGCCGATCACCTTCACTGGCTCGGCCGGCATGCCGAGCGGGCTGAAAACGCCGCGCGCCTCCTTCGCACGATCACCGCCAGGCTCGCTTCGGAGTCGAACCTGGAATGCGCCGCCGATGCGGCGGCCCTGATGGCGACGATCACCGGCGCGCCGGTCGATACCTGGCGGACCGCAAGCCTCCAGCAGATTCACGCCGACGTCCAGGCACTGGTCCACGATCCCGGCCGCGCCGGCAGCGTCCGAGAACACATCGATCGGCTGTGGCGGACCGCATCCGTCGTCCGAGACCGGATCTCGATCGACTCCTGGAAGGTGCTGGCCAGGGTCCGCCGCGACTCGCTGGCGGGCCGCACGCCGCTGCCATCGTTCTCCGCCAGGGTGGCCGACGTGCTGCCCCATCTCGACACGCTGATCTTCGACCTGTCGGCCTTCGCCGGTCTCGGCACCGAGAGCATGACGCGGGGGCCTGGCTGGCGATTCCTCGACATGGGCCGCCGCATCGAGCGGGCATCTGCCGCCATCCAGCTGCTGACCGCCTCGCTGGCCGCCCCCCGACCGCAGACCTTCGCGGATGGGCTGCGTGGCGATTCTCCGAGGCTGGAGGAGATGCTGCTCGAGATCGCCGACAGCTCGATGACGTATCGCAACCGGTATCCAGGGGTCCTGGAGGCGGCCCCCGTCATCGATCTGCTGGTGATCGACGAGACGAACCCCCGCAGCATCGGATTCCAGCTCGCGGCGCTCGCCGAGCACGTCGAGGCCCTGCCCGTTGACGATGCCTCGCCCGTCCTTTCCGGTGAGCGGCGCGCGGTCATGGCCGCGGTCAGCCAGCTCCGGCTCGCCGACGTCGATCGGCTGGCCTCCTGCGACGATCTGGGAGGCCGCGGTGAACTCGCCGGTCTCCTTGCCCGGCTCGATGGCCTGATCCGCGAGTTCGCCGACGCCATCAGCCACCGCTATCTCGTCCATTCCACACCGCGGCGGCAGCTCGGCGGCCTCCCCAACCTGCCCGACGCCGGAGCCTGAAGCCATGATTCCCCAAGTCGTCATCGTCGGTCGACCGAACGTCGGCAAGTCGAGCCTGTTCAACTGGCTCGTCGAGAAGCGGATCGCGATCGAGGATCCGACCGCGGGTGTCACCCGAGACCGGCTCGTGCAGCGGATCGAACTCGACGGCCGGGTGATCGAACTGGTTGACACCGGGGGCATGGGCTTCGACGATCCCGACGGCCTCACCGTCGAGATCGACCGCCAGATCGAGTCGGGCCTCGCCCATGCCGCCGTGGTCCTCTTCGTGGTGGACGTGCGCACCGGCATCGTGCCGGCTGACATGGAGGTGGGCCAGCGGATCCGCAGGATCGGCTGCCCGGTGCTCCTGATCGTCAACAAGGCCGATGCGCCAAACTTCGACCCGTCGGCCCACGAGTTCGCGGCCCTCGGCTTCGGGCCGCCGATCGTGGTCAGCGCCAAGCAGCACCGCAACCGCGGGCCGCTGGTCGATGCGATCTTCGAGCGACTGCCGCCGCCCTGCGCCGACGATCCCGACACGGCCGAACTCCCCGAGATGAAGCTCGCGATGGTGGGCCGCCGCAACGTCGGCAAGAGCACGTTCGTCAACGCCCTGGCCCGCGAGGAGCGGGTGATCACCAGCCCGATCGCCGGCACCACCCGCGACAGCATCGACGTCCGCTTCGAGGTGGACGGCCGTTCGTTCCTGGCGATCGACACGCCCGGACTGCGGCGCACCAAGAGCCGCACCACCGACATCGACTTCTACTCCACCCACCGAGCCCAGCGGAGCATCCGCCGGGCCGACGTGGTGCTGCTGTTTTTCGACGCCACGGAGCCGATCGGGAAGGTTGACAAGCAGCTCGCCGAGACGATCACCGAGGAGGCCAAGCCGGTCGTCTTCGTGGTCAACAAGTGGGATCTTTACGCGGCCGACGTGAAGAAGCGGGAATGGAACCAGTACCTCCGCGACACCTTTCGCACGATGCCCTGGGCGCCCGTCGCCTTCGTCACCGCCACCGAGAGCCGCAACGTGAAGGCGACGATCGATACGGCCCAGCGGCTCTACCGCCAGAGCCACGAGCGGGCCTCGACGTCCCGGATCAACACCGTGCTCAGGCAGGCGGTGGAGGCCAACCAGCCGCCCGCCGACTCACACGGCAGACCGGTGCGGCTCTACTTCGCCACGCAGGTCGAGGTGGGACCGCCGACGATCGTGATCTCCGCGAGCGCTCCCAAGAGCGTGTCGGACCCGTACCGTCGCTATCTGCTCAACGCCTTCCGCAAGGAACTGCCGTTTCGCGAGGTGCCGATCCGGCTCTACATCCGCGGCAAGACCAGCGACGACGCAAAGAGTGAGTAGGCACAGGTCTTCAACCTGCGCCTGCTCTCCGTAGCACCGGTCTTCAGCCTGCGCATGCCCTCCGTAGCACAGGTTTTCAGCCTGCGCCTGCCCTCCGTAGCACAGGTTTTCAACCTGTGCAGGTTCGTTTCCCAGGTTACCACCCTGCGGCTACGTCGGCTGCCCGGTCAGCCGCGAGATCGCCTCGATATGCCGGCGTGTGAAGGGTACGGCGCCAGCCAGTAGTCCGGGATCGCGACGCTCCTCCGGCACCAGCCGATCGATGATCGCGGCGACGAGTTCGCCGATTCCTTCGCCCGTGACCGCCGACGTGGCGATCATCCCGTCGAATCGCCCCGACCGCGATTGATCGATCTTCGACACCACCGTGAGTTCATTCGGCCCGCACGGAGGGTCGCGCGGCCCACCGTCATCGGCCGGTGTCACGCGGACGACGAGGTCGGCGGCCGCTTGCACCTCGGCGGCCCGCGCGATGCCGGCCCGCTCGGTGGCAGACGCCGGCTGGTCGTCGTCGCGACTGCCGGCGGTGTCGATCAGTTCCACGGACCACCCCAGGAGGACGGCCGGAGCGGCAACGACGTCGCGGGTGGTGCCTGGCACGGCCGCGACGATGCTCCGGGCATGACCGACGAGGGCGTTCATCAGACTGCTCTTTCCGGCGTTGACCCGACCTGCCAGCACGATCCGCCAGGGTGACGTCAGCCGCAGGCCGACGCGGGCGGCTGCGAGCAGTCGCGCGGCGAAGCTGCGGGCGGCCGCGATCTCACCTCCCGCCACCTGCGCGGAGAGTGCCGCGAGGGCCTCGTCGAGCGATCCAGCCGCCTGCCGGCTGAGAATCATCGCTGCTTTTGGGCCCCACGCGCTGGGCAGGCTCTCGAGCGCCTCTCGGCGGCACGGCCCGCCGTCGAACCAATGGTGCCACGAACCAGCGGCCGCGCCCGCGTCTACGAGGCTCCTGAGCACGGCGGCCGGCGCCGCGGTACCACCATGACCATGGACCTCCATGCGATCGGCGGCGCAACGGACGACCACCACGTCCTCCCCCGTCGATCGCCAGGACCCGTACACGATCGCTCCGTCGGGCCGCATGGCCACAGCATGCCCTCCGCGGGCGGCAAACAGCCTGTCGAGCAGCGACGCGGCACCGGGGCCCGACACGCCGACGACCGCGAGCGCTCCGCGACCCGGCGGCGTGAGCAGGGCGACGCGAACGGGCTGGACGCCGGCCTGCCGGGTGCTAGAAAACGTCGTCACGACTGCTGACTTTCCGCCGAGGTAACCACCGATGGCCGACTGGATCGAAGAGGGGGCCAAGGCCCCGGATTTCACGCTCGTCACGCACGAGGGCACCAAACTCAAACTCTCGAGCCTCAAGGGCCAGCCCGTGGTGCTGTATTTCTACCCGAAAGACGACACCCCCGGCTGCACCAAGGAGGCCTGCGGCTTTCGCGACGTGAAGGCACAACTGGCGAAGGCGGGGGCCATCGTGCTCGGCGTCAGCCCTGATGGCCCGGAGAGCCATGCGACGTTTCGCACCAAGTACAAACTCCCCTTCACACTGCTCTGTGATCCCGACCATACCGTGGCCGAGAAATACGGCGCGTGGCGGGAGAAGAACATGTACGGCAAAAAGACGATGGGCATCGCCAGGAGCACCTTCCTGATCGACGCGGCAGGACGGGTGGCGAAGGTCTTCAAGGCCGTAAAGACCGATGTCCACGCGGCCCAGGTGCTCGAGGCTCTGGCGGAACTCTGAACCGCAGCGACGCCTTGCCGGGGGCGTTACCGCCGTCACGACCGGACGGGTCGATGCCCTCCGGCGGTCCGAAAGCCCATGCCGCGCTCGCGGCATGACGCATAGGCATGATGCATAGTTGGGGGCACCGTCTGCGCAAGCCCGCAATTGTCGCTGCCAGGTTCCACCGCCATGTCCAGCATCCTCTCCCGCATCGCGGCCGTCGGCATCATCGCCGGGGGCTTTGCGCTGACCGGTGACCTCGGCCGGCTCGCGAAACGGGGGCTCGAAGTCGTCAACTCGCGGGATGTTCCGGCCGCCAGAACCGCGGATGACGGCGACGCATCGGCCGTGACCGCCACGCCGAACGACGAGACCTCGCGCCAGGTCGAGCAGGTCGCGGCCGCTGCCGAAGCCCTCGCCCACGCCGGCGATGCGAAAGCCGCCGTCCCAACCGGACCGGCGGCCGGAAAGACCGCACTCACCAGGGACGCCGACTTTCGCCCGCCCCAGGACGGCATCGACACGATCGAACTCTCGTCGCTCGACGCGGGCAACCGCGTGGTGGTCTGGCTGATGATGCCCCGCCGATCGGGTGGCCGCGCCTACCGCTGCCTGGTGTTCGACATCGTCGATCCGAGCGCGGGAGAGGCACTCGCCTACGAGGCGGTCTCCTTCGCGGCCGATGGCAGTCCGCAGGCGACCGCCACCGCTCCGCGGCGTGTGCGACTCCAGGGAGACGGGCTCGGCGGCGCGGTCGCGAAGAGTGGCCGGATCGACATCCAGCGTCGCGGCGTCGCCGCTGACGGGGTCGGCAGTGAGACGATCGGTCCGGTCGCCGCTCTCAGCGTCGTCCGCTGACCCCGGTGCTCGTACGCCGTCAACGCGTCTCCGGGGCCATCAGTAGGCGTACGCGAAGCCGCTGTAGCCGCCCGACGGGCTGCCCTCACCGTCGAGCGACCAGTTGTAGCTCGTGTACAGGGCGAGCCGCTGGCTGACGTTCCACTGCACACCCAACCCGCTCACCAAATCCGACGGGAAGTACGGGATGCCGGCGCCGTTGAAGAAGCCCTGATAGAACACCGCGATGGTGTCGGTGACCTGCTTCTGCACGGCCCACTGGACGCCGAGATCGGGCAGGCTGAGGACGTCCGGGATGCCATTGCCTCCGGTCCCGTACAGGCCGAGATTCCATTCGATCAGCCAGTCCCCCGGCAGGTTGTGGTCCACAAGCAACACCATGCCGGGTTCCGTGCCGACATTGAACGGCTTTGAGGCGAGGCCGGTGACCACGAACATCTCGATGCCGACGACCGGCACGTAGAGCTGGTCTTTTTCGCCCCAGAGGTGCACCTTGAGATCGAAGGTGAGGGGCGCGAAGCCATCGACCCCCGCCGATCCGGGCGAAGCACCGACGACCGTCGGCCCCTGGCTGATGAGGCGAAACTCGCAGTTGTCGGTGAGCCCCGTCCGCATCATGAACGGCCACGACCATGACCACGGTGTTCCATCGGAGCCGGCGAGCGAGTACGTGCCCGGTATCGACTCGATGTAGGAGCGGCCCTTGGGCAAGGTCCACGGACTGTTGGGGAAGTTCGCGGTGTCGGGGCCCGGATCACTGATGTCGCAGGGCGGAGGCCGCCCCTCGTCTCCCTCCGGAATGAGCCGCTGCACGAGCCGGTAGACGAGGTTGTCGTCGCCGGGAGTCGCCGCGGGCGAAGGCTCGTCGAACTCCGGAGCCTTCAGGTAAGCGACCGGCTGGAAACATGGGTCGTCAGTGCCGCGGGCCTCACAGGCCACCGCAAGGGCCAGCAAGGCTGCCACCACGAACTGCCGGCGGGAGTCCATGTCGGTGCGGAGCGTTGGTGCGGAGTCGAACGTTCGGGAGGAGGAGCGACCTCCCGTTCATCGGCATTCCCAC
>JAGWWA010000073.1 GCA_018970605.1 Planctomycetota bacterium | reverse complement strand
CGGTTCGCCTCGGCGTCGGACGACTTTTCGGTCTTGGGGTCGATGGTCAGTTCACGGCCGAGCGAGAGCTTCGTCTTCGAGACGTCCACCGCGTTGTCCTGGAGGTATGTCAGGAAGGTGTCGAGCGACGCCGTGACGTGCGGATCGTCGGCCGCGAGCGTCGGCCGCGTGTCGATCGGCACCGCCTCGCCGAGCGCCCACGACACGTTGCCGAGATGGGCCAGGGCGCTCGAGAGGTGGCCGTCCTCGATGTCGAGGTTGAGATCCTCGTGCCGTCGGCTACGCACCGCTTTCACGAAGTTGGCGTAGTGCTGGTCGTCGCTGCCGCCGCCCCATGTGCCCAGTTCGTGGCCGTCGTAGTCGAAGGCCACCGCCGACGTGTAGTTCGGGCAGACGACGAAGCCCTCGCTGCCGTAGATCACGGCCGAGGCCTTGTCCAGCGGCTTCGCGGCCTTCAGCCCGAAGGTGACCGGCGTCTTCACCGGCAGGCCGCGGACGTCGGAGACGAGGACCGCGTCATCCCACTGAAAGATCGTCACCTGGCTGTTGGCGACGTCGCCGTTGTCCACGTAGCCGAGCCGGCCGCCGAGGCTCACCACCCGCTTCGGCAACTCCTGCTTGCCGAGCGCCCAGCGGCACTTGTCGAGTTCGTGCGGATTCTGGTTGCCGAGGTCGCCGTTGCCGGTGACGTGATTCCAGTGCCAGTCGTAGTGGAGCCGCTTGCGGACCGGGACGACGTCGGGGGCCGGGCCGGCCCAGAGGTCGAAATCGAGGCCCGGCGGGATCGGGGCCGGCGTATCCACGAGGCCGATGCTCTCGCGAGGGCGGAAGCAGATCGCATGGGCCGCCTTCACCGATCCGATCTTCCCCGACTTCACGAACGCCATCATCTGCCGGGTGCCCGACATGCTCCGGCTCTGCACGCCCATTTGGCAGATGCGGCCGAGCTTGCGGGCCCACTGCGTGATCACCCTGCCCTCCTCCACGTTGTGGCTGCAGGGCTTTTCGAGATAGACGTCCTTGCCGGCCTGCATCGCCCAGACGGCCATCAGGGCATGCCAGTGGTTGGGTGTGGCGATCGAGACGACGTCGATGTCCTTGCGATCGAGCAGGGCGCGGATGTCTTTCACGTACTCGGGCTTGCGGTCGAGTTTCTCATACCGCTTGCCGTGCTTCTCGTAGGCGGCCGGATCGCAGTCGCAGACCGCCACGAGCTGGGCGTCGTGATTCGCGGTCCACGCCTGGATGTGATTGGCCCCTCGGCCGTTGGTGCCGACGACGGCGACCCGGAGCCTGTCCGATGGCTCGGCCGTGGTGGCGCCTTCGTTCGCCGCGCGAACGGTCGTCCCCGCGAGGGCGACACCGGCCATCGCCAGCGCCTGCTCGACGAACTCGCGACGGGAGGGATCGAGATGGATGTGCTTCTTCATGGCGAGAGATTCCGGAGGGACGGGCGTGGTTGAGGGAGCGAGGACGTGTTCAGAGGGCGAGGGCGCGGATGTTCCTGAACTCCACCTTCATCGGCAGGCCCTTGTGGATCTGCAGGCCGATCGGTGCGGGCTCGGCGTATTTCGGGTTCGTGTACTGCGACACCTGCTCGCCGTTGAGCCAGACAGTGAACGTGTCGCCCTTTGCCTCGACGCGGATGCGATTCCAGTCGTTCGGCTTGAGAAGGTCCGCGGCCTTCGTGGCCCGCGCCTCCTCGGGATATTTCCCATTGTAGAAGGAGCAGGTCATGTCGCGTTTCAAGGTTCGCGACACGCCGATCTGGACCTGGAGTTCCGGCTTCCGCAGCATGATGCCGCTGTCGATCTCGCCGGAGAACCGGCAGTCGGCCTCGACGACCACGTCGCCGTAGACGCGGTCGGTATGGAGCATCGAGCCGGTCTGCGCGGCGTCGTTCTCGCCGATGAGCACACCGTCTTCGACCCGCCAGAAGGTCCCCTCGGCGGGCGTCCAGCCGGCAAGGTCGTGGCCGTTAAAAATCGGTGCGAGTGGCAGGTCGGCCGGGGCGTCGGCCCGGCAGATCAGCGACGCGAGCGCCACGACTGCCGCCGCGATGGTGGGAAACACGACGCAGGGACTGGGCATCGGAGGCTCACTGGGGGGCGTGTCGGGCGGGCGGTGGAAAGACCCTCTCTCCCCACTGCACGAGAGATTACCGTGTCTCTGCTCCGTCTGCATCGGCCATTCGGCCTAGGTGCATTTGCCCCTCCCGCGTGTTGCGCTCGTCATACGTGGTAGGGGCCTGCCGGCCTCAGCAGCACCAGCGCAACGGTGAGCGGCCATGCCGGCCCTGATGGACTTGTTGACGGAGTGGAATGGCTTCCGGGCGGCGGCCCGCTGGCTGGCCCGTCACCGTCGCGACGAGCCGCTGCCACCGCGGCCCGCCGTGGTGGCAGCGGCCTGCCTCGCCGCCGGATGCGGGCTGATCCGGTTTCTCGAGCCGTGGCCGGGGGCGAGCCTGGCGGTCGGGTGTTGGACGGCTTCGGCGGCATCACTCGTCGCCTGGGGCATCGCGTCGTGGCTGGGCCGCCCACGAACGGCGCTCGTGACCCTCTGCGTGGCGATCGCCGCGTGCGGCGCCGCGTGGGCGGAGTCGCGATTCGACCTCTTTCGCCGCGACGATCTCGCCTGGCAGTTGGGAGAGGCACCGGCCCCGGTCGCCATCCGGGGCAGGATCGAGCAGGCGTTTCGCGAACTGCCGGCCCGAGGCGATCCGCGGCGTGCGGCCGCCATCGGACCATCGAGCGAGTGCGTGGTGAGCGTCGAGGCGCAGCGCATCGGCAGCCGGTGGCGGCCGGCGTCGGGCCGTGCCACCGTGATCGTGGACGGCAGTCCGCCGCCGCTGGGGATCGGCGATCGGGTGCGGGTGGTGGGCCGAGGGCTGAGGCCCTCCGCCGCCCTCAATCCGGGCGAGTTTGATTTCCAGGCCCGGGCCCGGGCGCTCCGCTGCCTCTCGATCGTGAGGGTGTCGTCGGCTCGGGGGGTGCGGCTCCTCAAGCCGGCCGGCACGTTCGCCGTTGCCAGGTGGATCGAGGGCCTGCGGGCCCGCGGTCTCGCGGTGCTGGAGAGCCATCTCTCCCCCGCCCGGGCACCGCTCGCGGCGGCGCTCCTGCTCGGCAGTCGCGAGTCGCTGCCCCGCGACGAGGCCGACGACTTCCTCGCCACCGGCACCATCCACATCCTCTCGATTTCAGGACTGCACGTCGGCCTGCTCTCGCTGGCGCTCTTCAAGCTGCTCAGGCTCGCAGTCGTGCCCCGCGGCTGGGCGCTCGCCGCCGTGGCCGCCGTGACGGGGGCCTACATGCTGCTGGTGCACGCCGAGACGCCGGTGCTGCGGGCGACGCTGCTCGTCTGGCTGTCGTGCCTCGCCGCCGCTGCCGGCCGGAGATCGCCCGCGATCAACGGCCTGGCGGTGGCGGCGATCGTGGTGCTCGCCCTGCGGCCGGCCGATGTGCTCGGCTCCGGAGCGCAGCTCTCGTTTCTCTCGACCGCCGTGCTCGTCGGCATCGCCACCGTGCTCTCCGGTCGGCAGGCCCCCGACGATCCGATCGACCGGCTGATCGAGCGGAGCCGTTCGCGAATCGAGCGGGTCGTCCGCTCGTTGGCCTGGCAGTGCTGGGCGGGCTTCGCGGCCGGGGCCGCGGTCTGGATCGTCACGATGCCGCTGGTCGCCGCCCGCTTTCACGTGGTGAGCCCCGTGGGGCTCGTCGTCAACGTGCTCGTGGCGCCGCTGGTGGCCCTGGCGATGGCGTGGGGTTTTCTCTGCCTGCTGCTGGCGGGCGTCTCGACCACGATCGCTGCAATCTGCGGCGCCGTGTGCGACGGCATGCTGGCCTGCATCTCGACCGTGGTGCATTGGTCGGCGCAGGTGCCGTACGGCCATTGGTGGGTGGTCGGGCCGCCGGGCTGGTGGGTGGCCGGCTGGTATGCGGCCCTCATCGCGGCCCTGCTCTGGATTCGCCCCGAGATGCTGCGGCGGGCTCGAACGTGGGCCGTGGTCGCGGGGGCGTGGATCGCGGTGGGCCTCGTCGCAGAAGGGATCGCGCCGGTGGTGGCCGCGCGGCCTGCGGGGCTGCGGGGGGTGGTGGCGGCGATGGGGCATGGCTGCGGCATCGTGTTCACCACGTCGGCCGGCCGCACGCTCGTGTTCGACGCCGGCCGGCTGGGCGCGCCGACGGCGGCCTCGAGGTCGCTCGCGGCCGTGCTCTGGAGCGAACGGACGCGGACGATCGATCACCTCGTGATCTCCCATGCCGACGTCGATCACTTCAACGCCGTGCCCGAGCTGCTCGACCGGTTCGTGGTTCGCGAGGCGGTGGTCACGGAGCCGCTGCTGGCGAGCGCTGCCCCGGCCGCCCGCGAACTCGTCGCGGCCTTTCGCGACCGCCGGATCCCGATGCGAATCGTGCAGGCGGGCGATTCGTTCGCCGTCGATCCGCAGTGCCGGGTGCGGGTGCTCCATCCCGCGGCAGGGCCGGATGGCGAGGCCGGCGGCGATGGCACCGACAACGAGGCGAGCCTCGTGATGGCCCTCGAGGCGGCCGGCCGCCGCTGGCTGCTCACGGGCGATCTCGAGGGGCGGGCGATCGAGCGCTTCGTCGCCGCCGATCCCGACCGCTGCGACGTGCTCGTCGCACCGCACCACGGCAGCATCACGAGCCTGCCACCCGACGTGGCGACCGCCACGCAGCCGGCGGTCGTGCTCGTCAGCGGCGCCGAGGGACGATCGTGGCCGCTCGTCCGCGAGGCCTATGCCGCTGCGGCCGGCGGCGCCGCGGTGCTGCAGACCGGACGAGCCGGGGCGATCGCCGTCGAGGCCGACGCCGCCACACTCTCGGTGCGACGGTTCAGCGGCGGCCGCTGGCGGCAGGTGCCGTGACGGGGCCGGTGACTGCGAGGCCGGCGGCGATCAGGGCCAGCTGGCTGGCCACGTAGCCGGCGAGCAGGAGCAGCACGCCGCTGGTGAAGCCGTAGCTGTGCAGGCCGATGCCGAGCTGGTTGGTGCCGAACCAGCTCCAGGCGGTGACGATGTTGCCGCCGATCGTGAAGAGCGCGAACCCGCGGGGCCCGATCCAGCGATCCCAGCGGGCATGGAGGACGGCGGCGTTCCAGAGCACGATCATCAGCGCGCCGTTTTCCTTCGGATCCCAGCCCCAGAACCGGCCCCAGGAGTCGTCGGCCCAGAGGCCGCCCAGCACCGTGCCGATGAAGCTGAAGAAGAGCGCGAAGCAGACGACGCCGTACGTCATGCGGTAGAGGCGGTCCTGGATCTCGCGGTCGGCCTCATGGACGGGCGCATGGCCCGCGAGCCGCGCCCAGATCATCTGCACGATCGAGCAGGTGCCGAGCAGGCCCGCGAGGAACGTGGCGCCGTAGCCGAGTGTGACCGTGACCACGTGCGTGGAGAGCCAGAACTGCGTGTCGAGCACGGCCTGGAGCACGTGCATGGTGTCGCCGGAGTCGAGTCCATACGCCACCATCAGCGTGAGTCCGCCGCTGACGGCGGCGACGAGATTGCCAATCCCGAGCCGGTAGAGCGACTCCAGCCCGAGCCCGGCGAGCACGCAGGCCCAGCCGATGAACACCGCCGACGAGTAGAGGTTGACCACCGGCGGCCGGCCGGTGAGATAGATCCGCGCGGCGAGGGCGAAGGTGTGGAGCACGAGGGTGCCGAGGAGCATCCACCAGATGAATCGGTTGAGCCGGGCTTGCCCGACGAGAAAGCTCGCGAAGCAGAGCACGGTGGCGAGCACGTAGAGCCACTTCGCCGTGTCGGTCGGGTTGAAGGCATTGAGCCAGGCCTCGAACGCGGCCTTCCGCGACGACTCGCGCACCGCCGGCAGGTCCGCGATCGCACCCTGGTAGGCCTTGACCGCCGAGTTGAACTCGGCTGCCGGCCCATCGACCTTGGCCAGCAGGTCGGTGAACGGCAGGACCGCGGGATTGAGCTTGAATGCCGGCTGGCCCTCGCGGCCGTCGAGCACGCGGCCCACGAGCGCCGTGACCACGGCGGGATAGAGCGCCTGCCAGTTCGATGCCGGGCCCCCGCTGCCGTCGGCGGGCGGGGCCTCGGCAGGAGGAATCACCGCGGGCGGATGGTTGTCGTTGATCATCCGCGCGCCTTGCACGAGCCGGCGGACCTGCTCGAAGAGCTCGCGGCGGGCCTCCTCGCCCTCGCCGCTCGGCCGTGGCATCGCGGGCGTGTCGTAGGCGAAGCGGACGAGGTCGTAGGCCATCAGCTTCTGCTCGAGTTCGAGGAACTTCTTCTGCACGAACGTCCGCCGCTCCGCGGGCGTGCTCCGGACCGCCTCGAGCTGCTTCCGCAGGGCCTCCCTCCCCTTCTCCAGTTCGGCCGCCGAGTAGCGATGCCCCTGGCGGCGGGTGATGTCGAAGAGATCGAGCACCTCGAAGGCGTCGATGCGGAACACGGGCGCATCGGCCACCCAGTCGCTGCCGGCCATCAGCGAGAGCAGCCACTGCGTGGCCGTCACGCTGCCTCGCGGACCCTTCGCGGCTTCGTCGGGCAGTCGCACGCTGGCGCGGTTGCCGAGCAGCTGGAGCGTGTTTCTCGCCACGGTGTCGAGCGGCTTCACGCGGCCCTCGTGCATCACCGGGATCGCCCCTGCTGTCCGCCAGTCGAACTCGCCGGGTGACGCGGGGCGTTCGCGGAGCCGCGGCAGCACGGCCGCCGCCACCAAGGCGAGGCCAAGCGCGGGTCCGATCCAGCCGCCACCGGCCGGCTTTCGGGCCACGGCCGTCGTTCGTTCGTGGCGGTCGGCAAACCGGATGAACGTGAGGCCGAAGTGGGCGAGCATGCCCCAGAAGGCGAGCACGCAGGCGACGTAGGGAACGAGCCAGCCGGCGTTCTCGACGACCTGCAGGCCCGTCATCTCGCCCGTGCGGCCGCCGCCGAGATCGACCTGCGAATACTGGCTCTGATAGAAGGTCTCGCCCCGGTAGCGGACCGGGTTGTTCATCCAGATGCGGCCCTTCTGTTCGGCCTTCGTCGCCCGGTCGGTGAAGGTCACGTACGACGAATAGTCGCGGGGCGTCGCGCTGGCGGAGTAGTCGATCCGCCGCACGTCGTCGAGGGTCACGCTGTAGGGCTTTTGTTCCCGGCGGAACCGCAGGGCCAGCCGCCAGGGCGTCCCGCCCGCTTCGACGGTGTCGAACTCGTCGCCGCCGCCCCCCATGAAGATCCGGCCCTGGTCGTTGAGGAACTGCGACACCAGGTAGGTGCCGAGGTCGCGGCCGGTGCCCCGCTCGACGAGCTGCACGTAGGCCGATGCGATGTTGGATCGCGACGAAGCGCCCCCTTCGGGCGGCCGGCCATCGGCCAACCACTGTTTGCCGAGGCCCGCGGTGGCCGGGTTCGGCGCCACGGGGCCCACGCGGATCACGCTGGAGTTGGGAAACCAGTCGATCACCCGGATGTCGAACGGCAGGCCGTCGATCGCGATCGGCTCGCCGCCGGCGCGGGCCGCGAGCAGCCTGCCCGAGATCGCGGTCACGCGGTCGTCGGCCGCATCGCGCGGGTCGATCACGGCGAGTTCGGTCTCGTCGGTGCGGTAGGCCACGCTCGTGGTCTGTCCCTCGATCAGCGAGATCCGCTCCTCGATCTGCCGGTCACCGAACAGGAACTGCCCGACCATCAGCAGGCCCACCGCCACGTGGATCAGGACGTTGCCGCCGCGGACGCCAAACACCATCACGAGGCCCGCGAGCAGCACCACCGAGGCCACGCTCGATTGGATCAGCTGCCACATGATCCGCAGGCCCGGATCGTTCATCCGCCACGACTCGCCGCCGGCGATCGTGAGCGCCACGAGCGTTCCCACGGCCAGCGCGGCCGCCCAGAGCGTGCCGGCCACCAGCCGTCGGCGGGCCAGCCAGGCGGCGGTTCCGAGGCCGCCGGCGAGCACGGCGCCACCCATCTGCACCATCTGCCACACCGTGTCGTAGTCCACCGGCGGGCGGCCCTGGAGGCCGTCGGTACGGTGTCCGGTGAGAATCACTCCTGCCGTGAGCAGGCCGCCGAGGAGCGACACGATCGTGCCCCAGAGCAGCCGTTTGCCGTGCGCGGCCACGTGGAACCGCGTGACCTTCGCCGCGATGAGATTCAGCAGGAGCACCAGGCCGATCGTCGCGCCGCCCGGAAACGGAAACCAGCCGGGCACGTGGGTCTCGCCAAACACGGTGACCGGCAGGAAGTCGGAGAAGGGCACGCGGGCGAGCCAGCTGTTGAAGTATTCGGCCTTCACCTGGGGGAGGTTCTTCTCGTCCTGCGCGAGCGTGCCCACGAGCAGCAGGAACGTGGCGGCGAGGAACATCACCACCGTGATCTTGAGCGAGCCGGCGGCCCTCAGCAGCCGCCAGGCGACGCCTCCGGCCTCGGCCCGGGAGGCGGGTGTGTCCGCGTCGAAAGCGAGGCTTCCCGTTGCCACGGCCGTGCCTATTCCTTCCACCGGATCGACGACACGAATCGCGAGAATCGCTCACGCTCGCGTGCGGCCACCGCGGCATCGCCCTTGAACTTCACGAACAGTGCCCGGCTCTCGTCGACGGGAATCATCGCCCCGAGGATCGCCTGCCCGGCCGCTTCGTCGCCCGTGGCCTCGGCGTCACGGAGCAGCACCACCGTGGCCGTCGTTCCACCGACGTCGAGCGTCTCCGCGGCAGTGATCGCCGCCGCCGCCTTCTCTTTCACGATCTCCGGAGCGGCGTTGGCCTCGAGCTGCCCCTGCCACCGCTCCACGTTGCCGGCGAGGGTGCCGGACGCGGGGATGATCGTCACCTCCCGCTTGTCGGCCGGGTCACCGATGAAGAGCGTGGCCAGTCGCATGCCGGAGGCTCCGCCATCGCTCCAGCCCTCGGGAACCTCGTAGCCGATCGCCGAGCCGCGATTTCCTGTCGCGGTCGGCCCCGACGTGGCGTCTGCCGCCATGGTTTCTCGCGAGACGGCCGGCTCCGGGGCCGCTGCCATCGCCACGGGCTCTGCGTCTTTGGAGATCGTGTAGGAGCGGACGTCGCCCGGCCGGATCGCCGTGGCCGGTTCGCAGCCGCATGCCGCCGCAATCAGGCTCAGCAGGCCGCCACGGGCGATGCGAGACGCCACGGCACGAACACGGGGACGGGCGGGACAAGGCACTCGGCGAGCTCCGGCAGCTGGTAGGTCGCCGAATTTTAGCAGGCCCGCGGCCGCTGGCCGCCAGAATCCGCTATCGCCACGAGAACAGGTCGGTCAGGGCCTTGAGCAGCGGGCTGGAAATCGGCATGCCGGCCGGGGCCCGGATCGACCAGACGAGATCGATCATCACGAGGGCCGCGGTGAGCAGCAGCAGCGTGCAGCAGACGAGGCCCACGATCTGCAGCGTCGTGAACGGCGTCGCGCTCTCGAGGAAGTCGTCGTCGCCCGCGACGATCGCCGCGGCGGCAGCGCCGTCGATCGACACCGATCCCGAGTCGTCCGAGACGGTGCCGAAGAAGCTCGAGTCGCCCGAGTCTTCCGTCGAGATCACGACCGAGGCACTCTCGTCGTCGTTGGTGGCGTCGCCGAGTTCGAACGCGTCGCCACCGATGCCGCCGCCCACGTCGTCGATCCCGGAGCCGATGCCCCCGCCGATTCCTGAACCCAGCGCGATCCCCGAGCCGCCCAAGGCCGGGCCTGAGCCCCCCAGGTCGAGTCCCGATCCGTCGAGGTCGAGCCCCGAGCCTCCCCCTCCCGAACCGAGCGCGACGCCCGAGCCGTCGAGATCGAGTCCTGAGCCGCCGAGCTTCACGCCCGACGCGGCGAGGTCGCCTTCGAGCGAGAGCCCGCTCTCGCCGATCGCACCCGACAGCGCTGCTGCGGCGGGGCCGGAGAGCCCTCCGATCGCGCCTGAGCCGAGGTCGATGGAGAGCGTGCCCGAGCCTCCGAGCACGTCGGAGTCGGTCGTCTTCGGGGCGGCTCCGCCCCCCTTCGCCGCCGAAGGCGACGACGCTTCGATGATCGAGTCGAGTTCGAGATCGGAGCTGCCCAGGCTGCTCCCGCCATCGCCGAAGGTGAGATCGTCGCCCTTGGGTTGCACGATCGTCCGCGAAGGCGCTGAGCCGGCTTTGTCGTCGCCGAAGATCGATTCCGTTTCCTCGATGGCGTCGCCGAGGACGAGGTCGTCGAGGCCGCTGCCAACGGCCGATCCGCCACCGAGCGAAGGCGATGACAGGTCGATGTCGAGGCCGCTTGCCCCGTCGGATGCCTCGTCGGCCAGGTCGGCCGCCACCCGCTCGATCTCGTCGAGCTTGAACTTCACGGTCGCGCCGTCGCGCATCGGGAAGAGCTTCTTGCGGTCGACGAGACGATTGATCTCGTCGATCGTCACGCCGAGGTGGCGTGCAGCTTCTTCGAGCGACAGAAACTTTCCAGCCATGGCTGCCGTGCTTCCCGCGTGGCCGGGCTCGACCCACGAGCCCATTTCGTCTTTCGACGCAACCGCCTCTGCATTCTACCCCCAACCGCCATTGGCGGTGCAGGCGTCATGGCCCGCAGAGCCTGCCGGGGCCGGGGCCGGGCGTCAGCGGGCGGGGGATTCTGCCGGGCCTGCCGCTCCGGTCTGGATCAGCCGCTTGAGCGCCGCCGGCCGCGGTTCCTGGGCGTTGAAGTCGTCCACGAGCAGGTCCCAGGTGATGTCGCGGGTGCTCTTGAGCACGAGCGAACCGGTGGCGTTGTCGAGGTGATAGACGGCCACATGCCGGGTGGCCGGGTCAACCACCATCACCAGTCGGCGGGCGTCATCCATGGCCGTGTCGGAGATCCAGAGGCCTGTGGCCTCGGAGATCGGCCTGCCTGCTCGCTGGGCCGAGAGTTCCCGCGACCCGATGAGGACGGCAGCAACCAGGATCGCCAGCGGCCAGCCGGCCGCCAGCCACGGGTGTCGGACGGCGCCAAGGGATGAATCGCTCACGGCTCTCTCCCGGAGGGTTGCCGGACGGGGACTGGACAGGGTCGGGAAAATAGGAGGCTCGCCCTCGTCCGGGCAAGGCCAGTGAATCGCCGGCGTCAAGGCGGCGGGAGGGCTTTCGCGGTTTGCCCAGCCTGCTTCCCTTGGTGCGTCTGCCGGCGTTCCGTCGTGCCGGATGTTTCGGTTCAATCGCCTGGGCAAGGCTTGTCGATGGAGAGGATCGAGCGGGCGCCTCAGCCGCGCCCGCATCGCGTCCGTCTGAACCGCCCAGGGAGTCCTCCGGTGTCGAAGCTCAACGCCCTCTCCACTCATTTGATGCGGTCGCCCCTGCTCTGGGGCGGCGCGATGTCGTTCGCCTTTTTCGCGCTGATCCACGGCGGCGTGATCACCAACACGCTGGTGATCCGCTACCTTGCCGGCCACTGGGTGGAATATGTCGAGACGGCGATGTTCTGCGTGGGGCTGGCCTTCCTGGCGATCCATGCGACGGGGATCCTGAGTCAGCGGCGGCGCGTGGATGAGCCGCTGCTCGAAGAGGCCCCCGAGGGGGGCGTCGATCCCGCCGAGGCGTCGGCCCTCGCCGCCACGATCCCGGCGGAGGCCGCGGGCTTCCTGCCGCGGCGGCTCCGCGAAGCCCTCGACTTCGTGGTCCGCACCGGCTCCGCGGACGACCTGGAGAACCACCTCAAGTATCTCTCCGATCTCGATGCGGCCCGCGCCTCGCAGGGCTACGGCCTCGTGCGGTTCGTGATCTGGGCGATTCCGATCATGGGCTTTCTCGGCACGGTGATCGGCATCACGGAGGCGATCGCCTGCCTCTCGCCCACGCAGCTCGACAACATCTCCGGCGTGGTCGCCGGCCTCGGCACGGCGTTCGACACGACCGCCACCGCGCTGGCGCTGTCGATGATCCTGATGTTCCTGCAGTTCGTCATCGATCGCTCCGAGCAGGGACTGCTCTCCAGGGTGGACGATGCCGCCTGGACGACGCTGGCCGGTCGATTCCAGTCGCTCGGCGGCGGCGACGGCACGGCGCTGGCCGTGGCCCGGCTCGGCGAGACGCTCGGCCGTGGCACGGCCCGGCTGCTCGAGGCGCAGGAACAGGCCTGGTCGTCGCTCGAGCGGACGGCGGCCGCCGGGGTGCGTCAGCTGCTCGACGAGAGCGGCGGCGCGATTCAGGCGTCGCTGACCGCCGCGCTGGACAAGAGCCTCGCGTCGTGGGCGGAGTCGTTCGCTCGCACGCAGGACGAGCTTGCCTCCCGCCGTGAGGATCGCTGGGTCGAGGCGGCGTCGTCGCTCGCCCAGGCGGTGCGCGGCCTCGAGGCCCGGCACGAGGCCATCGAACGGCAGACCGTCGCCATCGCCGGTGTCGTTGAAGCCACCCGCGACATCGCGGCGCTCGAGCGGTCGCTCGATGCCAATCTCGCGACGCTGTCTTCCACCGGCCGCTTCGAGGAAACGCTCACCACGCTGGCCGCCGCGGTCCAGCTGCTCGCCGCCCGTGCGGCCGACCAGGGCCGCGACGTTCACGCCATCCGCCGCACCGGAAAGGCCGCATGAGCCGAGCCCGCGCCCAGTCGGGCCCGTCCATCTCCCTGTTTCCGTTTCTCGCCGTGCTGCTCTGCACGATGGGGTCGCTCCTCGTCGTGCTGGTGATCTTCAGCCGCTCGGCGAAGCAGGCGGGCATCGCGGCGGCGGAGAAGGCCAAGGCCGAGGCGGCCGCGGCTGCCGACGCCGAGCGGCAGGAGTTGGAACTGGCCCGCGACGAACTCGGCTGGCGGATCGACCACGTGCGATCCATGCGGGATCGCACGGCCGAGGATCTTGCCAAGGCCCGCATGCAACTCGCGGGCACGGAGGAGAACGCGCGGCAGCTTGCCGACGAACTCGACGCGCTCGCCCGCATGGTCGAGGCGCTCGAGAGCGAGGCCGCCGACGCCGACGACCGCACGATCCTCGAACTCGAGCGAAAACTCGCCGAGGCCCGCAAGGCCTACGACGAGGCGAAAGAGCGGTTGGCCGAGAAGCCGCCCGCCTATGCGGTCGTGCCCTACGAGGGCGTCAATGGCACGCATCGCCGGCCGCTCTACATCGAGTGCTGCATCGATGGCGTGTATTTGCAGCCTGAGGGGATCCGCTTCGGGCCCGCGGACTTCGAGGGGCCGCCGGGGCCCGGCAATCCTCTCGCCAGCGCGCTGCGGGCCGCCCGCGAGCACATCGCGAAGAGTCCGCGGGAGTCGGGCGATCCGAACGTGCAGCCCTATCCCCTGCTCATCGTGCGGCCGTCGGGCGTGATGGCGTATTACGCCGCCCGCGAGTCGATCCAGTCGTGGGGCAGTGAGTTTGGCTACCAGTTCATCGACGAGGATTGGACGCTCACCTATCCGCCGCGCGA
Organism: Planctomycetota bacterium; assembly: GCA_018970605.1. Taxonomy (GTDB): domain Bacteria; phylum Planctomycetota; class Planctomycetia; order Pirellulales; family UBA1268; genus QWPN01. Next base: position 2,219 of record JAGWWA010000073.1, on the reverse strand, counting down.
TCCGGCTCTCGCCGACGCGGAGATGCGGGCGGTCGAGGAGGCTCGCCGTCGGCTCGAGTGGCTCGCGCAGGTACGGCCGCCGAAGCGGACGAAGCCCGCCACGCAGTATCGGGCGGCCACGACCCGCGGTGGCGTGGTGTCGAACAGCGGGCCGAGCGTGCTCGGCGATCAGTCGCGCTACGACTGGACCGAGGAGCAGGCCGGCGACAACCCCGGTGGGCCGCCGGGCCGCGGATTCAATGCGGCTGGCAGCGGCAGCGGCGATGGCGGCGACCTCGCCAGCGGCCAAGGCGGCGACGTGATTCTGGGCAACCGCTATGCGGGGCCTTCGAAGTTCTACTCCGGCGGTGCGGGCGGAAGCGGTTCCGCCAACGGTGGAATCCAAGGAGCCCCGAGCGGAAGCGAGGGGATGGGTGACGGCGTCTCGCCGGGCCCGAACGGCTTCCCAGAAGGGCCGGGCGGAAACGCCGCGACGGGTCCCGGAGGCCTCGCCGCGTCCGGCGCCGCCGGAGGCACGTCGGCGCATGGGGGCGGTGCGGAGGCATCGGCCGCGGGTTCCGTGGCGAGCGACTTTGGTGCCGGGGCTTCCCAGGGCTCGGGAGGTTCGGCACCTGCGGGTGGCGATCAGAGTATGTCGGGAATGGCGTCCAGCGGCGGTGCTGCCGGCGGAGCGTCTGGCGGAGCGGCCGGTGGTTCGTCCAGCGGAAACTCCAGCGCGGGCTCTGGCAGCAGCGGCGGCGGGAGTGGTCCTTCGATGCCGGGGCTCGCGCAGGGTGGCGGAGCCGGCGCGGCAAGTGCCGCCGGTGCCTCGGGCGCGTCGGCGAGCATGACGGCATCGCTGGCCGGCAAGCGGGGGAGCAACTGGGCGAGCCTCGCCACGGCGGAGACGCCGGTGCCGCTCACGCGGCCGATCAAGATCGAGTGCGATGCCAGCGAGTTCCGCATCCTCGGAGACGGCGGCCGCGTGCAGTCGCGGATCCCGATCGGCACCCAGACGGTCGATTCGGTGGACCTGCTCGTCCAGGAAGTGCATGCGACCGTGGGCCGCTGGGGGTTGGCCGGCGACCGGATGTATTGGAAGCCGGAACTCGTGCTCTCGGCCACGCCGGAGGGTGTCGGCCGGCGCGAGGACCTCGAAAAACTCCTCGCCGACAGCGGCCTCGACACGCGGCGGAGCGAGCACAAGGACAAGGTCCGCAATCTGCCGCCGGTGGAACGCACCGGCAGCCTCTTTCCTCGGCGATAGACGGAGCACCCGATGGCACGATCCAGGCAGGAAGAAGACCTGACGGCAGGCCAGGACTCGTTCCTCGACGTCATCACCAACATCGTCGGCATCCTCATCATCCTCGTGATGGTGGTGGGGGCGCGGGTTCAGAAGATCTCGCTCGATGCCGCCGTGAAGGCTCCAACTGCCTCCGCGAACGGCGATCTCGAAGCGGAGGTCGCGGAGCGGGCCCACACGCTCACGTCGGCGGAAAGCGAAATCGTGGACCTCCAGGCCCAGACGCAGATGGTGCAGGCGGCGATCGACGGGGCGTCGAGTGCGCGGCTGCAGCTGGCCACGGCCGTCTCGGTGGCGAAGGTGGAGGTGGAGCGGCGCAAGCAGGCGGCCGATGCGGCGAAGGTGGCCGACGCCGAGCGGGCCGCGAAGCGGCGACAGCTCGAGGAGGCGATCCATCAGTGCGGACTCGAGACCGAGGCGATCAAGCACCAGAAGGCGACCACGGCCGAGGTGCTCGCGTATCCGACGCCGATCGGCCGCACCGTGAACGGCGACGAGATCCACTTCCGGCTTGCCGGCGACCGGATCGCCTACATCCCGCTGGAGGAACTCTTCGAACTCGCCAAGCGGAACACGCAGCGGCACGCCGGCTCGATCGCGGAAATGGCGGCGCGGATCGAGACGGTCGGTCCCGTGCAGGGCTTCGCGCTCGACTATGTGATCGAGGCGAAGATCGATCAGGCGCGGGGCCAGATCCTGATCCGGTCGCGGGAGTGGGTGGTGCGGCCGGCCGACCCGTTGGCCGGCGAGACGGTGGCGGACGCGATGCGTTCGTCATCGCGATTTCGTGGCGTACTCGGCGGCGTGAAGCCCGACACCACGATCACGCTCTGGTGCTATCCCGACAGCTTCGCCTCCTACCGGCAGGTTCGCGAGGAACTGCACCGTCTCGGCATCCCGACGGCCGGCCGGCCGCTTCCCGAAGGTGCCCCGA
>JAGWWA010000072.1 GCA_018970605.1 Planctomycetota bacterium | reverse complement strand
GGCCCTACGCGTCGGACTGCGGGCGCTTCACCGGAAGTGGCCTCGGCTCGACGGGAAGTCCGCTCGAGCAGTCGCTCAAACCTCGTTCGCGGATCGCGGGCGGCGTGGTGCAGACGCTCGCGGGGGATGCGTCCGTGCGGTCGCTCGACGACACGATCGAGCCCGAGGTGCTCAACGCCATCGTGAGCCGGGCCGGCGGCGAGCCGATCAGCCGCTGAGGTGGCACCGCTTTCAGCAAGCCCGGAGCGCCAGCGACGGGATCGGCGTGGCGTGGCCATTCAGGCTGGCCCTGCCGCAGCCGTCCATCCCCTCGCTCCCGCTCTGGGCTTCCTGGACGAAGGCGATCAGCCGCTGAGGTGGCACGCGACTCGGCTTCCAGAAAGCCCGGAGCGGCAGCGACGGGATCGGCGTGGCGTGGCCATTCAGGCCGGCCCTGCCGCAGCCGTCCATCCCCTCGCGCGCGCTCGGGGCTCCCTGGACGGAGGCGATCAGCCGCTCAGGTCGCGCCGAGACGGCCGGCGAGTTCCTCGAACTGCCGCGTGTGGCGGGCGTGCGAGGTGTGGAGGTGCTCGCCCTGCGAGATGAAACGGATCCGGTCGTTCCGCTCGATGCCCCGGTCCTTGAGGATTCGCTCAAAGGGGAGCCGCGTCTGGGCGTAGACGACGAGCAGTTTGTGCTCGTCGAGCTGAACTTCCAGCGAGAGCTCCGGGTGCATGACGGCGATCGACGTGCAGCCGTCGTTGAGGAGGAGATCCTCGTATTCCCAGAGCATGCTTTCGAGCACCAGCCGCTCCACGCCCTCGCGGGTGAGTTCGCGGCGGTTGGCGGTGGAGTCGTGCGCGGATTCGAGGACTACGTCACAGCTGTCGCCAAGCGGCTCCAGGAGATCCAGGAACGTGGCGAACAGGTCTTCGCTGGAGACGGCGGCGATCACCGCCGGCATCCGGGCGCCGGTTCGCGGATCGACGTAGGCGTCGTGACGGAAGCCGGCCTGTGGCACGACGTCGAGCTGCCAGCCGGGCCGGACGGCCTCGGTGAGCGTGAACCGGCCGTACCGGCTGCGGGCCAGGTGGGCCTCCATGGTCGCCTGGTCGGGAGCGACGGGCTGCTCCTGCGGCGCGGGAATCGCCCGCAGGACGGGGCCGGGAAGGGTGGAACCGGAGTCGTTGGCGAAACGCATGGCATGAACCGGAAGGAACTGAGGCGGCCCCCGGCGAGTGCCGGTTTCGAAGGGCACCACAAACCTAGGACACGCTTTCGCGCCGTGCGTGAACCGCCGCAGCCCGCGGAAACGGGCTCGGCATGCCGATGTCGTTGCCGATTCGCAGGCTTCGGCCCCATAATCCGCGACTTTTCAGCCCCGCGATCCGCTGCCAGGGAGGCCTCATGGACGGAAAAATCGTCGCCACCGGAATCACCTTCGACGACGTCCTGCTGGTTCCGCGATATTCCGCGGTGGTTCCATCGGACGTGGACACGAGCACGCGGCTCACCCGGGGCATCGAACTCAAGATCCCGATCGTCTCCTCCCCGATGGACACGGTGACCGAAAGCGAGATGGCCATCGCCCTGGCCCAGGAAGGCGGGCTGGGCGTGATCCACAAGAATCTCTCCATCGAGCGGCAGGCCGAGGAGGTGGACAAGGTCAAGCGGAGTGCCAACGGGATCATCATGGACCCGGTCACGCTGCCCCCCTCGGCCACCGTCGCCCGGGCCCGCGACGTGATGGATCAGCAGAACATCTCGGGCGTGCCGATCACGGACGAGGGGAGGAGGCTGGTCGGCATCATCACCCGCCGCGATCTCCGCTTTCTGGAGAGCGGCGAGACGCCGATCGCCGAGATCATGACGAAGTCGGGCCTCGTCACCGCCACCGGCGCGGTGTCGCTCGATGAGGCCGAGAAGATCCTGATGGCCAACAAGGTGGAGAAGCTGCTCCTCGTCGACGGCGGCGGGCTGCTCACCGGCCTGATCACCATCAAGGACATCGACATGATGAAACGCTTCCCCAACGCCTGCAAGGACCGGCAGGGCCGGCTGCGGGTCGGGGCGGCGCTGGGCGTGTTCGACTTCGATCGCGCGGCGGCGATGATCGCCAAGGGGGTCGACGTGCTGGTGGTCGACAGCGCCCATGGGCACTCGTCCAACGTTTTGGAGACCGTTGCGGCAATCAAGAAACGCTGGGAGATTGAGGTGGTTGCGGGAAACGTGGCAACCCGGGAAGGCTGTCGCGATCTCATCAAGGCTGGCGCAGATGGAGTCAAAGTTGGGATCGGTCCCGGGTCGATCTGTACCACACGGGTCATCTCCGGCGTTGGCGTTCCCCAGATCACGGCGGTCTGGGACGCCGCGCAGGAGGCGGCCGGTGCCGGCGTGCCCGTGATCGCCGACGGAGGCATTCGCTACTCGGGAGACATCACCAAGGCGATCGCCGCGGGAGCCCACTGTTGCATGATCGGTGGGCTGCTGGCGGGTACGGCGGAAAGTCCGGGGCAGACCGTCCTCTACCAGGGGCGGACGTTCAAGGCCTACCGCGGGATGGGATCGCTGGGTGCGATGGTTCACGGGTCGAGCGAGCGCTACCGCCAGAAGGTGACGGGCCGCGGCAGTGACAAACTCGTGCCGGAGGGAGTCGAGGGTCGGGTGCCCTTCAAGGGCCCCATGAGCGTGTTCGTCTACCAGCTCGTCGGCGGCCTCAGGGCCGGGATGGGCTACTGCGGCACGCGGACCATCGACGAACTTCGGACCGAGTCGCGATTCATCCAGGTGACCGCCGCCAGCGTCCGCGAGAGCCATCCCCATGACATCGTCATCACGCAAGAAGCCCCGAACTACACCGCGGAGCACGCGAAGCCGGAGTGAGGCGGCTGCGGGGCTGGCGATCGCCCTGCTCTGCAGCGCGGCCGTGATGGCCGAGGAGTGGCGGACGTTTCTCCGGGCGCCCGAGGCCCTGTTCTGCACGGTGTCGCCCGTGATCGCCGACGTCGATGCCGAAACGGTGGCCACCGCCGCCGCCGACCCGACGATCGCCCCCGAGCCCGCGTTGCTTGGCGAGGCTGACGACGCGATGCCCGCCGTGGCGGTCGATGCCGTCGAGGGTGAGGAGCCCCAGATCGAACTGGTCGCCGACGATGCGGACGACGAGAAGGCCCGGAAGGAACCCTGTGCCGAAGAGGGCCGCGACTGCCGCGAGGCGCTCCAGCGGCTGCGAGACGACAGGCTCGCGGGGATCGAACTCGACATTCGCGTCGGCGGCCGACCCGGCAACGACTACCCCTGCGAGTGCCGGCTCGAGGGTGAAACGTTCGAGCCGCGGCGATTCGCCACGACGTTGTTCACCTGGAAGGCCGCCGGCTACTGCCACAAGCCGCTCTATTTCGAGGACTGGGAGCTGGAGCGGTATGGCCACTCGCACGGCCCGCTGGCCGACCCCTTCTTCTCGGCCGCCCACTTCTTCATCACGCTCCCCGTGCTGCCCTACAAGATGGGCGTCGAACTGCCGTGGGAGTGCGTCTATCCGCTCGGGTACTACCGCCCCGGCGACTGCGCCCCGTGGACCGTTCCGGCGATCCCGATCAGCCTTCGCGGCATGGCCGTCGAGGCCGCCACGGTCACGGGCCTGGTGTTCCTGTTGCCGTAACGGGCGCCGGTCAATCCGGCACTTGTTGGAAACCTGTGCTACGAGTAGCCGCAGGTTTTTAACCCGCGGTATTTCACAGGTTGGAAACCTGTGCTACGGGAAGACTCACAGGTTGAACCTGTGCTACGGCGTCAGCGTTTCGTGAGCGAGGCGATGTAGGCATAGCGCTTCGCCACCGACTCGAACGTGATGTCGGCCCGCCCCGACGTGCCCAGTGCCGCGAGGGCGTCGTGCACCTCGGGCCGGTAGTGCACGTGGAAGAGCGAGAGCCACTTCTTCAGCCCCGCGGCGAACAGGCCCGGCAGTTCCTTCTGGTCCCAGAAGTCCACGATCACCAGATGACCGCCTGTCTTGAGGTTGGCCATGGCCGCCTCGATCGCCCCGGGCCAGGTGGGCACCATCGAGAGGCAGTACGAGAAGAAGATCGTGTCGAAGGGCTGGTCGCGGCCGAACATCGACTTCGCGTCGAGGGATTCCGCGAGCCCCTGCCGAAGCCGGATCCGCTCGTGGCCCGCCGCGGGCACCCCGGCGCGGGCGATGCTCGCCTCCGCCGTGTCGAGCATCTCCTGGGAGGCGTCGAGGCCGCAGAGCAGGCCGGGCTCGGGGCGTCGGGCGAGCTTGATCAGGTTGCGGGCCGTGCCGCAGCCCACCTCGAGCGTGGCGGTGCTCGGGTTGGTGATCACCTTCGCCAGCATCCGGTCGCGGCCGAGGAGGTAATACGCCCGCGTCACGTCGTAGACGTGCCGCGTGACCCGGTACATCCGGTCCATCGCCACGGCCTGATCGGCGGCCACAGGCTCCGTCATGACGCTGCCGGTTCCACGAGCTCGTAGAGGTGGAACATGCCGTAGATCGCGGAGCGATCCTGGGCGCTGAGGGCCCGGGCCTCGGCTGCGTGCGAACGGAAACGGGCCATCGTGGCGGGCGTGAGCGCCTTCTCGATGGGCGAGAGTTCGCCCGCCGTGCGGAAGATCACGCGGGTCCCGGCCGCCCCCACCTTGGAGATTTCGGTCCAGAGTTCGTCGATCACGGGCGGCGGCATCCAATCCTGGCTGTCGAGGAGGATGAACGAGTTGAGGCTGCCCGGCTTCTCGTGGCGGATCTGGTCGGCGAGCGACGCGATGTGCGTCTCCACGCAGCCGACCGCCGACTTGATCGTCTCGTAGTTCTCACGCTTGAGATAGTCGGGAAGCGCCTTGCGGCCCGCGTGGTCGTATCGGCGGCCGAAGGCCTGCCAGGCGAAGTAGTTGTCGTCGAGCGGGAACCCGCAGGCGAGCCGCCGAAGCCGCTGCTTGTACATGTCGAACAGCCGGCTGCCGTCGCCGTCGTGCTCCTCGAGCATGGCGGCGTGCTGGCTCGGCGGGATGCCGAGGCTGTAGACGGCGACCGGCTGGCGGCCCATCCAGCGGACGATGCGGTTGTCGAACAGCGACGAATACTCCTCGTCGAAGATCCGCTCCTGCTCGGCGATCGTCTTCGCGGTGAGGAGCTGGCCGGGGTCGCGGCCCATGCGGCGGGCCAGGCCATGCACCACGCGGAAGAACTGGCCGAGTTTCGCCTTCTCGTAGAAGCCGGTCTTGAAGTAGTTGATCCGCTTGGGGCCGACCGTCTTGCCCGGCCAGTCGGTCGTTTCCCAGAAGGCCCGCGTGTCGGGGTCGAGGGCGTCGCGCAGGTAGCGGTTGTAGTTGGCGACGTTGTCCGGATGCCGGCCGTAGCCGAAGAAGTTGTAGAAGGTGTCGTAGTCCGGGAGCCGCTCCAGGGCCTTGAGCTTGAGCCGGGTCAGCGCCATGTGGTTGGCGTTGAGGTCGATCGCCACGATCCGCCTGGGGCGGTGGATCAGATAGTTGAGAACGTTGCAGCCGCCGCTCGAGATCGTGAGGATGCTCGAGTCTGGACCCATCCGGAGCGCCTGGGCGTCGACCCGCGGATCCTCCCAGATCTGGTTGTAGACGAACCCGCGGAACCAGAGCGTGAACATCCGCTCCAGCATGCCCCGCTTGCTGGCGAACTTGTTGTGGTGGACCGCCTTGCGGAGACGGTGGGTGTTGGTGTGCCCGGCGCGGGCTGCGGTCGTCATGGCGGGGAACATCCTGCGGGGCTTTTCCGGCCCGGAAGCGGCCAGACCGAGAATGTAGCCGACTGCGGCCACCGCCGTCGATGCCGCGAAAAACGCCTACGGGGTGACCGCCGCCGGCGGCTGATCCGGGGCCGGGGCCACGGCGTCGATGCGCTCCACGAGCCGGCCGACCGACGTCCGCAGTTCGGCCCCCAGGGCGATGATGGCCTGCTCGGTGGCCGCCAGCTGGCCGCGGGATTTTTCCAGTGCCGCAGCGAACGAGTCGGCCATCCGCGTGGCCTCCTCAGCGTCGCGATTCCATGACGTCTTGTCCTCGGCGAGCTTTCGGCCCCGTTCCTTCGTGACCTTCGTTTCGTCGGCGATGTCGGCCTTCGACTTCTCGAGTCGCTCCGCCGACGCCTCGAGCGAGCGGATTTCCCGGTTCAGAACCGCTGCCAGTGCGGCTGCGCCGTCCACGAGGATCGCTTCATCGGCTCCGGATCGGCTGAAGATGCTCGACCCGTGGATCTGCGTTCCCGGATCGCTCAGGGTGCGTCGGCGATACACCTCCTCGATGGCCGCCTTGCCGTCGTCGGCGAGAGCGAAGGCGGTCTGAAGGTCGAACTCGGCAGTCGTCTCGGGCTCGTAGGTCAACGGAGTTTCCGCGTCGTCGCCCGCCTCGGCTACGGTGGTCTCCTCCTTGAACTTCACGACGGCCCAGTAGCTTCCGGCCAGTTCGGTTCCGTCGTCGAGCCGTTCGCGAATCTGGGTCCATTCCTCCCGTGCGATCGCCTGGCTCGGCGACTCGGCCTGATCGGCCTGATCGAGCGACGTCCGTTGTCGGTCGCGTTCGTCGAGCATCTTCTCGAGTTCGTCGATCGAGAGTGTGTCGATGGATTCCGTGGGAGAGGCGGCCCAGCGGTCCGGCGGCAGGGACTCGTAGACGGTGACCCCGCTCTCGTTGTCCTGGGCATCGTGTTCATAGTCCGAGGCCCACATCTCGGCGTCGATCGGGTCGCGTGCGGCGGTTTGCAGAACCGTGAGAACGAAGCACTTCGACTCCTTGTCGGGTGTCGAGGAATCAACCCGAAACGCACCGAGGTAGCGACCACCATTCTTGAAAGGCTTGTTTTCGAAGACGTACACGGTGGCTCCGGGATCGAGCGGGGGCGTGTCGGGCGCCGCTGCTGCCGCCGCTGCGGGTGCCGCGGGATCGGCACCCTCGGCAGGCGGCGCCGCTGCATCGACGAACGGGATCCTGATCGTCCCGGTACCGCCGTCCGCCTTGGGTGGCTCGAACGACGCCTTTGTCCAGGAACGGCCACTCCAGGAGTTGACCCGGTCGAGGGCCCGCCGCCAGCGTTCCTGCTGCTCGGTGAGCGCGGTGATCGACATGGATTCAGGACCATCGCCAGGGATCGGCTTGAGCCTGCCGCCGTTCGACGGGTCGGGAGCGAGGGCATCTCGAACCCTGGCGAGATCGATCTGCTTCCTTCCTACCGCCTCCACCTGCTTCGACTCGTAGGCGGCGAACCGTGAGGCCAGGTAGAGGTAGCCGGTGGCCGCGAGGAGGACGAGGATCGCCGCGATCAGCGTGCCCACACTCCATCGCCGGTGGCCGACGCCGAAGGCGACGAGGCCCGTGAGCAGCACGAGGGCGATCAGGCCGAGCAGTGCGTATGTCATGGTGGTCCTGGCCGCCCGGGGCGATCGCGGCCTGCCCCACCGGCACAATCATCACACTCGGAGTATATCGCTCCCCGCTGGCATGCCGCCCTTGGCTATTCGTGCGGTCAGCGGAGCGATCTTGAGTCGCGCCGGTCGCCACGGTGCATCCTGTCGACGCGTCGGCGACGTCGCGTCGCCCAACGGCGACACGGGGATGCCGGTCACGATGGCAAAAGTGGGTCAAAACGCGGGCGAAAGCGGATTCCAGCGGGTCGCAGGCCGCCGGCGGGTCGGTTGGCACCAAATCTGCATGGAGTTTCCCCGCCGTGTCGCTCACAGGCTGCCGCAAGGCGGCCGGCACGGCCTCCATTCGTCCCCGGGGATCCCATGCGCCATTCCGCCAACGACACTCACGACCCGCGTCGCAAGCCGATCGGTCCCGCCCGGCCCCGCGCCCCCCGCCGGATCACCGCCGTGATCGACGATCCGATCCGGCTCTACCTGCTCCAGATGGGCGGCATTCCCCTGCTGAACCGCGAGACGGAGGTGGCCCACGCCCGCGAGATCGAGACCTGGCGGCGGCGGTTTCGTCGCACGCTGCTCGCCAACGACTTCGTGCTCTCGGGCGCGGTGCAGCTGCTCGAACGGGTGCAGGCGGGCACGCTGCGGCTCGACCGCACGATCGAGGTATCGGTCACCAACACCCGCGAGAAGAAGCGGCTGCTCAAGCGGCTCGGGCCCAACCTGATCACGCTCAAGCGGATCGAGCAGGAGAAGGGCAGGCTCTTTCGGGTCGCGATGTCGCGGAGCAACCCGCTCGACGTCCGACGGGCCGCGTGGCGGCGGCTCGTGCGGCAGCGGAACAAGGCCGTCCGCCTCGTCGAGGAGATGCACCTGCGAATCCAGCGGCTCTATCCGCTGCTGCGACAGCTGCAGGGAATGGCGACGCGGTACGAGTCGATCCGCGACCAGCTCCGCTCGCACCAGTCGTCGATCGAGTCGGCGACCCGCGAGCGGCTCGTCTCGGAGCAGCGCCGGATCCTGCTGACGACCCGCGAGAGTCGCCGCACCCTCGAGCGGCGACTGACCACGCTGGGAGATCTCCAGCAGCGGTATGACGCCGCCAAACGGGACCTCGCCGCGGGCAACCTGCGGCTCGTGATCTCGATCGCCAAGCGGTATCGCAACCGCGGCCTCACGTTCCTCGACCTGATCCAGGAGGGCAACTCGGGCCTGATGCGGGCGGTGGACAAGTTCGAGCACGCCCGCGGCTTCAAGTTCTCGACCTACGCCACCTGGTGGATCAGGCAGGCGATCACGCGGGCGATCGCCGACCAGAGCCGCACGATCCGCGTGCCGGTTCACATGGTGGACGCGATGACGCGGATGCGGAACCTGCAGCGCGACTTCCTCCAGGCGAACGGCCGGAACGCGACGGTCGAGGAACTCGCGGTGCTCTCCGAACTCACGGTCGAGGAGGCCGAGTGCATCTGCCGGATGTCGCGGAAGCCGGTCTCGCTCGATCAGCCGCTCGGCGAGTCGGAAGAGGGCTCGGTGGGCGACTTCGTCAGCGACCGCCGGGAGGATGATCCGCTCAAGGGCGTCAACCAGCAGTCGCTCCAGGGCACGATCGCCCGGGCGTTGGAATCGCTCTCCTACCGCGAGCGGGAGATCCTCCGGCTCCGGTTCGGCCTGGCGGACGGCTACGCCTACACGCTGGAGGAGGTGGGCACGATCTTCGACGTCACGCGGGAACGCGTGCGGCAGATCGAGGCCAAGGCGGTGGAGAAACTCCGCCAGCCGGGGTCCAACTTCGACCTCGCCGGCTTCGTGGACGACGCCACCGTGGAGCGGTGGCGCGGCACGGCCGACGAGGTCGAGGAACTCGCGACGGCGGGGGCCTGATGCCGGCTACGCCGACTTGGCTTCGTCGAGGGCCTGCTGGAGCTTCGCCTTCGACTGCACGCCCATGAACTGCTGCACGAGCTTGCCGCCGTTGAAGATCATGATCGTGGGGATGCTGGCCACGTTGTAGGTCATCGCCAGCCGGTTGTTGTCGTCGACGTTGACCTTGCCCACCTTGAAGGTGCCGGCGTTCTCGGCCGCCAGCTCCTCGATCACCGGGCCGATCATCCGGCAGGGGCCGCACCAGGGGGCCCAGAAATCGACCAGCACCGGCACGGCGGAACCGAGCACGTCGCTCTGGAAGTTGTCATCGGTGAACTCGAGGGCGTTTCCCATCGTCGGCATCGGCTCCTGTGGTGTGGTCCGGGGCGGCCGCGGTACGATCCGGGCGTGAGCGGAGTATAGATGACGACCACCAAGCGGGAAACGTGCTGGCGGGTGCGGCGGCTGCCGGACGGCACTGCAGCCGCAGGGATCGAGGCCCTCGGCTGGGACGCGGCAGCGGCCGGGCCGGAAGGCGAGATCGTCGTTCGCGTGGAGGCCGCCGGCTTCAACTACAAAGACGCCCTGTGCTGCGCCGGGCATCCGGGCGTGATGCGGACGTCGCCGCTCGTTCCCGGGATCGACGCGGCCGGCGTGGTCGCCCTGCCGGGCGGTGCCCTGCCGGCGGGAACGCCGGTGGTGGTCACCGGCAATGGCATGGGCGAGCTTCGCGACGGCGCGTTCGCGAGCTGTGTGCGGATGCCGTCGGCGGCCGTCTTGCCGCGGCCCGCGGCCCTCGCAGCCGACGCGGCGATGGCGCTGGGCACCGCGGGCCTCACCGCCCTGCTCGCCTGCGACCGGCTCCAGGCGATCATCTCGCCGCGACACGCGCGGCCCGATGAGGCGTGGCTCGTCACGGGCGCCAGCGGCGGCGTGGGGATGCTCTCGGTCGCGGCGTTGGCTGCCGCGGGGCACCGCGTGATCGCCTGCTCGCGCAAGGCTGCGGCGACCGACGTCCTTCGCGATCTCGGCGCCGCCGAGGTGGTCGCGCCCGATGCGGTCCGCGACCCGACGCCCAAGACGCTCGTGGCCGGCCGCTGGGCCGGCGTGGTGGACACGGTCGGCGGCCCGTTGCTCGCGGACGTGCTCAGGGCCGTGCGGCCGGGGGGAGGCGTGGCGGCGATCGGCATGGCAGGTGGGGCCGACCTCGTCACCAGCGTGCATCCCTTCATCCTCCGGGGCGTCACCCTCGCCGGCATCGATGCCGCCAGCCTGCCCACGCAGGCCGAGCGGATCCTGCTCTGGGCGCGGCTCGCGTCGTTCTGGCCCGCGATCGCCGGCCGCTTTCCGGTCACCCGCCTCCGCCTCGAGGACGTCGGCGATTGGGCCGACCGCATGCGTCGCGGCGAGACCACGGGCCGCGGCGTCGTGATCCCGGAGTGAGCAGATGGCCAGGCACGCAATCCATCTGGGGGCGGCGTGGGAACCGCCCGCTGCTGCCGGCGGATCATGGGTCCGCAAATTCGGACGGCCGACCGGCCTCGAGAAGTCCGATCGGCTCGTGCTCGTCTGCGAAGGGCCCGGTTCAGCGACGGTGTGGCGGACCGCACTGCTCAACGATCGGCCGCTCGAGTGGCGGGATGCGGGGCCGGAAACGCTGGAGTGTGACGTGACGGGGATCGTGGCCGAGCGGAACGTGCTCGCCGTGTCCGCCGAGGCCTCGGCCCCGGCGTCCGGGCCCGATGGTGTGGCGCGGGCGGCGATCCCGTCGGCATGGGGAAGGCTGTCGCTGGTGGTCGTGTCGGATTGACACTGACCACGGGAAGCCGGTACGAACGATTCTTGTCCGCCGGCGCACGAGATGCCGGACGGTGACCCGTTGCCAAGGGAGGCGATCATGTCGGTGATTCGCGTGGGCAGTTCGAGCACATATGCCGAGGGCTGGGATTCGATCTTCGGGGGCCGCGCGTCGGCGGCGAAGAAGTCGGGCAAGGCCGCGGCGGGTAAGGTGAGCAAGGCCTCGGCGGCCTCGGCAACGAAGGCCGGAAGGAAGAAGGCGTCGCGGGTCGTGAAGAAGAAGGCCGTCACGAAGGCCCGCAAGCCCGGCAAGAGCCGCCGCGGCTGAGAGCGCCGGGTTGAGCGAGGGGGAGCCGTACGCCTGACGGCGTTACGCTTCCTGAAGCCGTGCCGTACGCCTGACGGCGTTACGCTTCCTGAAACCGTGCCGTACGCCTTACGGCGTTACGCTTGCTGGGGCATCAGGAAGCCCAATCGCGTGAGCGATGGGGGCATGCCGACGATGCCGCCCCGCGAGGGGCCACCCGTGCCCCGTCGCCGGACGTTCGCTGCGGGCATCCTGCCCTGCGCTCTCTCGATGCTGACTTCGCTTCGCCATCCATCGCTGCGCTCGTCAGCAACGCCGGCTCTCGAGGCACGGGCAGCCGCTCGCTCGATGTGATTTCAGGAAGCCCAATCGCGTGAGCGATGGGGGCCTCCGTGGTATCGCGAGTTCCGCGTCCTCACCCGCCGAGTTCCTTTGCGCGGCTCGCGGCGGCCACGACGGCGTCGATGAGCGCGCCGCGGACGCCGCGCTGCTCCAGCACGGCCAGCCCCGCGATCGTGGTGCCGCCAGGGCTCGACACGCGGTCCTTGATCTGCGCCGGATGCTCGCCGGTCTGTTCCAGAAGCGCGGCCGTGCCCGAGAGCGTCTGGACTGCCAAGGCCAACGCCAGCGGCCGGGGCAGGCCCGCCTTCACGCCCCCGTCGGCGAGCGCCTCGACGAGCAGCGCCACGAAGCCCGGACCCGATCCCGACAGGCCCGTCACGGCGTTCATCTGCAACTCGTCAGCCTCGTGCACGTGGCCCACGGCGCCGAGCAGGTCGCGAACCCGCGCCGCCGCCGGGGCGGGAACGTCGGATGTCTGGCAGACGACCGACACCCCGTGGCCCACCAGGCAGGGCGTGTTGGGCATCACGCGGACGACGCGGGGCACCCCTGCCATCGCCGCCAGCGACGCGGTGGGCAGGCCGGCGACGATCGACACGAGCACGGCGTGTGGGCGGAGGTGGCCGGCGATCTCGTGGCAGGCGGCCTGCGCCTGCTGCGGCTTCACCGCCAGGAAAACCACGCTCGCGGCGGCCGCGGCGGCCCGCGCCGAGTCGGCGAAGACGATGCCGGGCAGGCGGCTCGCGAGCCGGTCCCGCGCCGGCGGGTGCGGGTCATAGACGGTGATGTCGGCGGGAGTGAGCAGCCCGGCGCGGCAGAAGCCCTCGGCGAGGGCGAGGGCCATCTGGCCGCCGCCGATCATCGCGACCGTGCGGTCGAGCGGCGCGGGGGTCGTCATGGTGTCGTGCCTTTCATCGGAGGGGGCAGGTCGTTGGCGATCGCGTCGAGATCGAGTCGGCACACCCAGAGCTGGCTCGTGGGGCCGCGGCCGCCGGAGCCCTCGCCGCGGCTGGCCGTCCACATCAGGAGCGATCCGTCGGGTGAGAACGCGGGCAGGACATCGGCGCCCGGATGGTCGGTGATCCGCAGCGGCTCGCCCGCGGTGAACGATCCATCCGTGGCAACTCCCCACGCCGCGATCCAGAGATCGTAGTTCGGCCGGGCGGTCGGGTCGGAATGGTCGGCGCCCGTCCAGATCAGCCACGGCCGGGTCGGATGCCAGAAGGGCGCCCAGCGAACCCCCTGCCCCGCGGTGATGGCCACGTCGCCCGAGCCGTCGGCCCGAATCACGTGGATCTGGAGCAGGTCTTTCTCGAGCCGATCGGTGCGGTAGGCGATCCACTCACCGTCTGGGGAGAAGAACGGGCCGCCGTCGTAGCCGGGCTCGTTCGTCACCTGCCGCACGTTCGAGCCGTCGGCGTCCATCACGTAGATGTCGGGATCGCCGTCGCGGTCGCTCACGAAGAGCACCCGCGACCCATCGGGCGAGAAGGAGCACTCGGCGTCGTAGCCCTTTTCACTCGTGAGCCGAACGAGGTCGCTGCCGTCGAGCCGCGACGTGAAGAGGTCCATCCAGGGATCGAAGTCCCACTGGTAGCGCCGCCGCCGTCCCGCGCGGGCGTCGTCCTCGGCTTGCGCCCGAGCGGCGGCTTCGGTGGCCTCGGCGTCGGGGTCGAGGTGGCTGGAGGCGAACAGCAGCCGCGTGCCGTCGGGCGAGAACCAGCTGCACGTCGTCCGGCCGCGACCGGCGCTCACCCGCCGCGGCACCGCCGGCCGAGGGGCCGCTGGGTCGAAGCCCTGCACGAAGATCTCGTAGAACTGCCTGCCCGGCGGCACCGCCTGGTAGCACAGGCTGCTGCCGTCCGGGGAAAAGTATCCCTCGCCGGCCTTCGTCATTCCTTCGGTGACGAGCACGGGGGGCGAGAGAAAGCGGGCCTCGAGGGTAGACCGTCCCGGGTCCACCGCGGGGGTGGCTTCGGCGCCGCGACCGGCTCTCATTCCTGCGGCCGCTGCCACGGCGATCAGGATCGCCGTCGGGGCCCAGTTGCACGTTTGGAGCATGCGACCCAGTATACGTGCGGTGTTCGACGGCGCAGGAGGCTCTCGTTTCATGAAGATCTACACCAAGACCGGCGACGCCGGCGAGACGGGGCTCTTCGGAGGTCCGCGGGTGCGCAAGGATCACGCGCGGATCGAGGCCTTCGGCACCGTGGATGAACTCAACAGCCATCTCGGCATGGCCCGCACGCACTCGGTGGCGGCGGCGTTCGACCCCCTGCTCCGCCGCGTCCAGTGCGAGCTCTTCGACCTCGGCGCCCAACTCGCCACGCCCGACTCCGCCAACGAGCGGATCACCGCCGACCACGTCCGGGCCCTCGAGACCGAGATCGACCGCCATGAGTCGACGCTCGACCCACTGAAGTGCTTCATCCTGCCGGCGGGCACGCCGCTGGCGGCCGCGTTTCACGTGTCCCGCACCGTCTGCCGGCGGGCCGAACGGCGGGTGGTGACGCTCGCCGCCGAACCCGGCACCACGATTCCCGCCAACGCGATCGAGTATCTCAACCGGCTCGGCGATCTCTTGTTCGTGCTGGGCCGCGTGGCAAACCGCCAGGCAGGCGTGGCCGACGACCCGTGGATTCACCCGTGACCGGCAGCGGGGCCGCCGGCATGCCGGCCTCCCGGCCCGCGGTTGCCCGCGCCGCTGCCGCGGAAGCCCGCCGGCGCATCGCCGAACAGCACGCGGCCGGAGGCGACGGCTGGGCCGTCGCGGTGCTGGCCTGCGAACTCTTCGACGGCCTGGTGCGCGACGTCTGGAGTTCCATTCTCGACGATCTGCCAGGTGGCGATAGCGATCGCATCCGGGCCACCGTGGCGCTCGTCGCCCACGGCGGGTTCGGCCGGGGCGAGATGGCGCCCTGGTCCGATCTCGACCTGATGATCCTTCACGACGGCCGGGGTGATCCGGTCGTCACCGACGTGGCGCGGCGGCTGCTCCAGGATCTCTTCGACGCCGGGCTCGAGGTGGGGCAGAGCGTGCGGAGCGTGACGGAAGCGGTGACGCTGGCGGGCGGCGATGCCACGATCATGAGTTCGCTGCTCGACTGCCGGCTCCTGGCCGGCGCGGAGGAACCGCTGCGCCGGCTGCGGCAGCGGCTGCGGACGGCGCTTGCCCGCGGCCGGCGGCGGCACGTCGAGCGGCTGGTCGACGCCCGCCGCGACGAGGCCGACAAGCACGGGCGGACGGTGTTCGTGCTCGAGCCCAACGTGAAGCGGTCGACCGGCGGGCTCCGCGACATCCAGCTCGTCCGCTGGCTGGGGCGGCTGGCGTACGATGCGGAGACCCTCGGCGATCTCGCCCATGCCGGCGGCATCTCCCGGGCCGATGCCGACGCGCTCCGAGACGCCCGCGAGTTTCTCATGCGGGTGCGCAACGATCTTCACCTCGCGGCGGGCAAGCCGGCCGACGAGCTCACCCGCGACCAGCAGGTGCGGATCGCCGCGGCCCGCGGCATCGAGGCCCGTGATGGCCTGCTCGGTGTCGAGCGATTCATGCGGGAATACTTCGGGCACACCCGGCGGGTCGCCCAGGCGGTGGACACGCTGCTGCGGTCGCTCCGGCGCCGCGGCGCGATGGCATCGCTGGCCCAGGGTCTGCTCGGCCACGACGTGGAGGGCACGTTTCGCGTGGGGCCGACCGACGTGGCGGCGGCGCCGGGCCAGCTGCCCCTGGTGGCGGGCAGCCTGCGGGAGATCGTGCGGCTGGCCGAACTCTCGATGCTCTACGAGATGCCGATCGCCCGCGACACCTGGGAGGCGGTGCGAGCCGCCGTACCGGAACTGCCCCGCGAGGCGGATCGTCCGGCCAACGAAGCCTTTCTCGGCCTCTTCGCCCATCCGGCGAAGGTCGCCGCGGCGCTCCGCTGGCTCCATGACGTGGGCGTGC
>JAGWWA010000071.1 GCA_018970605.1 Planctomycetota bacterium | reverse complement strand
GGGACGCATTCAGGAAGCCCACTCGCGGAAGCGATGGGGGCCTACCCGCCTCCCCGAGCCGCCGCGATGGACAGACACAGGTTGAAAACCTTTGCTACGAGGGACCTTGAGTCAGGCCAGACGTTGGTCGACTCCCCCTGCATCTGCCGTGCCGAACAGGATTGCCATCCCACACTTCACTCGTCAGCAACGACGGCATACAGGTATGGACAGCCCCTCGCTCGCCACGTGCGCGCCGTTTCGTGGCAGGCGACGGCCGACGATACGATAGGTGGGCCGCGGCGTCCTTGGTGCGATCTCTCGTGACACAACGCTTTACTCCTATCACCCAGCCTGGATGCCGGGTCGTGAACGTCATGGCCGCGGTGATGGTCGCGCTGGCGCTGCCGATGCCGTCGGCGACGGCCGACGACGCGACCACCGCCCGGTCGTTCGTCGTGGGCGACGCGCGGATCGATGTCGTCGCGACCGCGTTCCCATCGACGGCCGAGCCGGTGGAGGTGGCCTTTGTGAGCGTGCACGACGACGAGGAGACGGCGGTCGAGGCGGCCGGCGACGTGCTCCGCGACCGTGGTGGACGGCTCGTCGAACTGCGGCATACCGGCAACCGCGAGGTGGCGTTTCGGCTCGGCGGCACGGCGCACCGCATCGACCCCAACCGGATCTTCACGCCCGCCGGCCGCAGGGCCACGCTCACCGCCCTTTCCGAATGGTCGCAACCCGCCGACGACGTGGTGGCCGCCTTCGCCGACGAACTGCTCTCGACGCTCGCGATCGACGACGTCGATGTGATCGTCGCCCTCCACAACAACACGCCCGACCGCTACACCGCGGCGAACTATGCTCCCGGTGGTTCGCTCGCCACCGACGCCGCCAGAGTCAGCCTTCGGCCCGGCGGCGATGCCGACGACTTCTTCTTCGTGACCGACCCAGGGCTCTTCGACGCGCTCGCCGATCGCGGCCACTCCGTGATCCTGCAGAACGACGCGACCGTGGCCGACGACGGCTCGCTCTCCGTCTGGTGTGGGCGGATGGGCATCCCGTATGTGAACGTGGAGGCGGAGCACGGCCACCGTGCTGAGCAGGCCAAGATGCTTCGCGACCTCGTGGCATGCCTGGCCGAGCGACGCCCGAAGCGCGGCCTGCGGATCGTCGCGACACCGCCATCGGGCTGCGAACTCGTCGATCTCGCCGAGATCGATGCCTCGTTCGTGCTCGACAACCGCTATGCCACAACCGACAACGTCACCGGCATCCGGCTCTATCCCGCCAACACGATCTACCTGGAGCGGTCGGCGGCGGATCGTCTCGCCCGCGTGCAGGCCTCGCTTCGCGGGCAAGGCCTCGGCCTGAAGGTGTTCGACGGCTACCGCCCGCTCGCGGTTCAGAAGGCGCTCTGGAGGGTCAAGCCCGACCCGCGATACGTGGCCGATCCGGCCAAGGGCTCCCGGCACAATCGCGGGTCGGCGGTGGATGTCACGCTCGTCGATGCGGAAGGTCGTGAACTGCCGATGCCGTCGGCCTTCGACGAGTTCAGCGAACGCTCGCACCTCGCCTTCGTGGACGCACCCGGCGATCTGCTTGCGAACCGCGAGACGCTCCAGAAGGCGATGCGGGCCGAGGGATTCATCCCGCTGCCCACGGAGTGGTGGCACTTCGACGCGCCCGGCTGGCGGGCCTTTCCTGTGATGGATGCCAATCCGTACGGCCGGCCGCTGTTTCCCGATGCGAAGCCCGGTGAGGCGACGCCATGAGCCGCTTGCTGATCCGACTGCTCTTCGCGACGGCGCTCATCGCGGCCCTGCAGGCTGGGGCGGATCGGGTGAGGGCTCGTGCCGAGGAACTCGTCGCCATCGAGGGCTGCACGCTCGTGTCGGCCGACTGGTCTGACGGCGATAGTTTTCGAGTGCGCACGCCGGCCGGCGACGAGCACACCGTGCGGCTCTACGGCGTGGACTGCCCTGAGCATCATGTGAACGGTGAGACCGACGCACGGCGGCTGCGAAGCCAACGACGCTACTTCGGAATCGCGGAAGTGAAACCCGACGCTGCAGCCTCGATCGAGTTCGCCAAGCGGCTCGCGGCGGACGCCACGTCCGAGACCCGCCGGCTGCTCGGCCGGCCATTTACCGTGCACACGAGTTTCGCCGACGGTCGCGGCGACGGCCGCTTCAAGCGGATCTATGCCTTCGTGACCGACGCGGGCGGCCGCGATCTCGCCGAGCAACTGGTCTCGAAGGGCCTCGCCCGCGCGTATGGCGTGGCCCGCGGCACGCCCGCCGGCGAGACGGGCGACGAGTATCGCGAGCGGCTCGCCGATCTCGAACTCCAGGCCGCGAAGCGGGGCGTCGGCATCTGGGCGCACACCGACTGGGACAAACTGCCCCTTGAGCGGCGGCTCGAACGGCAGGAGGAGCACGAGCTCAAGCAGGCGATCGATGGGTCGGCCCCGACGCCGGCGGGCTTCACGCTCGACCCCAACACGGCCTCGCGAGACGATCTGATGCGGCTCCCGGGCGTGGGTGAGACACTCGCCAACCGCATCATCGAGCACCGCCCCTACAAGCGGGTCGTCGACCTGCTGGAGGTCGACGGCGTCGGCCCGACCAAGTTTCGCGAGCTGAAGGGAATGCTGCGGATCGAGGCACCCGCGCCCTGATCGGATCAGCCGTCGGGATTCTGGAGCATCGCGACCAGCATGCCCCCATCGCTTACGCGATTGGGCTTCCTGGAAACGCCGACCGTGGTGAGCGAGCCCCTTGCTACACTCGCGGCATGGCCTCGATCTACGACTATGACGTGCTCGTGATCGGCGCCGGTCATGCCGGCGTGGAGGCGGCCTGCGCGGCGGCCCGGCTCGGGGCGCGAACGGCCCTGCTGACGACCAACTGCGATACCGTCGGCCAGATGAGCTGCAACCCGGCGATCGGTGGCGTCGGCAAGGCGCAGCTCGTCCGCGAGGTCGATGCCCTCGGCGGCGTGATGGCCCGGGCGATCGATGCCACCGGCATCCAGTATCGCGTGCTGAATCGGTCGAAGGGGCCGGCGATGCACGGGCCGCGGGCCCAGGCCGACAAAAAGCTCTACCAGATGGAGGCGAAGCGGATCGTCGAGGAGACGCCGCACCTCGATCTCAGGCAGGAGACCGTCGAGGAACTCCTCGTCGAGCCGATCGGGGGCGATGGGGTGTCGGCTCCCGCATGGCGGGTGACGGGCGTGCGGGTTCGGGGCGACGCCGAGTATCGCGCTGCGGCCGTCGTGCTCACCACCGGCACGTTCCTTCAGGCGGTGATGCACACCGGCGAGGCGCAGACGACCGGCGGTCGGGCAGGGGAGGGCACGACGTCCGGCATTTCGGCGGCCCTGCATCGGCTCGGCCTCGTGGTCGAGCGCTTCAAGACGGGCACGCCCTGCCGGCTTTCGGCCATGAGCATCGACTTTTCCCAACTCGACGAGCAGCCTGGCGATCCCGAGCCGCAGCCGTTCTCATTTCTCACCGACACGATCGACCGAGAGCAGTTGGTCTGCTGGATCACGCGGACCACGCCTGAGATCCACGACCTCATCCGAGCCAATCTTCACCGGGCGCCGATGTTCACCGGCCAGATCGAGTCGCGGGGGCCGCGGTATTGCCCGAGCATCGAAGACAAGGTCGTTCGCTTCGCCGACAAGGAGAGCCATCAGCTTTTTCTGGAGCCCGAGGGGCGGCACACGCGGGAGATCTACGTCAACGGGATCTCCACGAGTCTGCCCCGCGACGTGCAGGACGCGATGGTGAGGATGGTGCCCGGCCTGGAGCGGGCCGTGATCATGCGGTATGGCTATGCCGTCGAGTACGACTACTGCCCGCCCGATCAGCTCCGCGCCACGCTCGAAAGCAAGCGGGCCAGGGGGCTCTTCTTCGCCGGCCAGATCAACGGCACGACGGGCTACGAGGAGGCCGCAGCCCAGGGGCTCGTGGCAGGTGCCAATGCGGCGCTCGCCGCCGCTGGTCGTGAGCCGCTCGTGCTGGAGCGGGAGGACTCCTACATCGGCGTGTTGATCGACGACCTCGTGACCCGCGGCGTGGACGAGCCCTATCGGATGTTCACCAGCCGCGCGGAGCATCGGCTCGCCCTTCGCCACGACAACGCCGACCGCCGGCTCACGCCGCTGGCCGCACGGTACGGGCTTGCCGAACCGCACCGGGTCGAGCGGCTGGCCGCGAAGACGGCCGAGATCGAGGCCACGCTCACGGCGCTCGCGGCCACGCGCGTGCAGGGCACGTCGCTCGCCGATCTTCTCAAGCGGCCGGAGTTCACGTGGGCCGATGCGGTGGCGGCGGCACCGACTCTGGCGGCCGTGTCGCGGGATGCCGCCGTGCAGATCGAGAACGACATCCGCTACGCGGGCTACGTGGCCCTCGACCGGGAGCGTATCGAGCGGCAGCGGAAGCACGCGCAGCGGATGATTCCCGAGAGCTTCGACTACGGGAACGTGCGGCACCTTCGCGCCGAGGCGCGGGAACAGTTGGCCCGCATCCGGCCGCGGACGCTCGGCCAGGCGGGCCGCGTGAGCGGGATCACACCGGCCGACCTGGCGCTCGTGCTCGTGCACCTCGAAGGCCGCCAGTAACACAGGTTTTCAACCTGTGCGGTGTTTCACCGCAGGTTAAAAACCTCCGGCTACGAGTTCCCCAGTAGCACAGGTTTTCAACCTGTGCCGTGTTTCACCGCAGGTTGAAAACCTGCGGCTACGATGGCTGCCATGAAAATCGTCCACATCACCGCCGGGGCCGGTGGCCGCATCTGCGGCACCTGCCTGCACGACAACGCCCTCATCCGGGCGCTCCGCGGCCGTGGCTGCGACGCGATCCTCGTGCCGGCGTTCGTGCCCACCACCACCGATGAGGAGAACGTCGCCGAGCGGACGGTCGTGATGGGTGGCGTGAACGTCTGGCTGCAGGAGCACGTGGCCCTGTTTCGCCACACGCCCACGTTCCTCGACGCCCCGCTCGATTCGCGGCCCCTGCTCGAATGGCTGTCGTCTCGCACTGGCGGCGCCCGGGCGACCGATCTTGGACCGCTCACCGTCTCGACCCTCGAAGGGGAGCACGGCCGGCAGCGGAAGGAAGTGGCCAAGCTCGCCCGCTGGCTGGCTGCCGACGCGCGGCCCGATGTCGTCCATCTCTCCAACGTTCTGCTCCTCGGTCTGGCGCGGTCGATCCGTGAGGCGACCGGAGCCAGGATTGTCTGCAGCCTCTCAGGCGAGGACGTGTTCATCGACGCGATCCCCGAGCCGCATCGCTCGCGGATCGGCACCCTGCTCCGCGAACGGGCGGCCGACGTGGACCGATTCGTGGCCTTCAACCACTTCAACGCGGGCTTCATGGGCGGCCGGCTCGGGGTGGCACCAGAGCGGATCGCCGTCATTCCGCACGGCGTGGATCTCGCCGGATTTCCGCCGGAGCCGCCCGACCTCTCCGCACGGCGGCGCTCGCGAGGCGGGCGCACGGTGGTCGGCTTCGTCGCCCGTGGTTGCCCGGAGAAGGGGCTTGATCAGCTCGTGCGGGCGCTGCCCATGGTGGCGGCCCGGCACGATGTGGAGATCGTGGCGGCCGGCGCAACGATCGACACCGAACGCGACTACATCGCCTCCTGCCTCGCGCTGGCACGCGACCTTGGCGTCGCCGACCGCTTTCGCTGGTGTGGCCAGATCGACCGTCAGGCAAAGCTCGATCTGCTCAACTCGATCGACGTGTTCACCCTGCCGACGCCGCGGGCCGAGGCGAAGGGTCTTTCCGCGATCGAGGCCCTCGCAGCGGGCGTGCCGGTGGTGGCATCGAACCACGGGGCGTTTCCCGAGTTGCTCGATTCCGAGGAGGCCGGCCTCCTGCATGCCCCGGGCGATCCTGCCGATCTCGCCCGTGCAATCGGCGCCGTGCTCACCGACGAGGAGATGGCCGGCCGCCTCGGCAGGCACGGCCATCTCCTCGCCCGGTCAAGGCACTCCGCGGCGGCCATGGCGGCAGCCCACGAGGCGCTCTATCGAGATGTCAGCGTCGCGGGATCAGCGGCTCGATGCCCGGGCTGAGTGTCGCCGCCATGCAACGAAGCCGGCGGCTGCCCCGAGCAGGACGATTGCCGACGTGGTCGGCTCGGGAACCAGGCGGACCTGCAGGGCATTGATCAACGGATTGAAACCACCGGCCGTCTCCGAGAGGATAAACGGCTGGGTCGTACCAGCCGCGGTGAACGTGCCGATCGCGTACTGACCGACACCTCCCACGATGTTGGTCGTATTGGCGTCGAGCGTCACCGCGTTGACGGCGGTTGCCGTGGTGTTCGAAAAAGATTCACCAAAGTTCGACAAGATGTTCGACGAGTTGTTCGTCCACCACTGCACCTGATACTGCTGGCCACTCGTCAGTCCGCCGAGCGAGACGGTGATGTTCGCTGGTGTATCGGCGTAGGCACCGCTCCCGAGGAGCGACTGATAGTTGCTGCTCAGGCCAGAAAACGGCGCCGAGGCGGTGCCGAATGAGTTGCTGCCGAAGAGCGTGCCCGGAGACTCCGAGATCGTGACGCTGCCGACGGTGGTGGACGTGACGATGCCACCAGGAATCCTGAACGGCGAGAACGTCACGCCGTTCACCGTCGCCGACGGCGGAGCGGATGTGCCACCGAACGTGAAGGCGTACACCAGAGATCCGGTCGTGCTGACGTCGCTGTCGCCGCTCACGGTTTGCGGGGAGCCCCAGACGATCGGCGGCAGGGCGGCCTTGGCCGTCGTGAAGGTCGTGGCGGCAAGAGGTAAGACGAGAATGGCGAGTGAAGCGCCATGGAGAACCGAACGACGAGGCATGTTCATGGGTGAGCTTTCGGAAGGAGGGAAGGAACGCAGGCTTTCAGACCCGCAACGAACGTAGGGCGTCCACTCTAAGGAACTACGCTTGTCGAGGTGAGGGCGTCAGGTCGAAAAAGTGACGAATCAGGCACCGGTGGGGACGAATCGGGCGAAACTGGGACGAATCGGGTACTGGCAGGGACGAATCGGCCGCGGCGAAGGCCCATGGCGAGGCCTGCACCGAGGCCCGCGAGAGGGAGTGTCGCCGGCTTCGGTATGCCGATCACAACGCGTGGCGTAGAGATCCTCGACGAGTTCCGCCAGTTCGATCGGTGACGAGCCACGACACCACCCGGCATCGCTCTCCTGGACTGTTCGGCCGACCTGCGCCTCGAAGAACTTCCACCTGTCAATCATGGGTTCATCATCCATCGCAGTCGCGAACGCCGCCGTGCCGCCAGCGTCACGAGTCCCGCGCCGATCGCGACCAGCACGAGCGTGGAGGGCTCGGGGACGGCCATCACCGTCACGAAACTGCTGCTCGGCAGATAGTCGCTCGTGAAGTTGTCGCCGCCGGTGGACGAGTTGTATTCGATCTCCCACTGCTGGCTGCCCACGCTGAAGCGGCTCCCATCGGCGAGGACGCTACCGCCGTAGGTGAAGAGGCCGCCGTTCCAGCTGCCCGAGTAGTCCCATCAGGGCACGATCACGGTCGGCCGCTCGCCCCTTGGGGGCGCGGAGTTCCGGATCGTCCTGCCGCCCGGGCCGCAGGGGCGGGGCGTTCGGGAGGCGGCCAGCCCTGGGTAGACTCGGTGGCTCGAGGACGCACGCCAGCATGAAGACCCAGACAGCAGCCACCGGCACGCTCAAGATCGGCGACCAGTGGAATGCGATCACGATCATCGCCCACTCGCAAACGCATCCGCTCAAGGCGATCTGCGAGTTCACCGAAAACGCGATCGACGCCGGGGCCATGCACGTGCGGATCGTCCGCCGCCGCTCCCAGGGAAAGACGTATCTGGAGGTGGCCGACGACGGCCGGGGCGTGGCGTCCGACGAGTCTGGTGAGCCCGACTTCGAGCGGATCGCGACGCATCTCTGCGATTCGATGAAGCGGCACCTCGATGCCGCCCAGCGGCGTGGCGTGCATGGGGAGTTTGGCATCGGCCTGCTCTCCTTCTGGAGCCTCGGCGAGGAACTGCGGATGGTCTCGGGCGGCGCCCGCGGCCTCCGCGAACTGCGGCTCGTCCGCGGCGAGCGACGATACGAGATCCGCCCGGTGAAGAGCCGCCTGGTCACCGGCGGCACGCGGGTGATCGTCGGCCCGCTCCTCGAGGCGACCAAGAACCTCGTCACCGGCGAGAAGGTGGCCCGCTACCTGTCGGCCGAGCTTCGCGACCGTATCCGCCGGTCTGGCGCCGCGATCGAGGTGATCGACAGCGTCGCCCGCAAGCAGATCGCAGTCGTGCCCCGAGAGTTCGACGGCGACCGCCTCGAGATTCCGCGTCGCTATCCGACGCCTCTGGGCGACATCAACGTCGAGGTCTACGTCCGCGGCGAGCAGGCCACCGGCGAGCCCGGCATTGCCGTCTGCAAGGACGGCACCCGCGTGCTCAGGGACGTGACCGAACTCCTCCCCTTCCAGCATGCCCCGTGGACCGATCGGCGGCTCGAGGGGCTCATCGACTTCGAGCCGCTCACCCTCGCACCTGGCACCCGCTCGGGCATCGTGCCCGACGCCGCGCTCGATGCGCTCGTCGAGGCCGCGGCCGCCATCGAGGAGGATATCCGCGAGGCGATGGCCTCACGCGAGCAGGCCGAGGCCGAACGGGCGAGCCGGCAGCTGCTCAAGCAGGTGCACAAGGCGTTTGCTTCGGCGCTCGCCGATCTGCCGGCCGAGGAATACCTCTTCTTCGACATTCCGAAGGCGGCGCCGGCGCTTCAGGGCCGGCCCGGCGTGGCGGGCGAACTCCCCGCAGAGGGCGACGGCCGCTCGCGAAAGGCAGGCAGTTCGACTCCGCGGCCGCTCCTCGCGGCCGACCCCGGGCCGCTCGCCTCGGTGCGGATCTCGCCGCGAACGCCCCGGCGGCAGCCGGGCGACTCCTGCCTCTTCTCCGCGACGGCCCGCGATGCTGTGGATATCCCGCTCGCCGCCGGAGTGCTCTTCACGTGGAGGATCCTCTCGGGCTCGGCCGCGATCGCGACCGACGGCCCGTCGTGTCGGGTGGCTTCGTCGTCAGCCGGTGTCGTGACGGTGGGCGTGATCGCGCGGCAGGGGGAGATCGAGGTCGCCGATCAGGTCGAGCTCAAGTTCGTGGATGATCCGCTGGCCGACGCGGCCGGCGGCCGCGGCCTGCCCGGCTACCGACTCGAGGCGGAGCACGGCCAGCCCTGGCGGAGCCGCTACGACTCCAGCAAAAACGAGATCGTGATCAACTCGGCACACCGCGACTTCCTCGCCAGCCGTACCGCGGCGGCCAGGCACCGCCGCTACATCGGCAAGCTCTACGCGAAGGAGGTCGTGCTCACGAACTTCCCGCACGAGTCGCCGGCCGAGGTGATGGAGCGGCTGATCGAGGTCACGCTCCGCACCGAAGACGCGCTCTGATCGGAGCAGGTCGGCGGGTCGGCACAGGTTGAAAACCTGTAGAACGGAATGCAATCGCCGCAGCCGCGCTGCTGACGTGGGATCAGGAAGCCCAATCGCGTAAGCGATGGGGGCGCGGCCAAGAAAGACCCAGCCGCACGCTGGAGACCTGCGCGGCGGACGCGCTACGAATGCCCCGGCTTCGAGCCTTCGCCGGCGATCTCGCTGCCGTCCCGCCGCTCCGGAAAGGCGAGCGATGCGGCCACGCTGGCGCCGATCAGACCCACGATGATCAGCAGCGACACCGCCGGATGCACGAGGTGCCCCTTGGCGTGGGCGTCCCAGCCACCCTGGGCCGCCAGCCACTCGTTGTGGCGGGCCGCCTCGGCGATCATCTTGCAGCCCACGAACACCAGCACCGCCGAGAGGCCGTAGTTGAGGAACCGGAACAGGTCCATCACGCCGGCCAGCAGGAAGTAGAGCGCCCGCAGGCCGAGGATCGCGAACACGTTCGACGTGAAGGCGATGAACCGCATGTAGTGGGTGCCGGGCGAGACCACGCCGAGGATCGCCGGCACGCTGTCCACGGCGAAGAGCACGTCGGTGCTCTCCACGACGAGCAGCACGAGGAACAGCGGCGTGGCCAGAAGCTTGCCGTTCTCACGAACGAAGAACCGGTCGCCGGCCGGCTCCTTCGAGACCGGAATGAACCGGCGGAAGAAGCGGATCATCGCGTTCTCGCCCGGCTCGTGATCACCGCCTCCGAAGGCGAGCTTGATGCCCGTGTAGACGAGGAAGCCGCCGAACAGCCACATCACCCACTTGTAGCGCTCGACCAGTTCGGCCCCGAGGAGCACGAATGTGAGCCGCATGATCACGGCGCCGAGGATGCCCCAGAAGAGCACGCGATACTGGTACTTCAGGGGCACGCCGAAGTAGGCGAAGACCACCGCGAACACGAAGACGTTGTCCATCGACAACGACCATTCGACGAGGTAGCCCGTCAGAAACTCGATCGCCGGCTTGCTGCCCAGCCACCACCAGACGAGGCCGTTGAAGGCGAGGGCGAGGGCCGACCAGAAGATGGTCCAGAAGGCGCTTTCGCGGAGCGACGGCTCGTGCGACTTCTTGTGGAACACGGTGAGGTCGAGGACCAGCATCACCGTCACGAAGATCGCGAAGGCGATCCAGTGGTTGATCGTGATCTGGCCGTCGAGAGCGGGGGCGGCGTCAGCGAGCAGGAACACGGGTGGATCCCGGGAGAAGGGGGCGGCAGGGGGCGATCGAGCGGGTGGCGGACGGAATGGTAGCAATTTGGGCGGCGGGCGGCCCCCCCAACCCTCCCGACCTGCCTCGTCAGCACGGTCGAAAGCGATTTTTGTGCGGGTGGTGGTCCGGCACTCGGCGAGCGACGTACGGTGATCATGCCGTGGGTGGTGGACCCGCGGTCGGCCCGGCTGGGTCGCGGACCTTAGGCATGCGTCGCTCGGGTGTGGCGACATTCGCCCCGGACCATCTCCGGGGCACGGCCGTCTTTCCGCGACCCGCCGGCATGGGCCGGGCTCATGCACTCGACCGGATTCATGCACTCGACCGGGCTCAATCGTCGTCGTCCGGCTCGGTCGCCCCGGTCGCGGTCACGAAGCTCGTCGTCATGGCCGCGAACACGGGCGAGATCTCGTCCCACTCGCGGTCTTCGGCCTGGCAGACGATCAGGTAGATCGCGTCGGGCGTCTCGAGCGTCCGTACCTGCGCCGTGTTGGTGAGGTCGAGGCAGTAGAAGTTCATGTCGAAGCCGGGAAGCGTTTGGCCACCCACGTCGTCGCTGGCCGCCTCGCTGTCGAGGTCCTGATACTCCTTCTTCATCTGCACGACGACCGCCGCCGAGAGTTCCCGAGGGTCGCCCCCAGGAGCGTGGCCGCTCACCGACCAGAAGCCGCCGCCGGGTGCGTAGACCGTCACGGTCGCGTAGCGGTCGGCCGAGTCGTCGGTGTCCACCGACCAGTTGTCGGGATAGTCGAAGGCGAGTCCGAAGCGGTTGAAGTGCATGGCGGTATCGGAGGCGAGGGGCCGCAAGGGCGATTTTTCCGCGAGTGTAGCCGTTTCCCGGATCGGTGAACGGATCGGTGAGCGGTCTGGACTCGCGGCTGCGGCCGCCGCTACCGTCCCACCTCCCGTCGGGCCGGTGCCCGGCGGGGACACCCCCGGTGTTTTCGCAGCGCATGGCACAGCCATCCGGCGCGGCGGCGGCCCTCCGTCGTCCCCTCGCCGCCCACATCCTCGACTTCGCGATCCCCACGGCCATCCTGCTGGCCGTGCTGGTGGTGCTCGCGCCCGTGCCGGCCCCGTTGGTGGACGTGTTGCTGGCGGTGAACCTCACGGTGTCGGTGCTGGCCCTGCTCGGGGCGCTCGCGGCCCGCACGCCTCTCGACATGAGCGTGTTTCCCACGTTCCTGCTCGGGATCACGCTCGTGCGACTCGTGCTCAACATCGCCACGACCCGGCTGATCCTTTCGCGTGCCGCCCTCGACGGAACCGCCGCGGCGGGCGAGGTGGTGGAGGCCTTCGGTGAGTTCGTGGCCGCCAACAACCTCGTGGTCGGTGGGGTGATCTTCGCGATCATCGCCATCGTGCAGTTCGTGGTGATCACCGCCGGTTCCACGCGGACGAGCGAGGTGGCCGCCCGATTCGCACTTGATGGCCTGCCGGGCCGGCAGATGGCGATCGACACGGAGGTCAACGCCGGCACCGTCACCCGGGAACAGGCGCGGCGGATGCGGCTCGACCTCCAGCGGCAGGCCGACTTCTTCGCCGCGATGGACGGGGCCAGCCGGTTCGTTCGCGGCGAGGCGGTGGCGAGCGTGATCATCACCGCGATCAACATCCTCGGCGGCTTGGCGATCGGTGTCGTGGAGCACGGCATGCCGGTCGAGAAGGCCCTCAACGTCTACTCGCGGCTGACGATCGGCGACGGCCTCTCGGCCTCGATCCCCGCGCTCTTCATCTCGGTCGCCACCGGCCTCTTGATCTCGAGGTCGAGCCAATCGGTCGACCTCTCGCGGGAGTTGAGCCGGCAGTTCACCGCCAAGCCCCACGTGCTGGCGATCACGGGCGTGTTCCTGGCCCTGCTGTCGCTCAGCGGCCTGCCGTTCCTGCCGCTGGCGGGCATGGCGGCGGTCACGCTGACGGCGGCGGTGGTGCTGGGGCGTCGTCCTGCGATCGAGTCTGATGCCGATGACGAAGCCGATCACGAGTTCGCCGCCGTTCGGTCGAGCAGGGCCGGGGCTCCCACCAAGGCCGGAGCGAAGGCGTCGATGCCCGCCGCCGATATGCTCACCGACGACCGCGTGGTGGTGGAGATCGGCCGCGGCCTCGTCGGCCTGGTGGCGGGCAATGGGCCGCTGCTCGAGCGAGTGACCGCGCTGCGGACCGCCTTGGCCGCCGACCTGGGAGTCGTGCTTCCGCAGGTGGCGTTTCGCGACGACCTGACCCTCTCCGATCGCGGCTACCGGATCACGGTGGCCGGTGATGCGGTGGTCGAGGACGAGATCCCCGCCGGGCGGATGCTGGCGGTGCTTCCGCCGGGAACGCCTTCGCCGGTCGATGGCGACGCCGCGATCGATCCGCTCTCGGGCCGCACCGGCACGTGGGTTGGGCACGCGCAGGCCGAGACCTGTCGGCTTCGCGGGGCGACCGTGCTCGATGACGCGGGCGTCGTGTCGCGATCGCTCGAGGCTGCCGCGCGGCGGCGGGCCGACAGGCTGCTCACCCGCGACGCCGCCAACCGGCTCGTGGAATCGCTGCGGACGGCCCAGCCGGCGGTGGTCGAACAGATCGTGCCGGGCGTGCTCTCGGTGGCCCGGATCCAGCGGACGCTCCAGTGCCTGCTCCGCGAGGGCGTGCCGATCCGGCCCCTCGCCGAACTCCTCGAACTCATGTCGGACCACGCCGCCGAAGCGGCCGAACCGTGGCAGCTCGCCGAGATCGTGCGGCGCCGGCTGGCAGGCACGATCTGCCGCCGGGCGCGCGATCCCCAGGGCAGGCTCACCGCGGTGCGGCTCGCCGGCGACGCGGTCGACGCGATCACGAAGTCGGCCCGGGGCACCGCGCCGCGGGTCTCCGCGAAGCTCGTCGCCGAGGTGCGGCGTGCGGTGCGGACGGCCGTGGAGCGAGGCGGTCAGCCCGTGCTGCTCGTGCCGGCGGCGGCGCGGCGGCTCGTGCGGGAGGCGGTCGGCCGTCACCTGCCCGACGTCGTGGTACTCGCCGACGAGGAGACGCTCGACGAGTCGCGGCTCGAGGTATTCGCGACGGTGGGCTCGGCGGAGGCGGCACGAGCCGCCTGACAATCGGGACATCGACCGGAAGAGGCAACCAACGGATGACGACTGCCCTGCAGACAAAAACCCCGGAGGGGAAGCGACGGGTTCGGCTCGAGCCAGCCACACAGCGATCCATGACGCGCTGATGCGGACGGGCTGATGCGAACCACCGGAAACGATCTGGAACTTTGGAGAACCTGCGAAGAGTGCCGGGGCATCCCGGAAATGTGTGAAGAGAGCGTCGTGCGGCTGCCGATGACACGAAGTTGGTCGGTGCAGCAGGCTCGACGGTGACGATGGCCGGCCCTTCGGGGCGGCCCACGGTGCGGAGGCAGGCGGCGGAGCCGCGGCCTCACGCAGGCGAGATCGAGAACCTGTCAAGGAGGATGACGTGGCATATCACGCGACCCAGCTGTCGGCCGAAGAAGCCTTGGAACTCTGGAAGCGGTTCAAGGCCGACCAGTCCAACGAGGATCTCCGCAACCGTCTGATCGAGCAGTACCTGCCGCTGGTGAAGTACAACGGCGAGCGGATCTGGTCGCGGCTGCCGGACGGCGTCGAACTCGACGACCTCGTCTCGGCCGGCACGTTCGGCCTGATGGACGCGATCGACGCCTTCGACATGTCGCGGGGCGTGAAGTTCGAGACCTACTGCGTGCCGCGAATCCGCGGTGCCATGCTCGACGAGCTCCGCACGATGGACTGGGTGCCGCGGCTCGTCCGCAGCAAGGCCAGCAAGCTCAACGAGGCGATCAAGCAGCTCGAGGCGAAGCTCGGCCGGGCGCCGGCCGATGCCGAGGTGGCCGAGCACATGGGGCTCTCCCGCGAGGAGTTTGAGAAGCTCCTCATCGAGGCCAACGCCGTGAGCCTGGTGAGCCTCAACAAGAAGTGGTGCGAGACAGACAGCTCGAAGGAAGTCCACGAGATCGACATCCTCGAGGACAAGAAGGGCGAAGATCCCACCCGGCGGATCCAGAAGTCGGATCTGATGCGGCTGGTCACCAAGGGCCTCAACCGCAACGAGCGGCTGATCATTATCCTCTACTACTACGAGGAACTGACGATGAAGGAGATCGGGGCCACCCTCGACCTCTCCGAGAGCCGCGTCAGCCAGATGCACAGTGCCATCGTCGAGCGGCTCCAGGGCCAGCTCGGACGGCGGAAGCCCGAGTTCGCGATGTAGGCAGGCCGGGCAGGCTGGGAAGCCCACGTGGTTGCCACGGTCTGGTGGCTGCCGCGGTCGGGCGGATCGGCAGGACGGGAAAAACTGGTAAGAAAAAATTTCGGTGAAGTTTTCGGTGTGGCTGGTCGATGAAGAAAAGTTGGTCGCGGCGACCGGGTCGGCAGCACGACCGGCCGCTGTCCGACGACTGGAGTCGCCGGAACGCGGAAGCGCGGCAACAATGACGAGAGGAAAGAAAGCAGGTCCGAAATCGCGAACGACTCGCTGAACTCTCCGCCGGTGTGCCGCGTAGAAGCGGCCGTGCGGGGATCACGGGGGTTCGGAACGACGGCTTGCCAAGGAGTGACATCATGAACATCTTCGGTGTGTTTTCGACGCAGGGTTCGCAGGGTCTCGGTGCCGTGAAGGGCGTCGAGGCGGCGCAGTCCGCCAAGGCCGCCGCCCGCCAGGAAGGCGTGGGCGAGGTGCACGATGCGGTGACGCTGTCGGTCGACGCCGTGAAGGCTGCGGGTGCGACGAGTGACATCCGCTTCGACCGCGTCGCCGCGATCAAGGCGGCGATCGCCGACGGCTCCTACGAGACGCCGGACAAGCTCGACATCGCCCTCGACCGCCTGCTCGATCGGCTCGGCTGAGCCCGGGCCGTCGGCGGTGAACGCCACCTGACGTGACCGCACAGGCAGCGGCCGGACCGGCAACGGTCCGGCCGTTCGCGTTTGGTGGTGGGCGGCGCGGATTTGGCCGTACGCCTTACGGCGTTACGCTTCCTGGGCGGGCCGTACGCCTTACGGCGTTACGCTTTCTGGTGGCTACAATGCTCGCGGAGGTGTGCGATGGCCGTCGGTTCCGATTTTTCGCTCGGCAGTGTGGACACGGCGCTCACGCCCGCCGAGCGGTTTGC
>JAGWWA010000070.1 GCA_018970605.1 Planctomycetota bacterium | reverse complement strand
CCACCCTGTCGCCGCCGGCCCGCATCACCGCCGCCTCGCTCGCCTCGCGGAGCACCGCTTGAACGTAGTCGAGCAGTTCGGCGAGTTCCGCCGACTGCGCTGGGCTGAGACGCTCCGGCAGGGGTGGAGGACCGGAGGGCAGCAGCGGCGACCTCAGGTTCGACACGTCTTCGACGACATCCGATTGATGGCTGGCGATCTGCTTCATCCGATCGTGAAGCTGCCGGGCATGCCCGTTGGCCGCCGGCTGGTGCCGGGCCGACACCTCGGCGATGCGGCGGTCGATGTCGCTGTGCGAGCCGACGAGGAGGAGCGAGCGGCCCACGGCGATCATGTCGCCGTGGCGGACGATCCGCACCTGGACGTCCTCCCCGTTGACCTTCGTGCCGTTGGTGCTCTCCAGGTCGGTGGCAACGATCTTGTCGTTGTCTTCCTGGAGTTTGAGGTGGTAGCGACTGACCCGCTCGTCGTTGAGCTGGATCACGTTGCCCTCCTCGCGGCCGATCGTCACCGGCGTGGGCAGGTCATGGAACACACGGCCGCGGTCGGCGCCGTGCAGGACGCGGAGAGTGATCAAAGCCATGTCGTACTCGCCCGCGGCAGGGCCCGCTTTCGCGGGAAAATGCCCCGTCACCGTCTGCCCGGTCGATCCTCCATCCGCAAGGATACACGACGGAATGGCTGACGTCCGGTTTCGGGCGGCCCTGCCGCGGCCCGGGATGCCCGCCGCGGTTGACCCGGCCGCAAAACCGGTACGATTGACCGCACGCACCCGTAGCTCAATGGATAGAGCATCGGTCTTCGGAACCGAGGGTTGCAGGTTCGAGTCCTGCCGGGTGTATTCGCGGTCGGTTGTTGTGGCGGGGTTGTCTCGCTGAAGGCGGCGTCTGGTGATGGTCCGCCCCCACGACGGCGTCGGGCTGGTACGGGCCTTGGAAAAGATGCGGGCCCGGAGTCAGGGCTTCGCGGGTTCGATGGTCGTGGCGTCGATCAGGCCGGTCGTCTGGCCGTCGGCGTCGAAGAACTCCACGGTGCCGTCGCGGCCTTCGGGCCCCGTGCCAAACGCGACCGCCTCGGCGCCCGTGCGATCACTGATCTCGATCCGGCCGCCGCCGCCCCCCTTCACCCGGCCGATGTGGACGAGTTTCGTGCCGTCTTCCGACGTCACCACGATCTCGCCGCAGACCACGCGGCCGGCCTCGATCGTGTCCACCTCCATGTCGGCCGGCGGAATCGTCGCCGCCCGCAGGGCCAAACCGATGGCGAGAAAGAGCAGCGGGTACACCGTCCAGCGTTCGCGACTCGTCATGGTCAGTCGCCGTGCTTCTGCCGCAGCCGCGCCGAGAGCCGCAGGATGTGGTGCACCCGCTCGAACTGATCGAGCCAGTCGGCCACCGCCCCTGCCAGCGCGTCGGCGGGTGGAGCCACCGCCCCCGTGGGACACGACGTGTCGGCCTTGGCCGCCGCGGCACGATAGGCGGAGAGCGTGCGGTCGCCATAGAAGAGGATCGGCGAGAAGTCCTCACTGAAGAACGCCGCCACCGGCACCCGCTGGCCGCCGCAGACCTTGAGGTGGGCTGCGATGTCGGGCAGGGCGTCGCGATCGAGAAACCGCACATCGAGCGATGGGGCGGCCGCCTGGAAGTGGGCGAAGATCGGACACTGGTTCACGCAGTCGCCGCACCACGCGCCGGCGAGCACGAGCACCGGCATGCGCCGCACGAACCCGCCGAGCAGCCGCCGCTGGTCGGGCGTGAGAGCCACCTTCGCGTGCAGCGCGGCCCACCGTTCCTGCTGGTCGGGCGTGGCGTGCTTCGCGAGGAAGTCGGCGTAGGGACGTGCGGCTGCAAACGCGGCCTCCCAGGCTTCGGCGGTCGGCGGGGCACCGGCTCCGGGAATGGCGGCGGACGACTGCGGGGTGAGCGGAAGGCTTGTGGCCATGGCATCGAATCTCCAAAGGGAAAGCGTCGGGATCATACCCGTTTCAGCCCGATCCTCCCGGTCCACCCAGTCGGCCACGAGCCATCGACTCCCGCGGAAACCTGGGAAGGCTGCAAAGCCGTGGAAGCGGTTTTTTCAGTGAACAACCGGCGAGTGAATCGGCATTGACCCACGAAATAGGCCCACCTATTGTCCCCCCCGCCTGAAGGCCATGGGGCTGGTGCAACGCCCGCCCCACTCGAAGTCGGCGGCGGCACGGAAGCCAGCCGCCGACCTCGAGAAGGCACCTCAGGCACGTCCGTCCAATCGCTCCCGGAAACGGTCCAGGTTCTCCGCCCCCCTGGTACCTGGGCCGTTCCGGGGGCCTTTTTTTTCGCCGCCTGCTCCGCGGCGAGACGCCACCGGCTGCCTTGCGGCTACCATGCGTTCATGGCGACGCACGTTTCTCCCCCCGGTGCCGAGCGGATCATCCGCTGGATCATGGTCGGCATCGTGGCCTGGGGCGTGTTTCACGCGATTGGTGCCTGGCGGCTCAACCACGACCCACGGCGGATGCTCGTCGTCCTCGCCTGCGTCGCCGCGTTTCTGGGATTCTGGCTGACGATGCTCGCGGCGTGGCGTCGGGCGAGGTCGTAGCGGCTACTCCGCCTCGCGGGCGAGGTGTGGCACGCCGACGGTGGCCCCGTAGGCCCTCACGAGGTCGTCGAGCGAGCCGCCGAAGGTCTGCTGGAGCGCATCCTCGACCGGCGTCCCCTCCTTGATGCTTCGCACGAACTCGGCGAACTTCCGGGCGTCGCGGCTGATCAGCATCCGCACCATGCCCGACGCCATGCCATACTGCACCGGCTGGATGTTCGCCGCCGTGAAGAAGCCCGGGCCGAGCGTGCCCTGAGCCCGCATGAAGGCGACGGCGCGGGCCTCCTTGAGCGGCACCTGGTCGCAGTTCCTCACCACGCGGGTGCCCACCCATTCCGCGATGCCCTCGTTGAGCCAGTTGGGCAGTTGCTGGGGCGACATCCAGCGGTGGTTGAAGCCGTGGCTCGTTTCGTGCACGAGCATGTGGGCGAAGGCGGCCGGGTCGGCGCCACGATGGCATGCCATGATCACGCGGCCGTCGCTCCGCTGGTGGCAGACGCCGTGCGTGCCCTGCAGGCCGGATTTGAGCACACCCTCCTCCAGCGCGGCGTAGTCGGCCTCGTCGAGAAAGGCGACGACGAGGCACTTGCCCTTCCAGAGCGGCTCGCCCGTCGGAATGCCGTAGAGGTCGCAGAGGAAGTCGTGCATCGCATCGAGGTCGGCCACGAACGGCGCAAACTGGGCCGCGGGAATGTCGCTTGCCACGAGGAACTCGTGCGTCTCGCTGACGTCGAGCCTGGGAAACCTCTGCTGGAGCTCGGCCACGAACGCCATCAGCGACTTCACCTCGGCGGCATGTTGCTCGGCCGTGAGGTTCGGCCACGGGGCGACGCCGTTGGCCTCCATGCGGGCCATCGACTGCTCGACCTGGCGGTCGTACGTCTCGCGGGCCCGGCGACCCCGGAGCTGGGCGAACGCCTTGCCCGCGGGCTGGCCTTCGTGCACCGTCTCCCGATCGACCACAATCTTCGCGATGGCGGACCGCGATACCGTGGTGACGGCCTTGTGGCCCTCGGCCCGGAGCCGCAGGCCGGTGACGGCGTCATCCTTCTGGACGACGCCCACGAGCAGAGGCCGCACGAACCGCCTGCCGGTGCCGAGTTCCACCACGTCGATCGTTTTTCCCACGTGGGGGGCGAGCGTGTCGGCGAGTGCGTCGGCCCGCGCCGGCGCGGCGATCGACATGGCGGCGAGCACCGCCAGCCAGGCCGGCGACGCGAGGCGTGGCGAGCGTGTCAGCCGTCGCATGCCGCCTCCTGCCGCGCGATGTCCTGACGCCGCAGTTCGGTGCTCGAGATGTCGAGGCGAAACTCCCGCTGCGAAACGAAGTAGCTCACGTCGCGGAGCCGCTGCGGTGCGTCGATCTGGGCAGCGTCTTCGAACGTGCCGTCTCGCATCCGTCCGAATACGATCAGGCCTCGGGCCCGTTCTGCGATCGCCTCGACCGCCTCGTCGGCGGCGGCCGCCGAGCCGCCGTAATACCTCGGGTCGGCGAGCCGGGCGTAGGTGTCGGCGCCCATCACGAACGTGCCTTCGGGAAAGATTTCGAGCTTCTCCTTGAATCGCGCCGCCCTCGTGAGCCAGAGCCGCTGGCCAGCAAACTGCGCCGCGCGATCACGGATCGACGCATAGTCGAGCAGCGGCTTGTCGACGTTGGTGACCGAGAGCTCCCACGAGAGCGGCCGCTCCGCGATCTCCTCGGCGATCCTCGCCATCAGGCGGTGCCCTTCGTGAAGCGGATCGAACGAGCCGGGAAACACGAGGCTGCCGGGGGCCGGCGTGTGGTCTCCGGAGGCGGCCGCGACGCTCCGCCGACCACCGAGCAGATCCCGCCACCCTTCCGGGGCCGTCACG
This sequence comes from Planctomycetota bacterium, assembly GCA_018970605.1. Lineage (GTDB taxonomy): Bacteria > Planctomycetota > Planctomycetia > Pirellulales > UBA1268 > QWPN01. The sequence continues at coordinate 11,579 of JAGWWA010000070.1, read as the reverse complement.
ATGTCGCGGGCGACCCGTTCGCCGTCGTGAAGCAGTCCGGCAACGTCGCCGCGGCACTCGGCCGGAAGCCGCGTGGCCTCCGCCAGCATGTCGAGGGCCAGGGCTGCCGCCACGTGTTCCTCGTCGGCCCTCGATCGGGCGTCCTTGAGCAGCATGAGCTCCGCCGAGCAGGTCGTCTCGAGCGTCTGCACCGCCACGCAGATGCGATGTCCTCCGCGCTTTGGCCGCGACGTTTTCAGGCTTGCCACGATCGCGAGGCCGACGGCGCGGCCCGGCTCCGGGGCGGCGGGCTCGGACGCATCAAGGCGGATCGCCCGCTCCCAGGCCGCGGCCGCGAGCCGTCGCGCGGTCTTCGGCGAGCAGTAGGAATCCTGCGGGCCGCCCAGCAGCTGATCGACCGCCGCCCGGGCGTAGGGGACCTGCGCGTCGAGCACGACGATGCTCGCGCCGGGCGTCGTCACCAGGTGCGGGATCACGCCCGCCCCGCCGCCGGTCGACACCACCACGAGCCGCCGGTCGGCGGCTGTCAGGGCGGCGATCAGCCGGGCCGGATCTGGAAGATGCATGTGATTCGGCAAGTGGTGACGCGCGGCCGCAAACCCGCGGCAGTTCGCCCCGCCGGCCCGGACCTCCCCGAACCGCCGCGGAGGTCGGTCTGCAGACCGCCACATTTCAGCGTGGCATGCCCGCCTGTCGATCAGTCGGCAGGAGGACCTTCTGATGATACCGCTCGTCGCGGAGCATCGCACGCACGTGGTGACGCTGGCTGCCGCCATCGCTGTCGCCTCGCTTGTGGTTTCGGGGGCGTTGGCATCGGACATCGATCCGCGACCGGCCGAGAAACCGGGCGACACATCCTCCGCCCAGCCGGATCGCAGCGACGTGCTCGCCAGGATGCTGCCGCCGCGGAGCGACACTGCGACCGACTGGTACGCGCCGCTCGAGCCTCTCCATCGCTGCGGCGAGCCCCGACTGCTGCCCACCTGCGTGCCTCCGCCGCCGTGCCATCCGGCCCTCCCGCCGCAGCCTCTCGACCTGGTCGGCATGCGTGGTGCGCCAACCTGTGGCCCGATCTACCACGGGCCGTGCGCTCCGCGGACCGGAACCCATGACGACGGTCCGCATCCCCGCGTCCACCGGGTTCACGACCGGCTCTTCGACTGGTTCTACGCGCCGCGCACGCCCATCCTTCCCTGACGCGGGTGCGTCGGCACCGCCGCTTGTGCTGCCCTCGCCACGCCGCGACACTTGGCGGCCGCGGGCCGATGACCGTCCCGCCCGGAGACTGCGCATGCGGGCTGCCATCATCGGCATCGGGGCGATCGCGAAGATGCACGCGCGGGCGCTTCGCGACATTCCCGGCGTGCAGCTGGTCGCCGCCACCTGCCGCACCGAGGAGAAGGGTCGGGCCTTCGCCGACGAGTTTGGCTGCCAGTGGCACGCCGATACCGCGCGGATGCTCCGCCGTGAGAAGCCCGACTTCGTCACCGTGGCCACGCCGTCGGGCGCCCATCTGCCCGCCGTCCTCGCGGCCCTCCGCCGGGGCGTGCATGTGATCTGCGAGAAGCCGCTCGAGATCACGCTCCCGCGGATCGACCGGATGATCGCGGCGGCAGGGCGGTCGCAGGCGATTCTCGGCGCCATCTTTCCGCAACGGTTCAATCCGGTCGTGCAGACGGTCCACGCGGCCGCCGCCGCGGGGCGGTTCGGCACGCTCGCGGTCGCCGCCAGCTATGTGCCCTGGTGGCGGGACGACGCCTACTACGGCCCCGGCCGCTGGCAGGGCACGAAGGCCCTCGACGGTGGCGGCGCGCTGATGAACCAGTCGATCCACGGCGTCGATGCCCTGCAGTGGATCGCCGGGGCCACGATGCCCGGCCTCGGGCTGCACGAGAATCCGGTGGAGAGTGTGGTGGCCATGACGGCCGTTCGCGCCCACGACGCCGAACGGCTCGAGGTGGAAGACACCTGCGTGGCGATCCTCCGTTTCAGGAACGGCGCCCTCGGTCAGCTCCTCGCCGCCACAAGCCTCTACCCAGGGCAGCTGCGCCGGTTTCTCGTGGGCGGCCGCGACGGCACGGCCGAGATCCTCGAGGAGCAGCTCGTGGCCTGGCGGTTCCGCAGCGAGTCGGCCGATGACGAGGCCACGCGTGGCCGGTTCGGCGGCTCGAGCGGCACCAGCGGCGGTGCCGCCGACCCGATGGCGATCAACTACTCCTGCCACACGCGAAACTTCGAGTCGTTTCTCGAGGCGGTGCGGGCCGGCCGCCAGCCGGAACTCGACGGCCGCGAGGGCCGCAAGGCGGTGGCGATCGTCGAGGCCTGCTACCGTTCGGCCCGCACCGGCCGCGTCGCCACCGTGAAATGAGTCGCCCATGAACGCCCCCTTCCGCTACGCCATCTGCAACGAGACCTTCGGCGACTGGCCGTTGGCCAAGGCCTGCGACATGGCCGCGGAGTGCGGCTACTCGGGCATCGAGATCGCCCCCTTCACGCTCGCCCCATTGGCCACGGATCTGTCACCGCAGGCCCGCGGCGAACTCCGCCGCACGATCGCCAGGGCCGGCCTCGACTGCGTGGGCCTCCACTGGCTGCTCGCCAAGACGGAGGGCTTTCACGTGGCACACCCCGACGCCGACGTGCGGGGTCGCACGATCGACTATCTCGGCGAGCTCGCCCGGCTCTGCCACGACCTCGGCGGCCGCGTCCTCGTGTTTGGCTCCCCGAAGCAGCGGAGCCTGCTGCCCGGCGTCGCGCCCGAGCAGGCGTCCGACCACATCCACGAGGTGTTCTCGCGGCTCGTGCCGGTGCTCGAGGCGACCGACACGGTGGTGGCGCTCGAGCCGCTCTCGCCGGTGGAGACCGACGTGCTCATCACGGCCGCCGAGACCTGCCGGCTGATCGAACGGATCGGCTCGCCGCACGTCCGCCTCCACCTCGACGTCAAGGCGATGGCCAGCGAGGCGACGCCGATTCCCGAGATCATCGTGGCGTCGGCGCGGCACCTCGAGCACTTTCACGCCAACGACGTCAATCTCCAGGGGCCCGGTTTCGGGGCGGTCGATTTCGCGCCCATTTTCGGTGCCCTCGACGAGGTCCGGTATGCCGGTTGGGTGAGCGTGGAGGTGTTCGACTATGCTCCCGGTCCGGAACGGCTGGCCCGCGAGAGCATCGCCTACATGCGGCGCATCGAAGCGGACCTGGGCTGACTCCGCCGGGGCACGATCACCGACCGAAAGGAAGCGCCGCATGGCCCAGACATCGTCCACGCCCTCCACGCCCTGGTACCGCGATCTCACGTCGTATCACTGGTTCGTGTTCGTCGTGGCCTCCCTGGCCTGGCTGTTCGATTGCCTCGACCAGCAGCTCTTCATCCTCGCCCGCAACAAGGCGATGGAGTCGCTGCTTCCGGCCGGCATGGATCCAAAGCTCTACGGCGGCTATGCCACGAGCATCTTCGTGGCCGGCTGGGCCCTCGGCGGCCTCATCTTCGGCTCGCTCGGCGATCGCTACGGCCGGGCCAAGATGCTCACCCTCACGGTGCTCATCTATTCGATCTGCACGGGGCTCTCCGCCTTCTCCAAGGGCTGGATCGACTTCGCGGTCTATCGCTTCCTCACCGGGCTCGGCGTGGGGGGCGTGTTCGGCCTGGCGGTGGCGCTCGTCGCCGACACCCTTCCCGACCGCTCCCGCACCGGCGCCCTCGGCATGCTCCAGGCGCTCTCCGCGGTGGGCAACGTGGCCGCCGGCCTGATCAGCATGTACATCGGCAGCCTCGAGACCAGCGGGGCGATCCAGAAGGGTGTCGGCTGGAAATACATGTTCCTCGTCGGCGCCATCCCCGCCTTTCTCTGCGTGTTCATCCAGATGCGGCTCAAGGAGCCGGAGAAGTGGGTCAACGCTCAGGCGGCCGGCAAGGCGGCAGGGGTGAAGTTCGGCTCCTACACCGCGCTGCTCGGCGATCCGCGGTGGCGCGGGTCGGCGCTGCTCGGCATGATCCTCTGCGTGGCCGGCGTGATCGGCTTGTGGGGTATCGGGTTCTTCAGCCCCGAACTCGTCGGCGACGTGATCAAGTCGTCGCTCGTGAAGGAGGGTGTGCCCGAGGCGGAGATCGCGGGCCGCCAGCAGTACTGGATCGGCGTCAACTCGATCGTGCAGAACCTCGGTGCCTTCGCGGGCATGTTGCTGTTCACGCGGCTGGCGCAGGGCATCGGCCGCAAGGCAGCGTTCGCGATCGGCTACGTGGCGGCGCTCGTGGCCACGGTGGCCTACTTCCAGCTCTTCAGCGGCCGGGGCGACATCTGGATGAGCGCCATCATGGGCGGGTGCCAGCTGGCGTTGTTCGCCGGGTTCGCGATCTATCTGCCGGAGCTCTTCCCCACGAGCCTGCGCAGCACCGGCACGAGCTTCTGCTACAACGTCGGTCGCTTCGTGGCCGCCACCGGCCCGTTCACGCTCGGCGCCCTGCAGGCGGCGCTCAAGGCGGGGGCCACCACGCCGGAGGCGAAGCTGCTGGCGTTCCGCAACGCCTGCTCCTACATGAGCGTGATCTTCCTGCTCGGCCTGGTGGCGTTGGCGTTCCTACCGGAAACGAAGGGCCGCCCGCTGCCCGAGGACTGATACGGTTTCCACACGATCCCCGCGCGCGAGTGTATGGCAGGTGAAAGCCGACCGGCCGTGAGGCCGCGGGCACATCACGCTGCACGCCGCTTCGTGTGGTGGTTCGCCCCACGCCTTACGGCGTTGGGCTTGGACGGCGGCCGCGCGCGATTCAACTGGGAGCCGTATCACACGGTTTCCAGATGATCCCGAGGCATGCCTGAGGCGGTGTCACTCCGCCAGGGAAGCCCCGAGCGGGAGCGAGGGGATCAAACGCGGCGGCGGTGAGCGACTCTTGCCGATCCGCGGAGCCGTTCCCGTCGCTTCCGCTCCGGGCTTTGAGGGTTCCGTGGTAAAACGGGCGAGGATCAAGTGGGAACCGTATGAGTTCACGCGAAACGCCCGTATTCGGCTGGTTTTCGCCGGGCCCCGGTGATCGTAGCCGCAGGTCGGCGACCTGCGGTTTCGGCACGTTGGAAACCTGTGCTACAGGGGACGCAGGTTGGAAACCTGTGCGACGGGGCTTTCACGGAGCCGCAGGTTTTCAACCTGCGGAAGCCACGGTCCGCATGGCCGACCGGCCAGTGTCACTTCGCCCTCGCCTGCCGTAGAATCCGCTGACCGCCCCAGGACGGGCGGCATACCCCGGGAGAACGGACGATCATGCGTTGGGAAGGACGTCGTCAGAGTCAGAACGTCGAGGATCGCCGGAGCGCCGGCCAACAGGCCGTGGTCGGCGGCGGGCTGCTCACCCTGCTGATCATGATCGTGATGATGTTCCTCGGCGTCGATCCGATGCACCTCATGCGGATGGCTCCCGAGCTCGCCGGCGGCCCGGCCCCGGCCGCGAAGCCGGGCAAGCCGATCAACGACGACGTGAGCAAGTTTCTCAAGACCGTGCTCGCCGACAACGAGGACGTCTGGACCCGCATCTTCCCGAAAGCGTTCGGGGCGCGGTTCGCGCCGACGAAACTCGTGATGTTCACCGGCCAGGTTCGCAGCGGCTGCGGCATCGCCAGCGCCGGCGCCGGTCCCTTCTACTGCCCGCTCGACAAAACGGTCTACATCGACCCGACCTTCTACGAGGAGCTGAAGCGGCGATTCGGCGCTCCGGGCGATTTCGCGCAGGCCTACGTCATCGCCCACGAGATCGGCCACCACATCCAAAACCAGCTCGGCATCGCCGAGCGGGTGCAGGCGATGCAGCGGCGGCTCTCGCAGGCCGACTACAACAAGCTCTCGGTCCGCATGGAACTCCAGGCCGACTACCTTGCCGGCGTCTGGGCCCGGCACATGGCGCAGTATGCCGGCATCCTCGACGAGGAGGATATCCGGGAGGCGGTCAACGCCGCGGCCGCGATCGGCGACGACAGGATTCAGGCGCAGGCGCAGGGCTACATCCAGCCCGAGGCATTCACGCACGGCACGAGTGAGCAGCGCGTGCGGTGGTTCCTCTACGGCCTGAAGACCGACACGCCTGATCTGGTCGTCGAACGGATGAACGAGGCGTTCGAGCGGGATGTCCCGTAGGCCCGTCGCGTGGGTTTCCTGCAGCACAGGTTTCCAACCTGTGCCGAAACTGCCGGTTGAAAACCTGCGGCGACGGCTGCCTCCGCGGGTAGGATGCAGCCATGCGCATTCTCCTCACCGGCGCGACCGGCTACGTCGGCGGCTGCCTGCTCGATGAACTGCAGCGGCGCGGCGACGCGGTCCGTTGCCTCGTGCGGCGTCCTGAAAAGCTCATCGGTCGGACGGCCGACACCACGGAGGTGGTCCAGGGCGACGCAGCCGATCCGGCCGACCTCGCGCGGGCCTGCGCGGGCATCGAGGTGGCCTACTGGCTGGTCCACTCGATGGAGGGCGGCGTTGACTTCGAGCGAGCCGACCGGCTCGCGGCGGAGCGGTTTGCGGCCGCCGCCACCGCCGCCGGTGTTCGGCGGATCGTCTACCTCGGAGGGTTGGGGGCCGACGATGACCGCCTCTCGGCCCACCTCCGCAGCCGCCACGAGGTGGGGGCGATCATCCGGGCGAGCGGCCTCGACGTGATCGAGTTTCGGGCCTCGATCATCATCGGCGCCGGAAGCTTCTCGTTCGACCTCGTGCGGACGCTCGTCGAGCGGTTGCCCGTGATGATCTGTCCCGCATGGCTGGCCACCCCGACCCAGCCGATCGCGATCGCCGACGTCGTGGCCTATCTGGCCGCCGCCGCCGACCTGCCTCCGAGTGGCCCGCGGATTTTCGAGATCGGCGGTCCGGACAAGGGCTCGTATGGCGCTATCATGCAGGAGTATGCCCGGCAGCGCGGCCTGCTGCGGCTGATGATCCCCGTGCCGGTGCTTACGCCCCGGCTCTCGGGGCTGTGGCTGAAACTCGTGGCGCCGCGGTATGCGAAGGTGGGTCAGAAGTTGATCGACGGCCTCAAGAATCCGACCGTGGTCACCAACGACGCGGCTCGTCGCGAGTTTGCGATCGTGCCCCGCGACCTCCGCACCGCCGTGGGCGAGGCGCTTCGCAGCGAGGATGCCGCCTTCGCCGACCGACACTGGGCCGAGTTTGCGGATGCGGCGCCGCGGCGGTATGGCGGCCTAGCCGAGGGCCGCAGGCTCGTGGATCACCGCCACGCGGTCGTTGCCGTGTCCGCCGAGCGGGCCTTCGCGGCCATCGAGCGGATCGGCGGAGCCAATGGCTGGTACGCCTGCAACTGGCTGTGGACGCTCCGGGGCTGGATCGACCGCGTGCTCGGCGGGCCGGGCATGGCGAGGGGCCGCCGCGATCCCGCGAAACTGGCGCCCGGCGACACGCTCGATTGCTGGCGGGTGGAGGAGTGCGACCCGCCGCGGCGGCTGCGGCTCACGGCCGAAATGAAGATGCCGGGCCGCGGCTGGCTGGAGTTCGAGGTGGTGCCTCGCGACGGCGACGTCACGATCCACCAGACCGCCGTCTTCGACCCGCACGGGCTTGGCGGCCTGGCCTACTGGTACTCGATCTGGCCGCTCCATGAAGTCGTGTTTCGCAGGATGCTCGCCGGGATCGTCCGTTACGCCGTGCGCAGGGCATAGCGGGCCGAGTAGCACAGGGTTTCCAACCTGTGCCTTGAAGTAGCACAGGTTTTCAACCTGTGTTGTGGGGCGGCTCAGGTTGGAAACCTGAGCTACTCAGGCGTGGATGCAAGTAGCACGGGTTTTCAACCTGTGTCCTTCGGCCACGGGCCGCGGATCGTCAGAGCGTGTCGGCAGGCCGCTGGCGACACTGCTCGCAGGCGGCGAGGCCCTCGATCTGGATCGTCGAGTGCGCCACGCGAAATCGCTCCCGGAGCACCGCCTCCGCGTCGGCAAGCAGTCGATCGTGACTGGTGCCATCGACTGCGACGAGGTGGGCGGTAAGGGAGATCTCTGAAGTGCTCGCGCCCCAGACATGCAGGTCGTGCACCTCGATCACACCGGGCAATGCGGCGAGCGCCGCCTCGATCGCTTCGGGCTCGACGCCGCGGGGCACGGCGTCGAGCGCCAGGTCGAGGCTCTCGCGAAACAGGCCCCACGTGCCGGCCACGATCATCGACGCGACGGCGAGGCTGACCACGGGATCGATCCATGTGGCGCCCGTCAGCACGATCGCCACGCCCGCCAGCACCACGCCGAGCGATACGGCCGCGTCGGCGGCCATGTGGAGGAAGGCGCCGCGGACGTTGGCGTCGGCGTGGCCCTTGACGAACAGGAGGGCCGAGAGGGTGTTGATGACGACGCCCAGCGCGGCCACGGCGATCACGATCGGCCCGGCCACCGGTTCGGGAAACCGCAGCCTGTGCACCGCCTCCCAGGCGATGCCGCCGCAGGCCAGCAGGAGCAGCACGGCGTTGCCAAGCGCCGCGTAGATCGTCGAGCGGCGGAGTCCCCAGGTATAGCGCCGCGACGGCGGGCGGCGGGCCAGCCAACTTGCGCCCCAGGCGAGCAGCAGCCCCAGCACGTCGCCGGCGTTGTGGCCGGCGTCCGCCAGCAGGGCCAGCGAACCCGCCGTCACGCCCGCCACGGTCTCCGCGGCCACGAACAGCGTGTTGAGGGCCACGCCCGCTGCCATCGCCCGGTCGAGTTGGGCCGATGCGAGGCCATGGCCGCAGCCGGCACCGTGCGAATGCGGGTGGGCATGAGCCATGGCGTGGGGAGGAGGATGTGGCTGACGTCGAGGGACGTCCGATCATACCCGGCGAGCGGACAGCCGCCCGATCCGGCGGCCTGAACCGATGTGGCGACCGCGGTAGGATTCGGCATCGGAGTGATCTCGCGAAACGTCGTGGTGAAAGGCAATCACATGGAACCTCTCAGGGTGGCGGTGATCGGGCGGACGGGCCGCGGCGACTGGGGCCACGCGATCGACGAACTCTGGCGCGACATCGAGGCGGCCGAACTCGTGGCCGTGGCCGATGAGAACGAGGAGGGGCTCGGTCAGGCGGTGACGCGGCTGAGGCTCGACGCCACGAAGCCGGGAACGGCCCACCGCGACTGGCGGAAGATGCTCGCCGACGTGAAGCCGGACGTCGTGGCCATCTGCATGCGACACCTCGACTGTCATGCCGAGATGGCGATCGCTGCGGCGGAGGCCGGCGTGAAGGGCATCTTTCTGGAGAAACCGTTCGTCCGCACGCCGGCGGAAGCCGAAGCCGTGATCGCGGCGTGCACGAAGGCCCACACGAAACTGGGGCTCGCCTTCGTCAATCGCCATGCGCCGTCGTACGCGGCCGCCAAGGATCTGATCGAGGACGGCCGGATCGGAAAGGTGCTCGAGATCCGCGCCCGCGGCAAGGAGGACAAGCGGGGCGGAGGCGAGGACCTCTGGGTCCTCGGCAGCCACCTGCTCGACATGATGGCCGATCTCGGCGGGGCGCCGCAGTGGTGCGAGGCCGCGGTCACGCTCGGCGGGAAGCCGATCACCAAGGCCGACGCGGTCGAGGGACCGGAGGGGCTGGGACCGATCGCGGGCGACTCGATCGCCGCGATGTTCGGAATGGCTGACGGGCCCATCGGCTACTTCGCGAGCGTCCGCGACGCCGGCCTCAAGCAGCCCAACTTCGGCCTCACGATCGCAGGCACCGCGGGGGCAATCCACATCCGCCCCGACTTCGTGCCCCATGCCTATTTCCGGGCTGCCCCGCTGTGGCGGATGGACAAGGACTATCCCTGGCAGCCGATCGGGCCCGAAGGGCTGGGATCGCCGCTCCCTGAAAAAGACGTGGACCGGGCCGCCGAACGGGCGAGTTGGGGCCGGTTGGCCGCCCTCGATCTGCTCGCGGCCATCGCCGAGGATCGCGAGCCCGAGACGGGCATGTATGCGGGCAGCACGACCGTGGAGATGATCGCCGCGACCTTCGCCGCGGCCCTCTCCGGCCGCCGCATCGATCTGCCGCTCACGGATCGAGCCAATCCGCTGGCGTAGGCTGCCCGCGGACGAAGGGCCATGCCCGGAGGAGGTCCCGCGGCAGCATCCGTGCTGTGGGGCCCCGTTCCGTGGTTGAGTTTCCTGACCGGATGGAACCGACAGGGAAAAACCTACTCCTCCATCCGGGCATGGCCGACGTTCGTCGTGTGATCTGTCAGGCGGTCAGGTCGTCGATCCGCTGCCGGAAGCCCGGCATCTCGCTCGTCACGTAGGCGTTCCAGGCGGCGGGCTGCCAGAGTTCCACGCAGACCACGGCGCCCACCACCATCAGGCTGCCGCCGGGCTCCACGCCGAGGAACTCGCGGAAGCCCTCGGGCACCACCAGTCGTGAGCGGCCCGCGAGCGACACCGTCTGCTGCCGCGTGGAGAGCAGCCGACCGAGTTCCTGCACCTGGCCCATTCGTTGGGTCAGCAGGCCGGCTTGCAGCTTGGTGCGGACCACGTCCACCGCCGCATCCAGCCGGGGCTTCCAGAGGGCCGAGGACCAGAGGGAGAGACAGCCCGCCCGTTCCTTGGCCAGCATGATTTTCGGGCCCGCGGAGAGCAGCGGGTCGATCAGTTCCGGCGGGATAGCGAGGCGAAACCGCTCGTCGAGCGTCCGCACAAACTCGCCGATCAGCAGGTCGGCCGCGGTGGCCATAGTCGTTTATGCCGTCCAAATGCCCGCCTCCGCGGGGTCCCGGCTGGCCGTCCTGGTTGGCCTGCCGTTGATGAGGGCGTGAAGCCCACAAAAACCATTAAAAAATGATTTGATTAGGGAATCAAACCCACGGACGACAGTTTAGCGGGTCTGGTCCGGGCCGCAAGGGTCGGCCCCACGCCTTACGGCGTTGGGCTTTTACGGGGGAATGCCGGACGGCTTGAGCCTTTGGACAAACCCCTCGCGACGCGCCCGTTCGTTCGATCAGTGGCCGCAGCTACCGCAGCCGCCGCCGCAGTTGCCGCCACATCCTTCGGCCCCGATTTCCTTCTTGTAGGCCTTCTGGGCCGCCGCCTCCTTCGAGAGTTTGAACTCGGGGCCGGCGGGGAAGTACTGGATGTCGTCCTGAAGGTAGTAGGCGCTCGGGAGCGTCTGGCCGCCGACGTCAACCTGACACCCTGTCAGCGGCAGGCTCGCGAGGCCGCTGACGGCCAGAAGAATCCGGGGCGCGATGCCGAGGCGGGCGGCGAGGTTCGTTGTCTGGTTCATGGCGGCTGGATCCGTCCGTGGTCCGATGTGGTGCGAGCCCTCTCGACCTGCTCTATCGGCCGGCACGACCCGCAAACTTTGGACAACCGTCACCACCGGCCCCCAAAACTCCCCAGTTTGCCATGCTCCTTTCCGGCGCCTCCCAGAGTTGCGGCGTGCTCCCGGGGCCGCGATGCCGTGCGTCGGTGTACAACGGCGTCATGTGTCGTGCCGTCGGGGCCTGTCTCCTCGCGATCGTGGTTGCCTGTCCGGTGGCGGGCCAGGTGGTCCTGCCGCCAAACATGGGCGTGCCCGGGGGGGCGGAAAACGTTCCCACGCGGAACCACGATCTCGCACTCGAGGCCTTGGCAGCGGGCGACTA
>JAGWWA010000155.1 GCA_018970605.1 Planctomycetota bacterium | reverse complement strand
AGGACCGGGGCATCGAGCGGAACGACCGGATCCGTTTCATCTCGCAGGGCGAGCACCTCCACACCTCGCACGCCCGCCACACGCGGCAGTTCGAGGAACTCGCCGGCCGCCTCGGCGCGACCTGAGCGGCTAATCGCCTCCGTCCAGGGAGCCCCGAGCGGGAGCGAGGGGATGGAAGGCTGCAGCAGGGCCGGCCTGAATGGCCACGCCACGCCGATCCCGTCGCTGCCGCTCCGGGCTTTCTGAAAGCCGAGCTGCGTGCCACGTCAGCGGCTGATCGCCTTCGTCCAGGGAGCCCCGAGCGGGAGCGAGGGGATGGACGGCTGCGGCACGGCTGGCCTGGATGACCGCGCCACGCCGATCCCGTCGCTGGCGCTCCGGGCTTTCTGAAAGCCGAGCTGCGTGCCGCGTCAGCGGCTGATCGCCTCCGTCCAGGGAGCCCCGAGCGGGAGCGAGGGGATGGACGGCTGCGGCAAGGCCAGCCTGAATGGCCACGCCACGCCGATCCCGTCGCTGCCGCTCCGGGCTTCCTGGAAGCCGAGTCGCGTGCCACCTCAGCGGCTGATCGGCTCGCCGCCGGCCCGGCTCACGATGGCGTTGAGCACCTCGGGCTCGATCGTGTCGTCGAGCGACCGCACGGACGCATCCCCGGCGAGCGTCTGCACCACGCCGCCCGCGATCCGCGAACGAGGTTTGAGCGACTGCTCGAGCGGACTTCCCGTCGAGCCGAGGCCACTTCCGGTGAAGCGCCCGCAGTCCGACGCGTAGGGCCACGAATAGCGGGGTGACGTCCAGGTGCAACCGGCATCGAGCGTGTAGTCGCCGCTCTCGGCGATCATGAGCGTCCGCGACGTGCCGTCCGTCACATGCTTCACCCGCGTCGGCCCCGCGGCGATCGTGACGGCATAACTCGAACCATCCTCGATCCAGCCGAGCCCCTCCGGCACCAGGATGCCGGTGAAGTCCTGCGGAGAGACGGACGAGGCGTAGTACCACCGATCCAGCCGGCGCGACGGATCCGGCAAGGCAGGGCCCGGGCCGAGCAGCGCGGCGAAGTCGAGCCCGCCTGCCGCGTTCGATCGGCCGTTGTAGAGCCGCACCCGCGCATCAACCACGTCGGCTGACTGGACTTCCGGCGGGCAGGCCAGGCAGTACGCCTCGTAGACGGTCGCCAGCACGGGCTCCTCGATGAATCCCAGAATCGAGATGGCCCACGACTGCGGCCGGATGAAGCCCTCGGTCTCGCCGGACTCGTGGGCGTGGGTGTTTTCCTTGTGTGACACGCTGCCCGGCCGCGGCCGCCCCGACGCATACGGAAAGGCCCGCTTCGCGTCGTGGTGCGCCGTGATCGCGATGCCGATCTGCCGGAGGTCGTTCTGGGTGTTCGATCGGGCGGCAGCCTGACGGGCCTGCTGCACGGCCGGAATCACGAGGCCCATGAGCGACGCGATGATCGCCACCACGACGAGCAGTTCGACGAGGCTAAAGCCGTCACGTCGGAGGCGTGAATCCATCGACGCAGTCCGTGGAGAAGGTGTGCCTTCAACGTTCCTATCGGCCGTCGCGGGAGTCAATTTCGGTGCAGACCCCATGGAACGCACCGGCTCCCGACGCCTCACAACCGGAACGCCCCGCCGGCCTCGGGACGCCCCATCGCGTGAGCGATGGGGCCACGTGCGAGCCCGGCGAGGGGCAGCCGTACGCCTTACGGCGTTACGCTTCCTGACCCCACCCTCACACGCCGCCGATGGCCGGCGGCCGCGAGGGCGGCGGCGAGGAAACTCCACGGCACAGACGGCTCGGGAACGGCCGTCACCTGCGGGGCCGCGGCGGGCAGGTAGCCACCCGCGTCGTAGAGTCCCGCTCCCAGGAAGTCGGCCGTGTCGAGGATGTCGAGCACCGAGTCGTAGTTGAAATCGCCATCCTGCCACTCGACGGGGATGCCGGCATCGAACCGGCTGCCGGCGATGAAGTTGGCGGCGTCGAGGACGTCCACGAACCCATCGAGGTTGGTGTCGCCGGCCGCGGCGAAGCCCACGCTCAGCGTGCCGTCGGGATTCGAGAGCCAGCCGACCGACCGCAGCTGACCGGCCGCCGCCGCGGCCGCCGACGTGATCCCGCTCGTGCCCGACCAGAGGCCCGTGCCCCGACCGGCCAGCACGTCGGCCTTCAAGTCGGCGGCCGTGATCCCGCCGGCCGCGATGTCGATCCGCGCGGCCCCCAGGTCGAACCGCGCCGCCTTCGTCTGCGCAATGGACAGCAGCGACACCGCAAGGACGTCGCCGCGATCCGCCGGGAGCGTCACCGTGCCGCCGACGATGGTGATCCGGCCGGCCGACGAGCCGGAGGCGAGCGCGGCGGCCGACGACGCCTCCACGGTTCCCGCGAGCAGCGTGGTGCCCCCCGAGTACGAATTGGCGGCGGCGAGCACGAGCCGCCCCGAACCGGTCTTCACCAGGCCGCCCGAGCCGCTGATCGTCCGCGCGATCGTGAGGATGCCCGCATCCACACCGATGCCCGTCGATCCTGTCGTGAGCACGACCGCACCGGTGCCGGCCGCGAGCGAGCCGGTTCCCGACAGG
>JAGWWA010000069.1 GCA_018970605.1 Planctomycetota bacterium | reverse complement strand
CAACTTCCTCGCCGGCGGCAAGTTCGACACCGGTAGCCCGGCGTCGTGGAACGAGGGCGACTTCACCTACGACGGCGTGGTGGACATCCTCGACGCCGCGAGTTTCCTCTCCAACGGCCTGTTCGACGCCGGCTCCTACAACCCGCCGGCAGGCGAGGCTGGCGGGATCGCGGCCGTGCCGGAACCGACGGCACTCTCCCTGCTGGCCTGTGGTGCGGTCGCCGTGTCGGGCTGGTTTGGGCGACGATATCGCCGGGTTTTGCAGGCCTGAACTGCCCTTGAGCGACCGGCGACGATCCGGGACGATCCGCCACCCCTGCGGAACGCTCGGATGCTTCGCCCATTCCTCATCGCGATGCTGCTCACAGCCCTCTCGCAGGGAACGTGGGCGAATGCGCAGCAGCCGCTGCCGCCACCGGCGGTGCCGATCCTGCCCGCTCCACTCGGCCCGCAGTCCAACGCGGCGCAGCCCAATCCGTTCGCGCCACTGCCCGAGGGCGCGATCATCGGCCCCGGCGGTCCGGTGATGCCCGGGCCGCCTGCGACGCCCCGCAATGCGGTCGTGATCCCGCCGATCGACGCGGAACTGGTGTGGACGAAGCTCGTGGACGTGACCGACGACTTCTTCAAGGTTCACTCCGAACAGCGGGTGGTGTTCGCCAATGGCGTGCCGACCGAAGGCCGCATCGACACCTTCCCCCAGACCGGCGCCACCATCCTCGAGCCGTGGCGGGGCGACTCGGTGGGCTGGGACGAACGCTGGGAGGCGACGCTGCAGTCGATCCGGCGAGTGGCGACGATGCGGCTCATGCCCGACTCGGCCGGCTGGCGGGTCGAGGTGGTCGTCAACAAGGAACTCGAATACCTGCCGCGGCCGATGCGAGCGACCACCGGCGGCGCCTCGTTTCGCAATGACGACTCGCTCTACCGCTACGGCACGCCGCTCCCCACCCTCGGCCAGCAGGTGGGCGACCAGCCGCGGCCGGTGGCCAGCCCCACGCCCAACCTCGGCTGGATCCCGCTCGGCCGCGACGCGAAGCTCGAGCAGAAAATGCTCTCGCTGGTGCTCGCCAAACTGGGAGTGCCGGCGCAGTCGCACACCGAGCCCTACTACCAGCCTCCCGACGCGGCCGGTGCCGCCATGACACAACCGGGCCTTCCAGCCGCCGCGCCACCGGCACCGCAGGGCCCTGTCTACGGCGCCCCAATCCCGCCCGAACAGCTTCCGCCCGGTGCTCAGATCGCGCCGGGCCCGCCGGTGCCGATCGAGACGCTGCCCGTCCCGAACTAGGCGACGAAGGTCCCGGCCACGATCCGGGCCGTCGGTCGTTGGAAGCGTCCAGGATTCGTTTCGAGCCCCAGTTCGGGTCACGCGACGCCCCAGGGAACCCCGGACCGCACGTGACGGGATCGTCAGGAGTCGGCTCCTGATGGTCCCGATCGACTAGACTTGCGGTGACCCGCGGCGGCCCAGACGCAACGCGGATCGTTGGAGCCCCCGCATGACGCCCCCGATCGACGACTACGACCTGCCGGTCGAGACGGCCCAGAGCCTCGCCCAGCACAAGGGCGACCTGTCGCTCAACGCCTACACGTCGCTCTCCGCCCAGGCAGCCGCGCTCCTTGGGAAGCACAAGGGGGGCACGCTGTGGCTCAACGGCCTCGGCTCGCTCTCCGCAGAGGCGGCCGAATCGCTGGCGGCCCACGAAGGCGCCCTCTCGCTCGACGGCTTGGTCGCGCTGCCCGACGAGGCCGCTGCGAAGCTGGCGACGTTCGCCCATGGACTCTCGCTCGACCGCCTGGCGTCGCTCTCCGATCGGGCCGCCGAGTCGCTCGCCACCCACGACGGGTCGCTCTGGCTCAACGGCCTCACGACACTGTCCGACCGGGCCGCCGCGGCGTTGGGGCGGCACAATGGCTCCATCTGGCTCAATGGCCTCACCACGATTTCCGCGGAGGCTGCCGCCGGACTGGCGCATCTCCGGGGGCTGCTCTCGCTCGACGGCATCCGGTCCCTCACGGCCGACGCCGCCGCGGCCCTCGCCCGGCAGACGGGCGACCTGTCGCTCAACGGACTGGAGTCGCTGCCCGACGACGTGGCCGCGGCGCTCGGCCATCACCGCGGCATGCTGCGGCTGTCGGGAGTGACCGAACTGTCGGAAGCAGCTGCCCGGGGACTCGCCCAGCGGAGCCGCGCGCTCGCACTGAACGGTCTGGCCGCGGTGCCCGACGCTGTTGCCGAAGCGTTGGCACGCCATGAGGGCCTGCTGTATCTCAACGGCGTGAAGTCGCTCTCGCACGCTCAGGCGGCTCACCTTGCCCGACACGCCGGCGACCTCTACCTCGACGGCCTCGTGAGCCTGCCGGACGACGTGGCCCGCGAACTCGCCCGCCACACCGGCTGGCTCTACCTCGACGGCCTGACGTCGCTCTCGCCCGAGGCCGCCGCCGCGCTCCGTTCAAAGTCGGGCCTGACGCTCCCGGAGCGAATCACGTCGTCGATCGCAGGAAGCGTAACGCCGTAAGGCGTACGGCCAACCGCAGGGAACGCAACGCCTCAAGGCGTATGGCTGCCCCGTGCCCGACGTCACCCTGGCCCCCATCGCTCACGCGATTGGGCTTCCTGAGGTCGACAGCGCAGGGCTGCCCATGCCCGGGAGCCGGGCTCGGCGGCAAGCGGAGCCAGGATGGCGAAGCGTAGCCGGCGTGCAGCGAGCGAAGGGCAGGATGCCCGTAGTGAGCGTCCGGCGATGGGCGTGGGCAGCCCTGAGCAGCGCGGCGGAGTCGGCGGCATCCCCATCGCTCACGCGATTGAGCTTGCTGCCGGAGGCCTCACCCTCACTCGTCGGTCACGCAGCCCCGCGAGGCCGGCGCCACGCAGCGGATGTACTTGGCGAGGATGCCGCGCGTGACCTTGAGCGGCGGCGCCTTCCACTCGGCCTTCCGCCGGGCGAACTCCTCGGCCGAGACCTCCGCGTCGATCGAGGCCGTCTCGGCGTCGATCACCACGACATCGCCATCCCGGACCAGGGCGATCGGGCCGCCATCCTGGGCCTCCGGCACCACGTGCCCCACGATGAAGCCGTGCGAGCCGCCCGAGAAGCGGCCGTCGGTGATCAGGGCCACGTCGTTGCCGAGGCCGGCGCCGACGAGCGCCGAGGTGGGCGTGAGCATTTCGGGCATGCCGGGGCCGCCCTTGGGGCCCTCGTAGCGGATGATCACCACGTCACCCCGCTTGATGGCGCCGTGCTCGAGCGCCGCGAGCATCGCCTCTTCGCTGTCGAACACGCGGGCCGGACCGCGGAACCGCGAGCCTTCCTTGCCGGTGATCTTCGCGACGGCCGAATCGGGGGCGAGGTTGCCGTGCAGGATCGTGATGTGACCGGTCTTCTTCAGCGGGTCCTCGACCGGGCGGATGATCTTCTGGCCGGCGGCGAGCCCCTTGCTCGCCGCGAGGTTCTCGGCGAGGGTCTTGCCGGTGACGGTCATGCAGTCGCCGTCCATCAGCCCCTTGTCGAGCAGATACTTCATCAGGCCGCTCGTGCCGCCGATCGAATGGAGATCCTCCTGCACGAACTTCCCGCTCGGCTTGAGGTCGGCGAGGTAGGGAATGCGGCGGGCCACCTTCTGGAAATCGGCGGGCCCGAGATCGACGCCGACGGCGCGGGCCATCGCGATCAGGTGCAGCACCGCGTTGGTGGAGCCGCCGAGCGCCATCACCGTGACGATGGCGTTCTCGAACGCGCGGCGGGTCATGATGTCGCGGGGCTTGAGATCGAGTTCGAGCAGCCGGCGGATCGCCGCGCCGGCCCGCAGGCATTCGTCGGTCTTGCCCGGATGCTCGGCTGGAATCGAGGCGCTGTCGGGGAGCGACATGCCCAGCGCCTCGATGGCCGTCGCCATCGTGTTGGCCGTGTACATCCCGCCGCAGGCGCCCGCTCCCGGGCACGAATGGCGGACGATGTCGCTCCGCCGCGTGTCATCGATGCGGCCCGCGACGTACTCGCCGTAGCACTGGAACGCCGAGACGATGTCGAGCACGGTGCCGTCGGCCAGGTGCCCCGGCTTGATCGTGCCGCCGTAGACCATCAGCGCCGGGCGGTTGAGCCGGCCCATGGCGATCAGGCAGCCGGGCATGTTCTTGTCGCAGCCCGGGATGGCCACCAGGCCGTCGTACCACTGGGCCTGCATCACCGTCTCGATCGAGTCGGCGATGACATCGCGGGAGGGCAGCGAGAAGCTCATCCCGTCGGTGCCCATCGAGATGCCGTCGCTGACGCCGATGGTGTTGAACCGCATCCCCACCATGCCGGCGGCGACCACGCCTTCGCGGACCTTGGCCGCGAGCCGGTCGAGGTGCATGTTGCAGGTGTTGCCCTCGTACCACATGCTCGCGATGCCGACCTGGGCCTTGTCGAGGTCGGCCGGCTGCAGTCCGGTGCCCAGGAGCATCGCCTGCGACGCCCCCTGCGACCGTGGCTGCGTGATCCGGGAACTGGTGCGATTGAGCGCGGACATGGCGGGACTTCCTGCGATGGTGCCGGCCCGGCTGGCGCCGCTGCGACAGCCGCGACCGGTGACGGAACGACGCAGGATAGTATGCTGCGCAGCGGTTTGAAAGCCGCTCCGGCGGCCTTCGGCACCCTCCCGCCTTTCGCCCCGGATGCACCGATGCCTCCCGCCTTCATCTATTTCGACCTCGGCAACGTCATCTTCTTCTTCGACCGCGACCGATCGTTCGCGCAGATGGCCGCCGCCAGCGGCACCGACGTGGCGACGGTCCGGGAGGTGGTGATGGAAGGGGGCCTGCAGAAGGCGATCGAACGCGGCGACATCGGCTGGCCGGAGTTCCACGCCGAGTTCTCCCGCCGCACCGGCACGCAGTCCGACGCCGCCGCGCTGGCCAGGGCGGCCAGCGACATGTTCTGGCTCAACACCGCGATGCTGCCGATCATCGCGGGCTGCCGCCGCGCAGGCGTGCCGATGGGGATCCTTTCCAACACCTGCGACCCCCACTGGGACTTCCTCGTCGCCAGCGGCTACGCGATCCTGCCAGGGGCCTTTCGCGAGATCGTGCTCAGCCACGAGGAGCACAGCGCGAAGCCCGACCGGGCGATCTACGACGTGGCGACCGCCCGGGCGGGCGTGCCCCCGGAGCGAATCTTCTTCTGCGACGACCTCGCACCGCACATCGATACAGCCCGCGGCCTCGGCTGGGACGCGGAGCTCTTCGTCTCGGCGGCCCAGCTCGCCGATCAGCTCGCCCGCCGCGGCCTGCGGCTAGGCGTCTGACCCACGGCCTGCCGCGAGCCGCGCGACGGCGGCCTCGTCGAACCGCCCCTCGACGGCCACGACGCCGTCGATCTCGAGCACGGGCACACGGAGGTCGAACTGCTCCCGCGCCGATTGGTCATCGTCGACGTCGATGACGGCAGCCCCCGGCCGATGCGCCAGGACGATGTCCTCCGCCGCCTCGCAGAGGTGGCATCCGCGACGGGAATAAAGCACCCAGGCCACGACTTGCGGTAGGATTCCGGGGAGTGCGGGGCTCTGCGGTCGCCGGCCCCGCGGACGTTCACCTCCCGAGTGTCGCAGCCGATGTCCGCGCCGGTCCAGTCCGTCGACAGTTTCCTGCAGGTCGCCCGCCGCAGCGGACTCGTGGAGGAGGGCCCCCTGATGGCCGCCGTCGAGCCCTGGATCGGCCACGCCGGCCCGCCCCCGGAGCCGATGCTCCAGGCCCTGACCGACGCGGGCCTGCTGACCCGCTGGCAGATCGAGCAGCTCCTCAAAGGCCGCTACAAGGGATTCACGCTGGGCAAGTACCGGCTCCTGAGGCTGCTCGGCGCAGGGGGCATGAGCAGCGTCTATCTCGCCGAACACGCCACCCTCAAGAGCAAGGCCGCAGTCAAGGTGCTGCCGGTCAAGCGGGTCGATCAGACCTCGTATCTGGCCCGCTTCGAGCGGGAGGCCCGGCAGTCGGCCCGCCTCAACCACCCGAATATCGTCCGCACGTTCGACCTCGACACGGCCGGCTCGATCCACTTCATCGCCATGGAGTACATCGACGGCATCGACCTCCACGCGAAGGTCAAGCGCGACGGTCCGCTGCCGGTCCGCGAGGCGGCCGAATACATCCGCCAGGCGGCCCTTGGCCTTCAGCATGCCCATGAGGAAGGCCTGGTCCACCGTGACATCAAGCCGGCGAACCTGATGCTCGACGGCCGCGGCACCGTGAAGGTCCTCGACCTCGGGCTCGCGCTCGCCGGCGGCGACGAAGACGGCTCGCTGACCCGCGAACACGACGAGAAGGTGCTCGGCACCGCCGACTACCTCGCCCCCGAACAGGCGACCGACAGCCACAAGGCCGATCGGCGGAGCGACATCTACTCGCTCGGCTGCACGCTCTACTACCTCCTGGTCGGCAAGCCGCCGTTCGCCACCGGCAAGCTCGCCGAGCGGCTCCAGGCCCACCTCACCAAGCCGCCACCCAACCTGATCGAACAGCGGCCCGACGTGCCGATCGCGATCGCCGACCTCTACTTCCGGATGCTCCAGAAGCACCCCGACGGTCGCCCGCCGTCGGCGCAGGAAGTGGCCGACGCGCTTGCCGCCTGGCTCGGATCGGGACCGTCGGCGGCCGTCGCGCCCCGCGTGGAAACGCAGCGGCGGCCGCTGCCCCGCCGCGCGGTCGGCGGCCACGATTCCGGAGGCGTCGTCGTCCGCAGCGGCCCCGGCAGCGGCTCGAGTGGCATCTTCCCGGGAGTGGCGCCGCCTTCGCCCAGCGGATCCGGCAGCCTCGTGGGCACGCCCTCGCCGTCGAGCATCGCGCGGGCGCAGCCGAAGCCTCTGCCACGCGGTCATGCAACCCCGGCCGCGCCCGTGCGAATCGACACCGGCGGTGCGGCCAAGCCGCATCAGCCCTCGTCTTCCGACGCGAGTGGCCACGTGAAGCCGCGGCGGCCGCGACGCGACATCGCTGGCATGCCACCCCTTGCCTGGATCGCGGTCGGGCTCGGCGTGCTCCTGGCAATCGGCCTCGCGGTGGCCGTCGCGGTCAAGCAGTGGTAGGTCGATTCCGATTTCACAGGCAGCCCTGAGCAGCGCGACGGAGCCGGCGTGCCCCCATCGCTTCTACGGTTCCCACTTGATCCTCACGTGTTTTTCCACGGAACCCTCAAAGCCCGGAGCGGAAGCGACGGGAACGGTTCCGCGGATCGGCAAGGGTCGCTCGCCGCCGCCACGCGTGATCCCCTCGCTTCCGCTCGGGGCTTCCTGGCGGAGTGACCCCGCCGTAGGAATGCCTCAGGATCGTATTGAAACCGTGTGATACCGCTCCGAAATGAATCGCGCGCGGCCGCCGTCCAAGCCCAACGCCGTGAGGCGAGGGGCGAACCACCAGAGGACGCGGCGTCCAGCGTGATTTGCCCGCGGCATCACAGCCGGTCGGCTTTCACCTACCACACACTCGACCGCGTGGATCAAGTGGGAACCGTATTACGCGATTGGGCTTCCTGAAGTCGGCAGCGAGGGGCTTCCCATGCCCGGAGCCGGGCTCGGCGGCAAGCGGAGCCAGGATGGCGAAGCGCAGCCGGCGTGCAGCGAGTGAAGGGCAGGATGCCCGCAGCGAGCGTCCGGCGATGAGCGTGGGAAGCCCCGAGCGGCGCGGCGGAGCCGGCGTGCCCCCATCGCTTACGCGATTGGGCTTCCTGAAGTCGGCAGCGAGGGGCTGCCCATGCCGGGAGCCGGGCTCGGCGGCAAGCGGAGCCAGGATGGCGGAGCGTAGCCGGCGTGCAGCGAGTGAAGGGCAGGATGCCCGCAACGAGCGTCCGGCGATGGGCGTGGGAAGCCCCGAGCGGCGCGGCGGAGCCGGCGTGCCCCCATCGCTTACGCGATTGGGCTTCCTGGTTGGTGGATCTCAGCCGATCCGCCACTCGCCCGCGGCGAGTTCGTCGATGCCACCGCGATGCGTGAGGTCGTAATCGAGCGGCGTGAGGGTCACCTTGCCCGCAGCCAGCGCCGTCACGTCCGACTCCAGTGGCGACGGCGGAGGCGGCGGCTCGTTCGTGGCCCAGTAATAGGCACGCCCCCGGGGATCGACCCGGCGTTCGAAGGCCTCGCCGTAGCGGGCGATGCTCATTGGCACGACGCGCAGCTCCGGTGTGCCGGCGAGCGCCCGCGTGGGAATGTTGACATTGAAGAGGCTTCCGGCCGGAGGCCGCCGTTCGAGCAGACCGCGAATGACGTCAACCGCGATCTGGGCTGCCCTGGCGAAGTTGGCGTGGTCGTCCCATTCGAGCGACACGGCGATGCTCGTGATCCCGAAGAAGGCGCCTTCGACAGCCGCGGCTACGGTGCCCGAATAGAGCACGTTGATGCCGGCATTGAGGCCGCTGTTGATTCCGCTGACGACGAGGTCGGGGCGTCGGGGGCAGAACTCCGAGATCCCGAGTTTCACGGCGTCGGCCGGGCTCCCATCGACGGCCCAGCCGCGGCGGCGGTCGCCGTCGAACACCTCCTTGGCGGTCAGCGGTGTGAGGAACGTGATGGCATGGCCCACGCCGCTCTGCTCGGTCGAAGGCGCCACCACGCTCACCTCGCCGAGGCCGCGAAGGCCGCGTTCCATGGCGGCGATTCCCGGCGCGAAGATGCCGTCGTCGTTCGTCAGCAGGATGTGCATGGGCGGCACTATAGCAGGGTCCCCGGTGCCCCAAACACGCCGCGGCCGGGCTTGGCGGCGGTGCGTCGCGGCGGCAGGCCAGCCGCCCTATACTCGGCCGTTTTTCCCGCCCGGCCCGCCATGACACCCACCGCGTCATCTCCCGCGCGTTCCGACCAGCCCGCCACCGGCCAGCAGGCCGAGCGGGTGCTGGTGCTCGACTTCGGCTCGCAGTACGCGCAACTGATCGCCCGCCGCGTTCGCGAGCAGCACGTCTACTGCGAGATCGTCCGCCACGACATCACGGCGGCGCGGATCCGCGAGCTGGCCCCGCGGGGCATCATCCTCTCGGGCGGTCCGGCAAGCGTGTACGAGACGGGGGCGCCACGGTGCGATCCGGCGATCTTCCGGCTCGGCATCCCGGTGCTGGGCATCTGTTACGGCATGCAACTCGCCTGCGACGCCCTCGGCGGCCGCGTCGGCCGGGCTGCGGCGCGGGAATACGGGCGGTCGGAGTGCGAGGTCGTGGAAGCCGACTCGCTGTTCGCGGGCGTGCCCGGGCGGACCGAGGTCTGGATGAGCCATGGCGACCAGGTTGACGGCATCGCCGCCGAGTTCGTGCCGCTGGCTCGCACGGCCACCTGCCCGTTCGCCGCCGTCCGCCACAAGTCGCTGCCCGTCTTCGGGCTGCAGTTTCACCCCGAGGTCACCCACACGCCGGCGGGCGGGACGATCCTCGCCAACTTTCTCGCCGGGGCCTGCGGCTGCCGCGGCACGTGGCGGCTCGATGACTTCGCGGAGTCGATGATCGCCGATGTCCGCCGCCGGGTCGGCAGTGATCGCGTGATCTGCGGGCTGTCGGGAGGCGTCGACTCGGCGGTCGTGGCCGCGTTGCTCAGCCGGGCGATCGGCGACCAACTTTCCTGCATCCTCGTCGACAACGGCCTGCTCCGGAAGGGTGAAGCCGCGGCGGTGATCGACGAGTTCACCGGGCACTTCAAGACCGACCTCCACGTCGTGGCGGCCGAGGACCTGTTCCTCGGCGTGCTCGCGGGCGTCACCGATCCGCAGGAGAAGCGGCGGCGGATCGGCAGGGCATTTGTCGACTGCTTCGCGACGGAAGCGGCGAAGGTGAAGGACGCCCGCTTCCTGGCCCAGGGCACGCTCTACCCCGACGTCATCGAGAGCGGTGCCGCGGCCGACGGCCCGGCCGCCACCATCAAGCTCCATCACAACGTCGGCGGCCTGCCCGACGACCTCCAGTTCGAACTCATCGAACCCCTCCGCGACCTCTTCAAGGACGAGGTCCGGCAGCTCGGGCTGCAGCTCGGCCTGCCGGAGCGGATCGTCTGGCGGCACCCATTCCCCGGGCCCGGTCTCGCCGTCCGCTGCCTCGGCGAGGTCACGAAGCCCCGGCTCGACACGCTTCGCGACGCAGACGCCATCGTGCTCGAGGAACTGGAGCGGGCGGGCCTGATGCGGAGGGTGTCGCAGGCCTTCGCCGTCCTGCTGCCCGTCCAGAGTGTCGGTGTGATGGGCGACGCCCGCACCTACGACGACACCCTCGCCGTCCGGGCGGTCGAGACCGAGGACTTCATGACGGCCGACTGGAGCCACCTTCCCTACGAGGTGCTCGCCCGGATCTCGACTCGCGTGATCAACGAGGTCCGGGGCGTGAATCGCGTGGTCTACGACATTTCCTCGAAGCCGCCTGCCACCATCGAGTGGGAATAGCGCCCGGCCGGCCTCGAGACGGTATTCTTGAGCCATGGGCGGCGGAGCGCCGTCCGTGGAGGAATCGATGCAAGTCGCCATCGTCGAGGACGACCCGATCATCGCCAAGGCCGTCAGTTCGGCCGTCTCGGCCGCTGGGCACCAGTGTCGGTGGATCGCCGACGGCTCCGCGGCGACCAAGGAATCGATGATCGCCAGCGACCTTGTGATC
The DNA here is from genome assembly GCA_018970605.1 of Planctomycetota bacterium. Lineage (GTDB taxonomy): Bacteria > Planctomycetota > Planctomycetia > Pirellulales > UBA1268 > QWPN01. The sequence continues at coordinate 5,477 of JAGWWA010000069.1, read as the reverse complement.
CTCGACCTCATGCTGCCGGGAGCCGACGGGCTGATGGTGCTGAAGGCGGCGCGGGCGAGCGGCGTGCGCACGCCCGTGATCGTGCTGACGGCGCGAGGCCTCGTGAGCGAGAAACTCGAGGCCTTCGAGGCCGGTGCCGACGACTATCTCGTCAAGCCGTTCGCGATGGACGAACTGCTGGCCCGGATCGATGCCGTCCACCGCCGGGCTGGCGATAAGCCGGCCATGACCCTCGTCGCGGGCAACCTCCACCTCAGCCTCGCCAACCGCCGGGCGACCCTCGACGAGCGGCCGATCGACCTCACGCCGACGGAGTTCAACATCCTCGAACTGCTGATGCGATTCCAGGGGCAGGTCGTGACCCGCAAGATGCTCTGCGAGCACGTCTGGGGCTTCGACTGGGACGGCCCCACCAACGTGATCGAGGTCCATATCAACCGGCTCCGCGGCAAGGTCGACAAGGGCCGCGACGCGTCATTGATCCAAACGATCCGGGGCCGCGGCTATGCACTGGCGATGGATTGAGCGGCTTCGCGCCACGTCCCTCCGCACGAGGCTGACGCTCTGGAACACGGCGGTCGTGATCCTGCTCACCACGCTCACGCTGCTGACGGTGCGATTTGCGGCCCGCTCGGCCCTCTACTCCCACGCCGACGCAGAACTCCGCGCCGCCTCCCGCGAAATCGCCCTCGCCATCCGGGAACTCGGCGGCGAGGAGATGCCGCTCGTGGCGGAACTCCGCCGCAAGGCCGCCAGCCACGAGGAACGGGGCTGGTTCCTCCACCTGCTTACCGCCGACGGCACGACGGTCTGGAAGAGCGACCACTGCCCCTCGGATGTCGTGAACTATCCTCCCGTGGACCTGGAGAAGGTGGAGGTGGTCAGCCAGGTCGGCCAGTACCGCTATGCCCGCACCCGCATCGACCGCCACACCGGGCCAACGTACCTGGTCCGGGTGGGCACCTACACGACCGGGCTCGACGAGAGCCTCGCCGACCTGATCCGCCTGCTGACGGCGATGGGTCTTGGGCTCTCGGTGATCACACCGTTCGCCGCCTACTGGCTGGCCGGCCGGGCCACCAAGCCGATGGGTGCGATGCTCCGCACCGCCGAGCGGCTCAGCCCGAACCGCCTGGGCGACCGCCTGCCCGTCCGCGGCACGCGCGACGAGCTCGATCTCCTCGCCCGCACCATCAACGGCCTGCTCGACTCCGTGGCCCAGCATGTGGACAAGCAAGAACAGTTCGTCGCCGACGCCGCGCACGAGCTCCGCGGCCCGCTGGCCGCCCTCCAGAGCTCGATGGAGGTGGCGCTGGCCCGCGACGACCTGCCACCAGACCAGCAGGAAACGCTCTCCGACATGCTGGAGGCGGCGCGGCACCTGTCGAAGGTTGCCAACGACATGCTGCTGCTGGCGGAATCGGGGCATCCCACGGAGCCGCGACATCTCCTGGCCGTCGATCTCGCGACGGTCGCCCGGCAGACGGTGGCGATGTTCACGGGGGTCGCCGAGGAGAGGGGGCTCTCGCTCACCATCCATGCCGATGGCCCCGCCGACGCTCACGCCAACCCTGTCGATCTGCGACGGCTGCTGAGCAATCTGCTCGACAACGCCATCCGTTTCACGCCTGCGGGCGGCACGGTCGAGGTGCGGGCGATCACCGCCGGTGAGACGGCGATTCTCTCGGTGACCGACTCGGGCGTCGGGATCGCCCCTCGCGATCTGGAACACGTCTTCGATCGATTCTTCAAGGCCGACCCGGCGCGGACCCACGGTTCGGGAATCAGGAGCGGGGGCCTGGGGCTGTCGATCTGTCGATCGATTGCGGAGTCGTCCGGAGGCACGATCGGGATCGCCAGTCGGGTCGGCAAGGGAACCACGGTCACGGTTCGCCTGCCAGCCGCCCATCCGCTCCACCTCCCCGCCGCTCCCACCGAGCGATCCTCTCCCAGCCACCAGCCTGCCTAACCTGCCCGAGTTGCCGCAGGCCGACCGCTTGCGATACCGCAACCCTCACGCAGCCCGTGGATCGTGCCGATCAAGAGGGTAGTTCCGATCGCGGGGATAGTTTCGGTCGCGCAAGGACGAGCGACTTGCGAGACCCCGAGGCCTGGGCAAGGTGGTGACCCCATGGACGGCTCCTTCCTGAGACGGCTCACGCTTCTCCTGGCCGGCATCGCCGCTGCCCTCCCGCCAACCATCGGATGGTCCGCGGATGCGATCTTCGTCGTGGCCGACACCAGCGACGCCGCTCCGCTCGCGATCCCGAGCGTGGCGGCAGAGTTCGGCTCCCTGGCCGACGTCTCCGAGGCCGTCGAGGCCGACCGCCGGCGAATGACGGAGCTCGAGCGGCGAATCCAGGAACTTGAAACCCAGAAGGCGGCTGCATTGCTGCCCGCTCCTGCCGCGGACGCAGCCAAAGGTGCCGAGGCCGCGAAGCCCGACAAAGAGCCCGACAAAGAGTCCGATAGGGCGTCCGACAAGAAGGATGCGAAGACGGACCAAGACGCGAGGAAAGACGACAAGAAGCCGCCCGAGCCCTACGAGATCGGCAGCGACACCAACCTCGCCTCGAAGTGGGCGTCGGGCTATCAGGCGGAGTCGAAGCAGAAAGACTTCAAGGTCAAGATCGGCGGCCGCACGCAGGTCGATGCCGTCGCCTTTACCGCCGGCCCCGGCCCTGGCAATCAGGCACCGAACCAGGGCGGCCTCGATCCAGGGCTCGCCGACACCGTCAACTTCCGCCGCGCCCGACTTCGCATGGAAGGTCGGATGTATGAGTTCTACGACTGGGCGGCGGAATACGACTTCGTCAACCAGATCAACGTCAACAACGAGACGTACCCCACCGAGCGCGACGCCGGCCCGCTGACCGCCGTCACCGACCTCTGGCTGCAGCTCCGGGAGATCCCGATCCTGGGCACGGTCCGCGTCGGCAACCAAAAAGACCCCTTCGGCTACGAGCATCTCACGAGCAGCCGCTGGCTCAATTTCATGGAGCGGTCGTTCAGCCAGGACGCCTTCGAGGGCCCGTTCAACAACGGCTTTCTGCCCGGCATCCAGGTGCTCAACAGCAATGAGGAGGGCGACGTCGCCTGGCAGGTGGGCGAGTTCAAGAACACGACCAATCCGTTCGGCTTCTCCAACTCCAGCGGCGGCAGCATGACCGTCGGCCGGCTCATCTACCTCCCCTACTACGAGGACGAGGGGCGGAAGCTGATGCACCTGGCCATCTCCGGCCGGACGATGGAGCCGAGGCGGCAGTACACGGCGTTCGATCCATCCACCGGCCTCCCGACCGGCGATCCGATCAACGCGGTCCGCTTCCGAAGCCGCGGCTCGCTCCGCAACGGGCCGCCAGGCCCGCTCAACTCGATCTACGCCGACTCCGGCCTGCTCCAGGGCTCATGGCAAAACATGATCGGGCTCGAGTTCGTCGGCAACAACGGGCCGTGGTCGTTCCAGTCGGAATACTTCGGGTCGTGGCTTTACAACGCCACCACCACCAGCGCCGGCCCGCTGGTGACCAACGGCTATCAGCCTCCCCCCGGCACCAAGGTGGGCACGGTCTACTACCAGGGCGGCTACGCGGAGGTGCTCTACTTCCTCACCGGCGAGAGCCGCACCTATTCGAAGATCGAATACCGCTTTGATCGCCCGGTCCCGCACAACAACTTCTATGCGGTCCGCGGCGGCGGCTCGGGCCGGAGGCTGAGCCTGAGCGAGGGCGCATGGCAGGTGGGCGTGCGCTACAACTATCTCTGCCTGAGCGACGGTGAAGTGAATGGCGGCGTGCTCAATGGGTGCACGCTCGGGCTCAACTGGCTGCTCAACCCCAACGCCCGCGTCTACTTCAACTACGACTTCACCTACCGCGACTTCTCGAACACACCCTTCAACAAGGTGAGCGGGAAGGTCGTGCCGTGGCCGAGCTACGACGGCAGCGGCTGCATCCACGGCTTCGGCACCCGGCTCGCGTTCGACTTCTGACCCACGTCCGCACGGAGACGTCCTCATGCGACGCACCACGAACCAGGTTTGTGCCATCGCCCTGCTCGCCACGCTCGCCGCGGTGGCCGTGGCGACGAGCCGCGCCCGCGCCGGCTGCACCGGATGCACCGGCGGCTGCCACGAGTGCGTCCCGGCCTGCAGCGGCACCTGGGATGAGAAGAAGTCCACGAAGCCCGTCTACTCGATGAAGTGCGAGTATGCCTGCGTCCGTGGCCGTGACGCGTGGCACGCGCCGCCGCCGGAGTGTCGCTGCCATCCGCCCTGCGGCGACGTGATCGTGAAGAAGAAGTTCTTCAAGATCGACGGCCCGGAGAAGGTCGAGCGGGTGCCGAAGTACGAGGTGAAGATGGTGCCCGTGGAGCCGTGCGACTGCGACACCGGCCGCGACGAGTCGCGGCTATGCTGGTGGAATCCGGTCGCCTTCCTGCATCGCTGCGCGTCGTGGTGGTGAGCGGAGCGAGGACTCCGTCGCATGCCAGGTTCCGCCGCCAGCACGTCAACCGACGTCGCCGTCATCTTCGCACTGGCCGTGGAAGCCGATGCCTTCGAGCGGCTGGTCGAGGGTCGCCGCGAGACACGCGGGGCGCAGTTCGCATTTTCCACCGGCACCGTCGCCGGCAAGCGGATCGCCTGGTGCACTTCCGGCGTAGGCCGCGCCGCGGCCGCCGCAGCCGCCCGCCAGCTGATCGACGGCCACCGTCCGAGGCTGATCATTTCGGCCGGCTTCGCCGGCGGCCTCGATCCCGAGTTGCAGCGGGGCGTCGCGGTGCGGCCCGAGCATGCGGTGATGGACGAAGCGAACCGGAGGATCGGCCTCGCGGTGCCGGCAGGCCCGACGGCGAGTTCGTCGCTGACGATCGTGACGGTGGATGCCGTGGCCGCCACCGTGGGGATGAAGCGGAGTCTTGCGGCACGAACCGGCGGCCAGCTCGTCGATATGGAGACCTTTGCAGTCGCCGAGATTGCGGCTGCAGCCGGGCTGCCGTGCGCGGCGGTTCGCGTGATCTCCGACGATGCCCACGAGACGCTGCCTGGCGAGGTGACCGCACTGTCGGCACCTCAGTCGACACTGCGTCGTCTCGGTGCCGCGGTTGGTGCGGTCGGCCGCCGGCCGGCCGTCGCCGTCGATCTCTGGCGGCTGTGGGAGCGATCGGTCGTCGATTCCCGCACGCTCGCCGATGCAGTCGTGGACGCGATCCGCGTCTGACCTGGCTCGGTGCCTCTCGTAGCACAGGTTTCCAACCTGTGTGCCTCTCGCCTCGCATGGTCCAAGCCCAACGCCGTGAGGCGTGGGGCGAACCGCCATCAGACGCCGCATCCAAAACAATGCGCCCGCGGCCTTATACGCGTCACACTTGATCCTCGTGCGTTTTCCACGGAACCCTCAAAGCCCGGAGCGCAAGCGACGGGAACGGCTCCGCGGATCGGCACGCGTCGTTCGCAGCCGCCACGCTTGATCCCCTCG
>JAGWWA010000004.1 GCA_018970605.1 Planctomycetota bacterium | reverse complement strand
GTGGCGGCGGCGCCGGGCCAGCTGCCCCTGGTGGCGGGCAGCCTGCGGGAGATCGTGCGGCTGGCCGAACTCTCGATGCTCTACGAGATGCCGATCGCCCGCGACACCTGGGAGGCGGTGCGGGCCGCCGTGCCGGAACTGCCCCGCGAGGCGGATCGTCCGGCCAACGAAGCCTTTCTCGGCCTCTTCGCCCATCCGGCGAAGGTCGCCGCGGCGCTCCGCTGGCTCCATGACGTGGGCGTGCTCGAGATCCTGATTCCACAGTTCGCACACGCCCGCAACCTGCTGCAGTTCAACAGCTTTCACAAGTACACGGTGGACGAGCACTGCCTGCTGGCCATCGAGCAGGTGGCGGCGCTGGCCACCGCGGACGACTGGCTCGGCACCGAATGGAGGGCCCTGGGGCGAAAGCGTCCGCTGCTGCTGGCCCTGCTGCTGCACGACATCGGCAAGGGCTTCGTGGAGGACCACAGCGTGCTCGGGGCGCGAATCGCCCGCGACGTCGGCTGCCGGCTCGGGCTGCCTGCCGACGAGGTCGAGATCGTGGAGTTCCTCGTGCTCAAGCACCTCGCGATGGCGCACCTCGCGTTTCGCCGCGACATCGGCGACGACACGCTCGTGGCGGGCTTCGCCAGCGACGTCGGGTCGCCGGAGGTGCTGCGGATGCTCGCGCTGCTCACCGCGGCCGACGTCTCGGCGGTCGGTCCGGGCACGTGGACGAAGTGGAAGTCGGACCTGCTCGCGGCCCTCTTTTACAAGACGCTCGGAATCCTCGACGGCGAAGGGCCGAGCGTCGCGGCCGACCGCACGCGTCGGGGGCTCGCCGCCCTGCTCGACGACCGCGGCGACGCCGACCCCGCGGTGCGGCTCGCCCACGAACTGCCCGACTCCTACCTGGCGGCGACCACGCCGGAGCGGATCGTCGAGGAACTCGGGCGGCTGGTCCGGCTGCCGGCGACCGGGGCGTTTGCGACCGCCCGCTGGCAGCCCGAGACGTCGACGGTGGCGGTGTCGGTCGGCACCCGTGAGGCGGCGGCGTCCGGGATCTTTCATCGCGTCACGGGCAGCCTCACGAGCCAGCGGCTCGAGATCCTCGCCGCCGACATCCACACGTTCGCCGCCGGCCACGTGCTCGACCACTTCACCGTCGTGGATCATGACTTCGCCGGCGAGCCGCCCGCCGAGCGGCTCGCCGACATCGCGGCGGCCGTCCGCGCCGCCATTCTCGGCGACCGCCCGCCGGAGTTCGCGCCGCGGTGGAACCCGTTCGCGCCGCAGGTGAAGCTGGCCGCGCAACCGGTCCGCGTGACCTTCGACAACCAGAGTTCCCAGCGGGCCACGATCGTGGAGGTATTCGCCCACGACGCTCCGGGGCTGCTCTACGGCGTGGCCAAGGCGATCTACGATGCGGGGCTCTCCGTGCAGGCGGCGAAGATCGGCACCTACCTCGATCAGGTCGTGGATGCGTTTCACGTCACGACCGCCGACGGCGGCAAGGTGACCGACGCCGAACGGCAGCAGCGGCTCCGCGCGGCGATCGAGAAGGCCGCCGCGCCCGTCACCGGGCCGGCGTGAGGGATCGGGCCCGAGTTCGAGGCCAGCGAGGGGCAGCCGTACGCCTTACGGCGTGAGGTGTCCTGGGCGGGTGGCCGTACGCGTCCCGGCGTGAGGTGTCCTGGGCGGGTGGCCGTACGCCTTACGGCGTGAGGTGTCCTGGGCGAGTGGCCATACGCCTTACGGCGTTACGCTTTCTGGGAGGGGTGGCCGTACGCCTTACGGCGTTACGCTTGCTGGGAGGGGTGGCCGTACGGCTTACGGCGTGAGGTTTCCTGGTCAGGAAGCCCAATCGCGTAAGCGATGGGGGCCGAGTGCGAGGCCGGCGCTACGGGCGGGCGGCGTGCAGCCAGGTGACGCAGAGGTCGGGGAAATCGCTGAACAGCCCGTCGATGCCGGCGTCGACGAACAGCATCCTCAGCGCCGTGTCGGTGTCGGCGGCGAAGGCCGGCAGTTTGTCGCGGCGGAACGTGTAGGCATGGACCACGAGCCCCGCTCGGTGAGCGGCGGCCACCAGCCCCGTCGGCCGGCCGTCGGGGCCCACCACGCGGCTGAGCGGTGGACCGATCCCGTCCACGGTTGCCGCGAGGTTGGCGAGGACGCCGTCGGCCAGCAGCGGATCGGCCGCGTCGTCGGGAGCCTCGCCCACGAGCAGCACGAGCCTGCCCTGCCAGCCGAGTTCGCCGCGCAGCCGCTGCACCTCGTCGGCGTCGAAGCACTGCAGAAAACATGGGTCGGCCTTCGCGGCGAACCCGTGCGTTCGCAGCACGTCCAGCACGAGCGGGCTGATGTCGTGGCCTTCGCGACGGTGCCATGCCGGCTGCTTGATCTCGGGGTAGACACCCGTGCGTCGGCCGGTGGATCGATCGAGGCCTGCGAGAAACTCGAGCTCCTCCGCCAGCGTGGCGATCCGGAAGATGCCCGTGCCGGCCGGAAACCTGCCGGGGTAGACCTGGCGTCCCGTCTGCGGGTCGCGCCGCTCGCACACCCGGAGCGTGCGGAGTTCGTCCAGCGTGAAGTCGAGGACGTAGAAGCGGCCGTCGCTGCGTCGGCGGTCCGGGAACCGGTCGGCGACGTCGCAGACCCCGTCGAGATGGATGTCGTGGAGCACGACGGGGACGTCGTCCTTGGTGAGCACCACGTCCTGCTCGATGAAATCGGCGGCCTGCGCATGGGCCAGCGCCTTCGCCTCGAGCGTGTGTTCCGGCAGGTACCCGCTTGCTCCGCGGTGGGCGATGACGAGCGGGGCCGCGTGGGCCGCCGTGGCGAGCGTCGCGAGAACCATGAGTGCGTGGCGGATCACCATCGCGAGTCCGCAAGGCCGGGGATGCTCACAGGTACGTGTTGATCACGTTCTCGAAGAGTTCCTGACGACCGCTGATGTTGGCCTGGGCCTCGCCCTTGGCGAGCATCTCCTTCTCCAGCGACGCGAAGCTCTCGGTGCCCGCCTCGATCCGCTTGCCGAGCGCGCCCGACCACGAGGCATACCGCTCCTCGATCAGCTTCTGGATCGCCCCGTCGGCCCGCATCGCCGCCGCGATCTTCAGGCCGCGGGCGAAGGCGTCCATGCCACCGATGTGGGCGTGGAACAGGTCCACCGGCTCGAAGCTCTCGCGGCGGACCTTGGCGTCGAAGTTGACGCCGCCGGGGGCCAAGCCGCCGTACTTGAGGATCGACCACATGATCTGCGTGGTCAGGTAGATGTTGGTGGGGAACTGATCGGTGTCCCAGCCCACGAGCGTGTCGCCGGTGTTGGCGTCGATCGACCCCAGGAACCCCTGCAGGCCGGCGTATTCCAGTTCGTGCTGCATCTCGTGGCCGGCGAGCGTCGCGTGGTTGGTCTCGATGTTCATCTTCACGTGCTTCTCCAGGCCGTAGGTCCGGAGGAAGTTGATGCACGTGGCGGAGTCGAAGTCGTATTGGTGCTTCATCGGCTCGCGGGGCTTGGGCTCGAAGTAGAACTGGCCCGTGAAGCCGATCTCCCGCGCGTACTCAACCGCCATGTGCATGAACCGGGCGAGATGATCGAGCTCCCGCTTCATGTCGGTGTTCCAGAGGCACTGGTAGCCCTCGCGGCCGCCCCAGAACGTGTAGCCGGCGCCGCCCAGGCGGTGTGTGACCTCCATCGCCTTCTTCACCTGGGCCGCCGCGTAGGCGAAGACTTCGGCGTTGGGGCTGGTGGCCGCCCCGTGCATGTAGCGGGGATTCGAGAACAGGTTGGCGGTGCCCCAGAGCAGCTTCTTGCCGGTCCGTTGCTGGTGCGCGAGCAGCCGCTCGGCGACGGCGTCGAGGTTTGTGTTGCTCTCGGCGAGCGTCGCCCCCTCGGGCGCCACGTCGCGGTCGTGGAAGCAGTAGAAGTCGCAGCCGAGCTTCTCCAGAAACTCGAAGGCCACGTCCACGCGCGACAGCGCCGCCTGCAGCGGATCGCCGTCCTTCTCCCAGGGGCGGACCATCGTGCCGGGGCCGAACGGGTCGAGGCCCGTGCCGCGGAAGGCGTGCCAGTAGGAGACGGCGAAGCGGAGGTGGTCGCGCATCGGCTTGCCCTCCACGAGCGCGTCGGCGTCGTAGTGGCGGAAGGCCAGCATGTTCTTCGACTGCGGGCCCTCGTAGCGGATCTTTCCGATGCCTGTGAACGCCTCTGCCATCGACGTGCTCTCCTGGGTGAATGACGATCCGGGCGTTAGGTATAGCGGTATTGTCCGGCAGTGTCGCGGGGCCAGACGTGTCAGCGGACGAACCGGGCGAGCAGCCGGCGGCCGGCGTTCGGAAACCACTCGATGAAGCCCGCGAGCAGGGCCGCCTTCCGCGGCACGGTGAGTTCGGCGGTGCGCCGGCGGCAGGCGTCGAGCACGGCGGCTGCGAGCCGGTCGGGATCGAGCTGCGCAAGGCTCGCGGTGCCGCCCGGTGCCCGGGCTCCATCGGGAAGGCCGGCGCGGCGGGCGTCTTCGGCATAGCGGTCGAGGGCCCGGTCGGCGGCTGGGTCGTCGGCGGCGCGGCGGATCGGGCCGGGCGACACGAGCAGCACGTGCGCCCCGCGGGGCTCGAGCTCGAGCCGCACGGTGTCGGCGTAGGCGGCGAGCGCCGACTTCGCGACCGCATAGGGGCCCATGAACGGCGTGACGAGCTTGCCGGCGAGGCTGCCGATGAACACCACATGCCCCCGTGCGGTGGCCACGTCGTCGGCCGCGGCCCGGACGAGCTCCGTGCTGCTGAACAGGTTGGCTGCGAGGTAGTCGCGGAGCTCGTCATCGGGCGTGTCGAGCATCCGCGCCCGGCCCGAGCGGCCCACGCAGCAGACCAGATCGTCGATGCCGCCCAGCAGCCGCAGCGCCTCGCCGGCGACGCGGTTGCCCTCCCCCGCCCTGCCGAGATCGGCGGCGATCCCGTGCATGGCGGCGGTCGACTCGCCGGCCCGCTCGCAGGCCTCGAATGCCCGGCGGACACCGTCGGACGACCGGCCTACGAGCAGGATCCGGGCTCCCGCCCGGGCGAGATGCCGCGCGAGCACGAGGCCGAACCCGGCCGTGCCGCCCGCCACGATCACCCGTCGCCCATGCCATGCGTGCATGGGTGGCAGTGTACCCGGCCATTCCGCACACGATCCTCACGATTCGCCGCTAGCCTGCCGGGCCTTCGGAGGGACCAGGGCCACAGCCATGCACATCGACCGACAACGCGAGCGGCTCCGCGAGCGGGTCGCCACCCTGGCGACGCTGCTGGAAGGGGCGCTCGTGGCAACGATCGCCGTGCCGGCGGCCTCTGTCGCGGCAGGATCGGCACGACGTGGCGTCATTCACGATGACATCGCGGCGGTCGCCCGTGATCTCCAAGCCGACGCGATCGAGTTCCTCGCCCGGTACCGGCCCGTGGCCACCGATCTGCAGTTCGCCACCACGGTGCTCGGCTGCTGCGCCGACCTGCAGGTGGCGGCCGTGGCCACGTGCGGCCTGGATGCCCTCCTGCAGACGCTCGATCGGGAGGCCGCGGCGCACGCGGCGCCCTCGTTCGACCGCCTCGCGGCGTGCGTCGGCGTCGTGGTGTCGTTGGCCGCCGACGCCGTCGGCGAGTGGGATGCGGAGGCATCCGATGCCATCCGGGATTCGCACGCCGAGGTCGCGGATGTCCGCGAGCGGATCCGCGGGGAAATCGCGGCCGGCGTGATCACGCGCCGGGTCGATCCCGAGCACCTCATGGGTGTCGACGCCGCCGCCTGCATGCTGGAGCGGGTGGCCGCCGCGACGGCCGCGTGCGTTCGCCGGCTGGCCCGCGGGCGGGTCGTGCGGGCCTGGACCGTCGGAGCGGCGCCATGAGTGATCCGCTTGTGCTCCGACTCGAGCGGCTGGAAGGACGGCTGGTTCCCGCAGCGGCGCCCTTTACCGTCGCCGTTCTCCCCGACACGCAGTTCTATTCGCAGACCTACCCCGACACGTTCAAGGCCCAAACCCGCTGGGTCGTGGCCAACAAGGCCGCCGAGAACATCGCCTTCGTCAGCCAGCTCGGCGACATCGTCAACGTCGGCGCCTCCGCTTCTCAGTGGGTGAACGCCGACGCGGCGATGGACATCCTCGACGGCAACCTCGCCGCGAGCCCCGACGGAATCGTGCCCTATTCCGCCACCATCGGGAATCACGACTATCGCACGATGTACACGAAGCCCAACGGGGCATCCCTGTACGAGCAGTACTTCTCCGCGGCCCGGTACCGCGGCCGCAGCTGGTATCTCGAGGAGTCGGGACGGCTCGGCGCGTATGCCCAGACGTTCACCGCCGGAGGTTACCGGTTTCTCCACCTGACCTTCCAGTTCGAGCCGCTCGACAGCGACCTCGCCTGGGCACAGCAGATGGTCGCCCGCTACCCCGGCCTGCCCACGATCATCTCCACCCATTCCTACCTCAATCCGACGACACGGGCGCGGATGGCCACGCTCAACGGCGATGCCGGCTTTCCCGGCGACCCGAGCAACACGGGCGAGCAGGTCTTTCAGAAGCTGATCCGGCCCAACCCGCAGATCATCCTCGTGATGAACGGCCACTTCTCGGGGGAGCATCACCAGACATCGCTCAACGTGCTGGGCCAGCCGGTGCACGAGATGGTGGCCGACTACCAGAGCCGCAGCAACGGCGGCGATGGATGGATGAACGTGCTCAGGTTCGACACGTCGGCCGGACGGATCGACGTGCGGACAATCAACGTGCTCACCGGCATCGAGGAGATCGACGCCAACAGCACCTTCTCGTTCACGGTCGACTTCGCGGGGCGGTTCGGGCCGCAGGTTCCGGAGGCGGCCGGTACGAGCGCGTTTCAGCAGGGCCGTGTGAGCGGCGGAGCGATCTATGCGGGCGGCGTGGACACGCAGCTCCGGCAGGAGCAGCCGACGACCGCCTTCGCGTCGGCGACCTCGCTGCTCGTCGATGCCGCCGATGCCGCCCAGGCCAATGCCAGCCAGGTGCTGCTGCGGTTCGACGGCATCGTGGGGACCGCGGCCGGCCAGATTCCCGCTGGAGCGCGGGTGACGTCGGCCAGGCTGGTCGTCGCATCCACGAATCCCGGCGCCGGCGGCCGGCTTCACAGGATGCTTGCGGCATGGTCGGCCTCGGCAACGTGGAACTCCCTGGCGGGGGGCGTGCAGGCCGACGGCCGCGAGGCTGCGGTGGCGTCCACTGCGCAGGCAGGCACCGCGTTTCGCGCCCCGCTGGTTCCGGCCGCCTCCGGCTTCACGATCGACGTGACGGCCGACGTGCAGGCCTGGGCCGACGGGGAGGCGAATCGCGGCTGGGCCTTCGTTCCCTGGAACGCCGGCACCGACGGCTGGGCGTTTGCCTCGTCCGAGGCCGCGGCGATCGACGACCGCCCCCGGCTCGAGGTCGAGTGGGTGCGGGCCACGGCCGCGACGGCGACCTTCCAGCAGGGCGTGGCCGGTTACTCGGGGGCAGCCGACACCCTGCTCTCGCAGCAGCGGCCGACCGGAGGCTTCGACGCGTCGGCGATCATCTGGGCCGGGGCGGTGACAGGACGTCAGCAGGTGGGCCTGCTGCGGTTCGATGGCCTCTTCGGGAGCGGAGCCGGCCTGATTCCTGCCGGGGCCGCGATCGAATCCGCCCGGGTCGTGCTCACCACGCCCGCCGCGGTGCCCGACGCCGCCGGCGGGGGCGCGAGCCTCGTGCGGCTGCGGAAGCCGTTCTCGGCGGCAGCCACGTGGGCGTCGGCCTACGGCGGCAATGGCGTGCAGCTCGACGGCATCGAGGCCGAGGTGGGCACGGATCGGGTGATCGGCTCGGTGGCGCCGGGGGTCGCGTCGTTCGACGTCACGACGAGCGTGCGGGCATGGGCTGGCGGCGCTCCCAATTACGGCTGGGCGATCCGCGGCGGGTCGACCGATCCCTGGGGGTTTTCCAGCAGTGAAGCCCTCGCACCCGGAGACCGGCCTCGGCTGGTCGTCGTCTGGCGAGCAGCGTCCGCTGCGGCAGCTCCCCGGCCCGTGGCGACCTCCGGCTCGCTCGCCGCTGCGTTTGCCGCGTTCGCGATGGTCGACGTGGGGCCCGTGCAAACCCGCTCGCTCACGCAACGCTCATCGATTTCTCGCCGAACTCTCACGGTCGCCTGACACGCCGCTCACCGTCGTCGGTGACAACCTCGGTACGTCGCCGCCCCGGTAGGCCGCGACGCTCGCCTCGGAAGGTTACCCGTGTCCAGCCCAGTCCTGCACGTTCCGCCAGGTGCTGCCTCGTTCGTCGTCGCGGTGGTGGCATGCGTCGCCGTGGTTGCCGTCGTCGGCTGCGGCTCGGATCGGCTCGCCACGGTGCCGGCCCAGGGAACCGTCCGGGTCGACGGGAAGCCGGTGGCGGGCGTGCAGGTGGTGCTTCATCCGATCAACGCCGGTGACACGAGGCTCGAGAAACTTCGTCCAACGGCCCGCACCGGATCCGACGGTTCGTTCGTGATCGGCACCTACGAGATGGCCGACGGCGCGCCGGTGGGTGAGTACGTCGTCACGGCGGAGTGGTTCGCCGGAGGCCCCGAGAAGGCGACGAGCACGTCGGACGATCCCGAGGCTGCCGCCGCGGCCAACGCGACCGAGGTGGACCGCCTCGGTGGCCGGTTCGCGAACCCGGAGACGTCGCCGCTCAAGGCCTCCGTCGGCCGGATGTCGTCCAGCATTGCCCCGTTCGATCTCACCACGCGTGCCGCCAAGCCGCCTGGGTGACGAGCCCCGTGGCTGCCCGTCGATCCTGCTGTCCGCCCGCCTCGTTTCGCATCGCACACGTTCCCCCCCAGGTGTCACCATGATCGGGTTCCGACGCACTTCAGCCCTGTTCGGTGTCCTCGCCTGCCTGCCTGCCGTCGCCCTGGCGCAGGCCGTGACGACGTCCACGGTCACTTTCCAGCAGGGGACCGCCGGCTACTCCGGCGCCGTCGATCGCCAGATCAACATGACGGGCGGCACGTCGTCGCGGGTCACGGCCAACGTGGATGGCTCGAACGCCGGCGACAACACGGAGTCGCAGTACTTCCTGACCTTCGGCTCGATCTTCGGGGGCGGCGCGGGGCAGATTCCCGCCGGGGCCACCATCCTCGAAGCCTCGCTCCGCGTGACGACGGGCAGTGCGACCAACGACAACAGCGGCGGCTACTTCCTGTTCTCCGGGATGCGAACGTCGTACACGTCCGGCACGTCGATCACGCAGTTCGGCACCGGCACGGGTGCGCCCGGAACCAACGGCCCGACTTACGCCAACGGGAATGCGACGATTGGCTATGGCTCGCTGCGGGCGCCGGCGTTGAACACCGCCTACGCCATCCCGCTCGGCCCCGGGCTCGTGCAGCAGTGGGCTGATGGCACCCTTGCCAACAACGGATTCGTCGTCCAGGCGCAGACCACCGATGCGTGGGTCCTGGGCGGAATCGCCAACGCGACCGTCGCGAATCGGCCTCAGCTGGCCGTCACCTACACCGCCCAGCCGACGACGACTGCGTCGCTCAAGCAGGGTGTGGGAGGCTACCAGGGGCTGACGGCCGTGACGATGAACGGCGTCTCCGGTCTGACCACCGATGCGACCGCAGCCTCCACGATCGCACTCGACGGGCCCACCGGCGGCACGCCCCCGGGCGACGCCGGCAGCCCCGATCTGCTCGGGTTCCTGAAGTTCGACGGCGTAGTGGGGTCGGCGGCCGATCAGGTGCCGGTGCGGGCGAGCATCGCGAAGAGCTGGCTCGTGCTCACCACCGGCAACGGCTCCAACGACCAGTCGGCGGGTCCCTACAGCGTGCACCGGATGCTGACAGCGTGGGGAGGCACGACGACGTACGCGAGCTTCGGCACCGGGTCGAGCGGCCCGGTCGCGGGCACCGACTACGTCGCGGCGGCGACGGGCACCGCGAACGCCATGTCGCAGAATGCGCAGGCGTGGATCGACGTCACGTCGGCCGTGGCGGCGTGGCAGGGAGGCGCGGCCAACAACGGTCTGCTGGTCAAGGCGGCCACCACCGACGGCTGGGTGGTCGGCGGCGGCGGCAACTCGGACGCGGGCCGCCGGCCGGATCTCCGCACGGCGTATGTGATCGATTCGCTCGTCTGGACCGGGGCTTCCTCGACGACGTGGAACAAGGGCTCGGCGGTCGGCGTCGGCGGCACGCCGAACTGGCAGTTGCAGACGGCCGGCACGGCCACCAACTTCATCGACACCGACCGCGTGGTGTTCAACGCCAACGCCACCGGCGAAGGGTCCGTGGCCGTGGTGATCGCCGCCGCCGTTGCTCCGCAGCGGACGACGATCGACGTGGCCTCGCGGGGGTACACGTTCACCGGCTCCGGCCGGATCACGGGCGCGGGCCTGCTCGAGAAGACCGGCACGGGCCTCGCCGTGCTCGCCACCGACAACGACTTCACGGGCGGCACGACGGTGTCGGCGGGCACGCTGCAGCTCGGTGACGGCGGCGCGACCGGATCGCTCGCCGGCCGCATCGCCGTCGCCTCCGGGGCCACGCTGGCCTTCAACCGAACGGGCAGCGTTACCATGACCGGCGCGGTGACCGGCAGCGGGGCGATCGTGAAGGCCGGGGCGGGCCGCGTGGCTCTCTCGGCGCCGATCGCCTTCGCGGGCCCGGTGTCGGTTGCTGCCGGCACGCTCGTGCTCGGCTCGGGCAGCAGCGGCGTCGGAGGTGTGACCGTGGCGAACGGCGCCACCTTCGCCGCCTCCAGCGGCGCGACGGCCACGACCTTCACGACGCCCACGCTCGCCCTTGGAGCGGCCGGCTCGACACTCGGCTTCGAGCTGGCGGCCGCGTCGAATCCCGCCGTGCCGCTGCTCTCGGTGACGCAGGCCGACGGCCTGACGCTCGGCGGAGGCGGCCAGACGATCTCGCTCGCGTCGACTGGCGCGCTCGGAGTCGGGCGATTCACGCTTGTCGACTACGCCGGCGCCGGGATCTCGTCCGGTTTCACGCTCGCCCCCCTGCCCCAGCGGCTGACCGGAACCCTCGTCTACGACACGACGGCCACGACCATCGACCTCGACATCACGGGCGTCGACACGCTGCGGTGGAAGGGGGGCAGCTCGACCACGTGGGACACCGGCGCGGCGGTGGACGTGGGCGGCGCCTTCGACTGGGTGCTTGCCTCGACGGGCACCACGGTCACCAACTTCTACACGGGCGACCAGGTCGGCTTCGACGACTCCGCCTCCAGTGGCACGGTGTCGATCGTGGGTGTCGTCGCGCCCGGTGCGATCGCGGCGAGCAACGCGACGCTCGACTACACGCTCGGCGGCCCGGGGTCGATCGGCGGCTCGGGCGTGTTCACGAAGAGCGGCACCGGCCGGATGACGCTGCTCGTCTCCAACTCTTCCTCTGGCGGCACCTTGGTGTCGGCTGGCACGCTGCAGCTCGGGGATGCCTCGACGGCCGTAAACGTGGCCGGCAACGTGAGCGTGGCGGGCGGCCTGCTCGACGTCCGCAACTCGCGGCTCGCCGGCACGCTCGGGGTCTCGGCCGGGACGGCCACGTTCACGTCCGGCACGGTTGCGGGCCTCGTCACCGTGAGCGGTGGCACGGCCTCGTTCGGTGCCGGCACGTTCGAATCCGGCGCCACGATCACCGCGGGTCGGCTGGGCATCGGCGACGGTGGACTCGCCGGCAACGTCTCGGTGGCTGACGGCGGGACGCTGGCGTTCGTCAACACCGGCACGATCACGTACGGCGGCGTGCTCTCGGGCAGCGGGGCGATCGCGAAGTCTGGTGCCGGCCGCGTCACCTTCACCGCCAGTAGCAACTCGTTCATCGGTGCGCTGACGATCGACGGCGGCGAGGTGCGGATCGACGACCAGGGGCTCGGCGGCGACTTCGGGGCCACGGCGATCGTGGTCAACGACGGCGGCACGTTCCAGTTCGGCAATGCCACGCTGGGCAATCCGGACCTGCCGAACACGACCTACATCACGGCCAACACCGGCGGACTCGTGGTCTGGCAGGAGCCGGAGGACTTCGGCGGAATGCACCTCCAGGGAGCCCTCGTCGACCTGCAGCAGGGGGGCATGAACTTCTCCGGGACCACCGCCACGAGCGGCTGGACGAGCGGCACGCTCACGGGGGCGACGTACGCCATCGGCGGGACGGGGCCGATCGTCAAGACGACGGCCGGCGAGGTGCTCGTCACCGGGTCGGCATCGATCACCACCACCGGCGGGATCGCGATCCGCGAGGGCACCATGCGGTTCGCCTCGGCCCTGAACCTCGGCTCCGGCAGTGTGACGCTCGGAGCGGACGGCACCTCCGGCACGTATCGCTACGACGGTGCGACGGCCTCGCGGTCGGGCGCGTTCACGCTCGGCGGCGTCGGCGGGATCGCCGTGACCGACGCGGCGGCCGTGCTCACGCTGCCCACCGGCCTCACGGGCACGGGCTCGCTCGTGAAGACCGGGCTCGGCACGCTCCTCCTGAGCGGATCGGGCAACTTCACCGGCGGCACGACGATCGCGTCGGGCTCGCTCACGGCCGGCGTGCCGCGGGCGCTCGGCACCGGCAACGTGCTCGTTGGCAACGGCGGCTTCCTGACGGTCGCCACCACGCTCGACCTCGGCGGCTTCGCGGTGACGACCGAACCGGGCGGCAGCGTGTCGGTGGCGTCGGGTGGAAGCCTGCCGCTGGCTGCCGGCAGCAGCCTCGCCGGCTTCCGGTCGGCCTCCGCGGCTACGTCGGCATCGATTCTTTCCGGCTCGGTCGCGGCAGGGGGCGGCACGGTCTCGATGACCTGGCTGCCGACCCAGTCCGGCCTGTTCTCGGATGTCCTCGAACTCACTTCGGCCACCGGCACCACGCCGTTCGTGCTGTCGATGACCTACGCCTCGGGGCTCGACGCCGGCACCGCGGCGACGCTCGCCCTCGGCTGGAACGCGTCGTCGGGTACGGCGGCGAACTGGGTGAACGCCACCCTGGGCAACACGGGAAACAACGCGATCCCGGCGCAGCAGGGCTACCTCGGCAGCTTTACCGACTTCCAGACGCAGTATGGCGGCGACCTCTCGGCCTACGTGGGCGCCTACGGCCGGGATCCGTCGGCGAACAGCACCTGGGCCGTCGTCAACCACAACAGCCAGTTCGTGATCGTGCCGGAGCCCGGCATCACCGCGATCCTTGCCATCGCCGCCGTGGCAGCCTGGGCGGGGCGACGCCTCCGCCGGGCCGCCGCGGCGGCCGCGCTGGCGGCGCTGCTCGCGGGGAGCACGGCCGAGGCTCAGACGACCGTCACCTTCCAGCAGGGTGCCACCCTCACCGGCACCTCGACCACCTACGCGGGAATCACCGAGGCCTCGATCGGCAATGCCTCCGCCACCAGCACCGTGACCACCGTCGGTATCGACGGGGTGTCGAGCGGCGACGGCACGGAGCGGCAGTTCTTCCTGAAGTACGAGTCCATCTTCGGGTCCACCGCCGGGTTGATCCCGGCGGGCGCCACGATTCTCGACGCCCAACTCACGCTCCGCACCACGGGCAACAGCAACTCGCAGTCGGCCGGCACCTTCGTGATCGGCGGCATGAAGGTGCCGTTCTCGGCGGCGGCCACGCTGAACGATCTCGGCACCGGCAACGGCACGATCATGACCAACGGCCCGACCTACGCCAACGGCCTTGCCACCCTCCCGCTCGCCGGCTACCGCGCCCCGGCGCAGAACACCTTCTACTCCGCCTTTGTCGCGCCGCTCGTGCAGCAGTGGGCCGACGGCACGCTCGCCAACAACGGCATGGTGGTGCAGGCCCACACGACCGACGCCTGGCAGGTGTTCGGCTCGGCCGATGCGACCGTCGCCTACCGCCCGAAGCTGTCGGTCACCTACACCACCACGCCCACGATCACCACCTCGATCAAGCCTGGTGTCGCGGGCTACGCCGGATTCTCGGGGATCACGCTCCACGGCCTCACGAACGCCACGCTCGACGTGACGGCCGGCACGACGATCACGCTCGACGGCCCGACCGGCGGCAACCCGCCGGGCGACGCGGGCAGCCCTGACCTCCTCGCGATCGTGAAGTACGATGGCATCTTCGGGTCCGGTGCCGGTCAGGTGCCGCTGCGGGCCGCGGTGCTCAAGTCGTGGTTCGTGCCCACGACAGGCAACGCCTCCAACGATGAGTCGGGCGGACCCTACTACGCTTACCGCATGCTCTCGTCGTGGGGTGGCACGACGACCTACTCGGCGTATGGCACCGGCTCGAGCGGCCCGGTGTCGGGCATCGATTACGTGGCCGTCACCTCGGGCAGCGCGGTGGCGCTCGGCAAGAACGCCCAGGGCTGGTTCGACATCACCTCCACCGTGAACGACTGGAAGGCCGGCGCCGCGAACAATGGCCTCCTGCTGCGGGCGGCGACCACCGATGGGTGGGTGTTCGGCGGCCCGACCGCGTCCGACGCCAACCGGCGGCCCGATCTCCGCGTCACGTACACGCTCGACTCGCTCGTCTGGAAGGGCAACGCATCGTCGACCTGGGATCGCGGGTCGGCGGTGGGCAGCGGCGGCACGCAGAACTGGCTCCTCCAGACCGGCGGCTCGGCCACGAACTTCATCGACACCGACCGTGTCGTGTTCAACGATTCGGCGGCCGGGTCCGGCCCGATTGCGGTCACGATCGCCGAAGCCGTGTCACCGCAGCGGGTGACGCTCGACGTGGGCAGCCGCAGCCAGTCGTTCACTGGGGCGGGCCGCATCACCGGCGGCGGCAGCCTCGTGAAGTCGGGCACGGGCACGGCGACGCTCGCGACTGACAACGACTTCACCGGCGGCACCGCGATCACGGCCGGCACGCTGCGGATCGGTGCCGGCGGCACCGCGGGGGGCATCGCGGGCCCCATCGCGGTGGACGGCGGGGCGATCCTCGAGTTCAACCGGGCCGGCCGGCTGACGGTGGCCGGTGCCCTGTCGGGCTCGGGCGCGCTGCGGAACGTGGGGCCCGGCCGCGTCGACCTGATCGGCGGGCACGCCTTCTCCGGGCCGATCACGGTTTCGTCGGGTACGCTGGGCCTCAGTCCGTTTGCGGCGCCGGCGGTGACGGTCGCCAACGGCGCGTCGTTTGCGGTCGTCAATACCGGCTCCGAGACCACGCTCACGCTGCCCACGCTCACGCTCGGTGCAGGCGCCTCCGGCCTGCGGTTCGATCTGGCGTCGGCCGGAAATCCGGTCGTGCCGCTGCTCAGCGTGACGACGGCCGACGGGCTCGTGACCTCCGGCGGCGCCCACACGATTGCGGTGCAGACGACAGGCGCGCTCCAGGCGGGCCGGTTCACGCTCGTCAACTACGAGGGTGCGCCGATCTCGAGCGGCTTCTCGCTCGCCGCCCTGCCGGCCCGGCTGGCCGGCACGCTGGTGTACGACACGACGAACACGTCGATCGACCTCGACATCACGGGCGTCGACTCGGTGCGGTGGGTCGGCGACCTGTCGACCACATGGGACGCCGGCACTGCAGCGGATGTCGGCGGCACCCGCAATTGGGAACTGGCGTCGAGTTCGCTCGGGACGAACTTCGTGACCGGCGACCAGGTGATCTTCGACGACTCGTCGGTCGTCGGCAGCGTGGCCCTCGCCGGCGACGTGGCCCCGGGCTCGATCCTCGTGGACAACGCGGCGGTCGCCTATTCGTTCGGCGGCACGGGGGCGATCACCGGCGGTGGGGTCCTGCGGAAGCAGGGCGCCGGATCGCTCGCGCTGCTCGTGTCCAACTCCTCGAGCGGCGCGATGACCGTGGCCGGGGGCACGCTCCAGGCCGGCGACGGCTCGACCGCCGTGACCATCGCGGCTCCGCTCGCGGTGAGCGGTTCCGGGGGCTTCACGCTCCGCAACGGCTCGATCGCCGGCGGGATCACCGTCACCGGCGGGTCGGCGACGATCGCCTCGGGCAGCCTCGCCTCCATCGCCACGGTCAGCGGAGGCGTGCTCTCCATCGGTGCCGGCGGTCCCGCACCGGCTCTGACCGGCGGGCTCGTCGTCAACCCGGCCGGCACGATCCGCTTCGACCAGGCCGATGGGCTGGTCTTCGGCGGCTCGATCTCCGGCTCGGGCGCGATCGTGCAGTCGGGCAGCGGTCGGACGACGTTCACCGCCTCGAACAACGGCTTCACCGGCTCGGTGACCATCAACGCCGGCGAGGTGCGGATAGAGGATCCGGGTGCAGGCGGCGACCTCGCTCCGACCGCGATCGTGGTCAACAACGGCGGCACGTTCCAGTTCGGCAACAACCAGATCGGTAACCCGGACCTGCCGACGACGACCTTCATCACGGCCAATGCGGGCGGCCGCGTGGTCTGGCAGGAGGGGGAGGATCTCGGCGGCGTCCACCTGCTGGGCGGCGAGATCGACGTGCAACAGGGGAGCATCACGTCGAGTGGAACGCCGACGGTGCAGATCTGGACCTCCGGCCGGCTCACCGGCAGCGGCACACAGGGCTTCGTGGTCGGCGGCGCGGCGGCGATCGTGAAGTCGACCGCGGGCGTCGTGACGGTCGACGGGTCGGCCTCGATCACCTCGACCGGCGGGCTGACCGTCGAGGATGGCACGCTGCGGATCGTCGCTGCCGCGAACGTCGGCAGCGGCCCGCTCACGCTCGGCGGCGCCTCGACCGCGGGCACCTTGGTCTACGACGGCGGATCGGCCCTCCGTTCGGGATCCGTAACGCTGGCCGCGGGGGGCGGCACCGTCGACGTCACGAATCCTGCCGCAGTCCTCTCGATCAGCGGTGCTGTGGCCGGCGGTGGTCCGATCGCGAAGGCGGGGGCGGGCACGCTCCTGTTCACCGGCGGCAACGCGATGGAGGGCCCGTTCACCGTCCTCTCGGGCACCCTCGGCTCGACACCCTACGCCGGCGTGGCGGGTGGGTCGGTCGCCGCCGGTGCGGCGTTCGCGGTGGTCAACCAGGCCGCCACGACCACCCTCTCGCTGCCGTCCCTCTCGCTCGGGGTCGGCTCGAAGCTCGGCTTCACGCTCGCCGAGCCCGGCATCCCGGCGGTGCCCCTGATGAGCGTCACCACGCCGGGCGGGCTGACGCTCTCGGGTTCCGTGGCCGTGTCGCTGGCGTCGTCCCAGTCGCTGGGCGTCGGCCGGTTCACGCTGCTCGAGTACGACGGGGCCGCCGTGCCCTCCTCGTTCACGCTCGGCACGCTGCCGCCGCGGGTGCTCGCGACGCTCGTTCACGACACGGCCAACACGCGTCTCGACCTCGACGTGCTCGGCACCGGTCAGCTCCGGTGGCGGGGCAATGCCTCGACCGTCTGGGACACCGGCTCGGCGGTCGACGTCGGCGGTGCCATCAACTGGATCGATACGTCGACGTCGCAGGCGACCAACTTCGTGGTCGGTGACCGGATCGCGTTCGACGACACCGCCATCGGCACGGCCGTGACCGTCGACGAGTTCGTGACGCCGGCCGAGATCACGTTCAACAACTCGGCAGCCGAGTACACGATCACGGGTTCGGGTGCGATCGCTTCGGGTGGGATCACGAAGACCGGCACCGGCCGCGTGACGCTGGCCGTCGCCAAGACCGGCACGCAGGCCACGACGATCTCCGCGGGCACGCTGCGGATCGGCACCGGCCTCGCCTCGGGCAGTTTTGCCGGGCCGGTGTCGGTGGCTTCGGGGGCGACCTTCGACGTCGCCAACGGCGTCGCGACCGGTCGCGTGACCGTCTCGGGAGGCCTCGTGACCGTCACGGGGAGCCTTGCCGGCGGGGCGAGCGTCGACGCCGGCGAGCTCCGGATCGGCGACGGCGGCACGGCCGGCGGCCTGGCCGGCAACGTCGCGGTCGCGGCCGGGGCCACGGCCACCTTCAATCGTGGCGACGCCCTCACCTATTCGGGCACGCTGTCGGGAGCCGGCACGGTCGTCAAGGCGGGGCCCGGGTTGTTCACGATCCTCGCCAGCAGCACCGGCTTCACGGGCACGGTGATGGTCAACGGCGGCGAACTCGCCCTCGAGGATCGCGGTCAGGGGGGCGACCTCAATGCGACGTCGATCGTGATCAACGACGGCGGCCGGTTCACGTTTGGAGCCCCCGGCAACGCCGACTTCCCGCAGAGCACGAACGTCACGATCAACGCCGGCGGCTTGTTCGACCTGCAGCAGGGTGAGAACTGGGGCGGCCTGATCCTCGACGGCGGCACGCTGCGGATGTCGGGCACCCGGACCGGCGTCAACACGAACCTCGACCGGATGGATCTCCGGTCCGGCCGGGTCGAGACGGCCTTCACCGGCGCTGGGAGCGGAGGCCAGCTCATTCGGCTCGCGACGAGCCAGTTTCTCCAGAAGACCACCTCGGGCACCGTCACGTTCGGCCCGGGTGTGGTGCTTCAGGCTGACCTGCCGGTGAACCTCGAGAACGGCACCATCGACTTCGATGTGTCGGCGCTGCCGGCGAGCGGCAACGGCGCGTTCACGATCGGCGATGCGGGCAACGCGGTAACGCTCCGCGTATCGGGCATCGGCACCGGCACTTTCGGCCGGTATGCCTACATCGGCAATCCCAGCCTCACGGTCGACGTCGTCGATGCCGGGACGCTGGTGGCCGTCACCGGCACCGTCGAAGGCGGCGGCGCCGTGATCAAGTCGGGCAGCGGCACGCTCGACCTGCGGCAGTCGACCGGCCTGACCAACGCGACCACGGTGTCTGGCGGCACGCTGCGAGTATCGCACGCCGCTGCTCTCGGGACGAGCGAGGTCGTCGTGCGGTCGGCTGGCATGCTCGACGTCGCCGGCGGCGTGACGATGCGATCCCCGAAGGTGACGGTGGACGGGGGCACGCTGCGGGCTGGCACGCTCGCCGTCGATTCCTCGACCGGCGTGGCACGGGTCGAGGTTCGTGGTGCGGGGACGATTGCGGGATCGCCGGCGGTCTCGGTGGGTGCCGGAGGCTCGCTGATTCTTTCCTCCTCGGCGGCGACCATGCACTCACTTGCCAGCCTCGCCGTCGACGAGGCCGCGGGCCTGCTCGACCTTGGCGCCGGCGGCTTTGCGATCGCCGTCGGCGGCATCAGGCAGGCCGACCTCTTGGCCGACCTGGTCGCCGGCCGCGGCGACGGCTCGTGGAACGGCACGCACGGGATCACGTCGTCCGCCGCCGTTACGGCTCTCGGCCAGTCGATTCCGCGGACCTTGGGCTGGCTCGACAACGGCGACGGAGCGATGAGCGTTGCCTTCTCCGCCCCGGGCGACACGAACCTCGACTGGACCGTCGACATCCTCGACGCGGCCAACTTCCTGGCTGGCGGAAAGTTTGACAGCGGCACGCCCGCCAACTGGAACGAGGGCGATTTTGGCTACGACGGCGTTGTGGACATCCTCGACGCCGCCGACTTCCTCTCCACCGGCCTGTTCGACGCGGGGCTCTTCAATCCCGCTCCTCAGGCAGCGGCCGTGGCAGCGGTGCCCGAGCCGTCCGCAACCGCGATGCTCGCCGTTGCTGGAGCCGTGCTGGCCTGGTGCCGGGCACGGCGAATCTGGCTACCCGTTCGCGATGGTCACGGGACCCGGGGCGGGCTTTCGTGAAGGAGTCCATCAACGGAGCGGACATGAAGCGGCACGATCGGCCATGCGGCGGGTTCACGCTTGTAGAACTCTTGGTGGTGATCGCGATCATCGCCACGCTCATCGGCCTGCTGCTGCCGGCGGTGCAGTCGGCACGCGAGTCGGCCCGGAGGACGTCGTGCTCCAACAATCTCAAGCAGACGGGCCTCGCGGTGCACGCCTATGAGTCGGGCCAGCGGAAGATCCCGCCCGGATGGACCGAGCCTGCCGGATCGGCCACCCTTCCGGCTCGGCACAGTTTCTACACCTTCATCCTCTCCTACATGGAGCAGGGGCAGATCGGCGATCAGGTCGACTGGACCAAGGATTGGAATGTCGGCAAGAACAAGGCGCTGCTGGCCTCGCCGCTCACGACCACGGTCTGCCCATCGGCGCCCGCACGGACTGACCCGGTCTCGGACTACGCCGCATGTCATCAGGTCAATGCGTCCGCCTACTCCGCGCTGGTTTCGGCCAAGCAACTCACGACCCGCGCCAACTGGACGGGCATGCTCTGGCCGCAGGCCCGGAAGCGTTCGGCGGTCAGTGACGGACTCTCCAAGACGATTCTTCTCTACGAGGATGCGGGGCGGCCGCTGGGGTATGTGGGTAGCAAGCCGGATGGCAGCACCGCCGTGAGCGGCGCTCGGTGGGCCGATAAAGACAGTTACTTTGCCATCCACGAGCAGCGTGGCGGCCAGATGATGAACCTGCACAACAACAACGAGATCTACTCGTTCCATCCCGGGATGTGCATGTTCGTCATTGGCGACGCTTCCGTGCGGTCGATCGAGGAGAGTGTCGATCCGGAGGTGTTCGTGTCGCTGGTGACGGCATCGGCCGGCGATGTCGGGCAGTGACGTCCGCGACTGATCGCCGCCTCAGCGGCGCCCGACTGCGTGGCGCGCGGCCCACCACTGCTCGGCGAGGCCGAAGGCGAGGGTCATGCCGGCACCCCCTGGCGACCCCATCACGAAGCAGTTGCGCTGCGGCTCGGCCGTGAAGTGCACCGGATCGGGGCACTTGGCATAGACGCCATGCCAGCGGGCGGCGATCGACCAGTCGGGGAGGCGGAGGATGCGGCGGGCATAGGCGAGAATCAGGTCGTCGATCGCCTCGGAGTCAAACGGATCCAGCGGCGCGTCGTAGTCGTGCGAGTCGCCAAGGATCACCTCGCCCGCCTCGTTCTGCGAGGCCATCACGTGGATGCCGGCGGCCGTGTGGGCCGGCAGCGACTCCGCCAGTCGCCGCTTGAGGTGCAGGAGAGACGGGCAGATCTCAAAGCCGGCGTAGTGAGCGAGTGTCAGCCCGCCGGCCACGTGAGGGCCGAGCCGCCAGCCGTCCGGTTGCGGGCGGGTGCGGAGCATCTGCAGCTTGCAGCGGCGGGTGCCCGAGGCGGCCCAGACGTCGGGAAACAGCGTCTCAAAGTCGGCGCCGCCGCAGACGATCACCAGTGGCGCCGCGAACCGTTGCCCGCACGACGTGGTGACCGTGGGCATGTCGATGCCGACGACCGTGGTCGAGAAGCGGATGTCCACGCCGTGGGCAGCGACGAGATGGGCCGCGACGGCGGCGATCGCCCTGGGCGGATCAACGGCGAGTTCGGAGGGACTCCAGAGCACCGCCCGGGCGTCGGCAGGGATCGCGGGAAATCGTCGCGCTGCTTCGGCGCCGGTGAGCAGGTCGCAGGCGACGCCGAGCCCGGGGGCCCGCTCGGTGAACTCTTCCAGCACGCGAGCCTCGTCCTCTTCGAAGACGACGTGCACGCTGCCGCACTCAGCGGCCCAGATTGCGCCGGCGTCGCGGAGTTCGAGCCAGCGGGCCCGACTTCGCATGGCGGCGGTATGCCGCTCCCCGGCCAGTTGCCCCACCGGCCAGACCATGCCGAAGTTGCGGATGCTTGCCCCACGGGCGGCGTCGCTCCGTTCGAGGACGGTGACGCGGCGGCCGTGCCGGGCCGCCTCCCACGCGAAGGCGAGGCCCATGATCCCGCCGCCCACTACGATCACGTCGGTGGCATGCGTCACGGCACGTCCCCGAGGCGCGGCAGCAGTGCAGTCAGATCGCCAATGCCGGAGATCGTCGCATGCGCACCGGCGGCAAGCATTCGCTCCGCGGCCGCGATGAGCAGGTCGGCCCGGCGGCCGGGCTCGAGCGCGTCGTGTTCCGCCCGCGAGAGCCCGAGCATGTTGCCGGTCGCGGTGACTCCGACCGCCCAGACCCCGGCATTCCGGGCGGCCTCGACGTCGGCCAGCGTGTCGCCCACGGCGACGACCGCTGACGGCGGCCAGATCCCAGTCTTCTCCATCGCTCGGAAGATCATCCAGGGCGCTGGACGTCCCGCCGCGACCTCGGTGGCGCAGACGGCCGCGTCCGGAAGAAAGCCCTGCCGCCGGCAGCCCTCCAGCACCACCGCCGTCATGGCAGCGTCGTATCCGGTCGTGACGGCGACGGCGAGGCCCGCCTGCCGCAACACCGCGACCGCCTCGAGCGTGCCCGGGATCAGGGCGTCGAACGCGGGAAGCGAGGCAAGTTGGAGCGGAATGAACTCAGCGTAGAGTTCGTCGAGATCCGCCTCAGTGAAGGGCCGCCCGTGGGCCGTCGCCCAGGCGGCTGCCACCCGAGGCAGAGCCGCGAGGGCCGCGATGTGGTCCCGCTTGGCCGTGCCCATCGGGCCGCGGGCCTCCGCGGCGGTGATCGCCACGCCATGGCGGGCCAAGAGATCGACGAATACACCGGCCGGGGCACACGAGCCAAAGTCGATCGTGGTGCCCGCGAGATCGGCGACGACGAGGCGGATGGGCGTCGTCATGGCTCAGGTGGAGGCCCCGCGAAACTCCGGCCGGACGACGCCGCGGATGAGCGGGATGAACTCGTCAACGGTCGGCGTCTCCGCCCCCTCCACTTTCGCTTCGTCGTCCCAGCGTCGGAGTCGTACCGCCGCCTCCCAGTGGGGATTGCGGCGAAACTCCTCCTGGGCCGCGGCGTCCATCGGGCCGCCCTGCAGCATCAGGCTCGTGACGCTCGGCGGGCTCAGTTGCTCCATGTACGCCGGCTCCGTGCCGGTGAGATACCGCTTGGCATCGACATGGAGCCGAACGGGCTCCGTGACGTCGGTGTCGAACCACGGAGCGAGTTTCCGGGCGGCGGTCACTTCGTGGGCGTCGTCGATGCCCTCCTCCGGAGCGTCGTCGGGCAGGTCGTGGAGCATGTGGCCGAGGTCGTGGAGTAGTGCGGCCACGACGAGCGGGTCGTCGGCGCCGTCGCGAAGCGCGCAGGTTGCCGCCTGGAGGGCGTGCTCCCGCTGGTTCACCGACTCGCCGCCGTATTCTGAGTCGCCCTTCTCCGCGAACAGCCTCATAATCGCCGCCACCGGATCGTCCGTGTTCGTGGTCATGCTTCAGCTTCCGAGAGTTGGCCGGCCGTGAGTCGGCGAGTGTAGCGAGCCGCCCAGGGGCGGAATGTCAGTTTTCCATGAGCGTCGCTGGAAGCAATCGGCGCACCGACATAATGCCGTCGGTGCGTGGTGATCGCTCGCACGACGGACGATTGCGGCAGGGAGACCATGCGGATGCTTGAGACGGCTGAACGAGCGGTGGCGACGGCGCGTGTCGCCCTGCTGACGCGGCCCGGTGGTTCGCTGGAACTGCGCGATGTGCCGGTGCCGCCGCTCGGCGAACGGGAAGTGCTCGTGCGCATTGACGCCTGCGCGGTCTGCGGCAGCGATCTGCATACGGCCCATGGCCGACGGCCGCACCCGCTGCCGGCAATCCTCGGCCACGAGATCACGGGCACCGTCGTTGCGGTCGGGGCCGGACCCGACGTCGTGGACGTCGTCGGGGAGACCATCACGGCCGGCCAGCAGATCACCTGGAGCGTGTGTGCCTCATGCGGCGAGTGCGACCGCTGCCGCGGAGGCCTGCCGCAGAAGTGCCGGCAGCTCTTCAAGTATGGCCATGCGGCGAACGACGAGCATTCCCTGGCGGGCGGCTTTGCCAGTCATGTGGTGCTGCGGCCCGGCACGGCGATCGTGCGGCTGCCGGCTGGACTCACGGCCGTCGCGGCTGCGCCCGCGAGCTGCGCCGTGGCGACCGCGGCGGCTGCGCTTCGGGTCGCCGGAGATCTCCACGGTCGGTCCGTGGTCGTGCTCGGCGCGGGAATGCTTGGCCTATCGGTTGCGAGTCTGGCAACGGCACGCGGTGCGGCCTCGGTGACTGTCGTCGATTCCAGGCCGGAGCGACTCGACCTTCTGGCCGCGGCCGCGCCGCAGGCGAACACAGTGCCCTGGTCGGGCAACGAGGCCGGGCTCGAGCATCTCGTGACGGGCATGCTTGTGGCCGACGGCGCCGATGTGGTGGTTGACGCGGGGGGCTCGGTCGCGACGGTCGAGGCCGCGATGCGACTGATCGCCACCGGTGGCACGTGCGTGCTCGCGGGCACGGTGGCGCCGGTCGGAAGCGCGGCCTGCGATCCCGAGCGGATTGTTCGTCGGCAGGCGACGATCCGTGGCGTCCACAACTACCGGCCCGAAGATCTTGCTGCGGCCGTCAGCCATCTCGCTTCGCCGGCGGGCGCCGGCCTTGCCTCACTCGTCGGTCCTGTGATGCCGCTCGATGCGATCGACGAGGCGCTGGTCATGGCGGCCGCCGGCACCGCCGTCCGCGTAGTCGTGACGCCATGACGAGCGAGGTGCTGCGCCGCGGCCGGACGACCTCGCTGAAGGCCTGGCAAATTCGCATTTTCGCGATCACGTGGCTTGCCTACGCCGGCTTCTACCTGACGCGAAAAAGCTTGTCGGTGGCGAAGATCGAACTCAAGAAGCCCGAGGTGTGGGGGCTCTCGACGGAGACGCTCGCCGCCGTCGATGGCGGGTATCTCATCGCCTACGCGGCTGGGCAGTTTCTCTGGGGCGTGCTTGGCGACCGGGTTGGAACTCGCCGGGTCGTCCTTGCGGGTATGGCGGGGAGCGTGGCGGTGGCCGTCGCCATGGGCTCCGCCGCGACGGCCGCGTGGCTCGGTGTGCTCTTTGCGCTCCAGGGTGTGTTCCAGTCGAGTGGCTGGGCGCCGCTCACGAAGAACATGGGGGAGTTTTTTCCGAGGTGGGTGCGGGGCCGAGTGATGGGGCTGTGGTGCACGAACTTCGCGCTCGGCGGGATGATCGCGGGCGTCGTGGCGGGCCTGGCCGCGGAGCACGGTGGCTGGCGGATGGCCTTCTTCGTGCCGGCGGGCATCCTCGCGGCCATCTGCGTGGCGTTTGCGATTCTGCAGGCCGACAGGCCGGAGGACGTGGGGCTCCCATCGCCGGAGCAGGCAGCGGGCGAAGCCGAGTCGGTGATCGTCGAGGGTGAGCGGGTCGCCGACGAGCCGGAGGGGGCGTGGCGGACGATTCTGGACGTCGTGACGTCGCCGACGGTGCTGGTGATCTCGTTCGTCTATCTCCTCGTCAAGCCGCTCCGCTATCTGCTCATGTTCTGGTCGCCCGTGTATCTGAGCGAGCGGCTTGGCACGGGAGTCGCCGAGAGCGGCATCCTTGGCGGGCTCTTCGACTTGGCCGGCCCCGTGGGGATCATCGCAGGTGGCTGGGCGAGTGACCGGCTGTTCGGCACGCGGCGGTTTCCCGTGATGGCGGTCACGCTCGTGGCGGCCGGCGTCGCGCTGGCCGCCCTGCCCTGGATGCCGCCGACGCGGTGGGCGGTGGGGGCGATGCTGTTCGTGATCGGCCTGCTCGTCTACATCCCCGACTCGCTCGCCAGCGGCGCGGCGGCAATCGACTTCGGCACGCGACGGGGCGCCGCGACGGCGGCCGGCATGATCAATGGCTGCGGCTCGCTCGGTGGCGTCATCGGCGGCACACTCCCGGGCCTCGTGGCCTCGACAACTGCCGACGGCCAGACGCCCTGGAACACGATCTTCCTCGTGCTCGCCGTCGGGCTCGTGTTCGCCGGAGCGGCCGTCGCGCCGCTCTGGAACCGACTGCCGCCGCAGGCGCGTCGCCCATGAACCGACTCCATCGAAAAAAGGTGTCAGCCACGTGGCTCGCACGATTGCTGACAATGGTCGTGGTGGCCGTGCCCACCAATGCGGGTGGCGTCGAAACGGCGGCACCGCGTCGCGTCGGCCGGTTCGTGCAACTTGTGCCCGAGCATCGAAACCTGCCCCCCGGACTTCCGCCCGGTTTCCTCCCCCGGCGAACATGGATCGGAAACGACGGCGACGTTCACGTCGGCGACGGCACGACAACGTTCCGTCTGGTCTCCGGCCGGTTTGCGTCGGCTTCCGTCGCGGCTCCCCCCCGCGACGGCGGTGAGCGGGTGCCCCTGCTCGCACCGGGAGCGGATGTCCGCCAGCTCGCCCGATGCAGCGACGGCACTGTAGCGGCGGCCACTTCGGAAGGATTGTTCGAGCGGGTCGCGGGTGGATCATGGCAGCGTCTTGCGCCCCTTGACGAGCGGGGACTGGTGTGGGGGGTGGGCGACACTCGCGGAGTGGCCTACGACACGAACGGTCGGCTCGTGGTTGCCACGCCGGCGGGCGTCGCGCGGCGCGACGGAGACGACTGGGAGTTTTTCACCGGCGCCGAAGGGCTGCCGGTGGCCGATTTCTCTGTCGTGGCGTCGGCCCCCGACGGCACGGTGTGGTTCGGGTCGAAGATCGGTGCGGTTGAGTGGTCGGGCACCCGCTTTCGCTACCGGCAGGGCCCCGGCTGGCTGCCTGGCGATGTCGTCCACGACCTTGCCGTCGCGGCCAACGGCGATGTCGTCGTCGCCACCGACGGCGGCGTTGGCTGGATCACGGCACGGCCAATGACGCTCGCCGACAAGTCAAGGCACTACGAAGCGATCATCGACGAGTCGATCTCCCGCACCGAGCACGGATTCGTGGCCACGGCCGATCTCACCGTTCCGGGCGACACCTCGACGGCGCGCCGCATCGACAGCGACAACGACGGGCTGTGGACGGCGATGTATGGCGCGGCGCAGTGCTTCGCCTACGCCCACGACCGCTCGGCTGATGCGAAACGCCGGGCCGACCGGGTCTTGCGGGCGCTGACGTTCCTCCAGGATGTGACGCAGGGGGGCGAGCACGCTCCGTCCCTCGGCTTTCCGGCTCGGACCGTCCTCCCCGGCGACGGGCCCGACCCGAACATCGGCCAAGAGGCCCGCGACGGTCAGTCACGTGAGACTGACCCACACTGGAAGATGCTTGAGCCCCGCTGGCCGAAGTCGGCCGACGGCCGCTGGTGGTGGAAGGCCGACACGAGTTCCGACGAACTCGACGGCCACTACTTCTTCTTCGCCCTGTATCACGATCACGTCGCCGAGTCGGGCGAGGAAAAGCGTGCGGTGTGCACGGCCGTGGCCAGGCTCACCGATCACCTCGTCGGCCATGGCTTCCGCCTCGTCGACCACGACGGCCGCGTCACTCGGTGGGGTGAGTATTCTCCCGCCGCGCTCAATCACGACCGGCGTTGGGAGGTGGAACGCGGGCTCAACTCAATGAGCATCCTCGCCTACCTCGCGATCGCCGCACACGTCACCGGCGATGATCGCTACGAGGCGGCCGCGGAGGCCCTCCGTCGCGACCATGCCTACGACGCCAATGCCCTCTCATTGAAGTTTCAGCTCGGCATTGGTTCCGGCAACCAGTCGGACGACGAGATGGCGTTCATGAATCTCTACCATCTCGTTCGCTACACGTCCGATCCCGGCCTGCGGCGGGCCTACCTCGGCGCCTTCCACCGTTGCTGGCTCCTCGAGCGTCCGGAGCGGAATCCCTTCTTTCACTTCGCCTTCGCGGCGGCTGCGCGGGAGGCGGGGGCGGACGGCCCCTTCGATCCGTCGGCCCCGGATGCGCTGGGCGGGGCCGACTGGCTCGATGACTCGATCGATGCCCTGGTGCTCCTCCCCCTCGACCGTTGCCAGTGGCGTCATACCAACGCCCACCGGCTCGATCTCGTGCGGCTGGCGGCGGCCCAGTCGATCGATCCAGGTCGCCCCGACCACGTGCCGCGCGGCCACGGTGTCGACGGGAAGGTGCTCCCCGTCGACGAGCGGAACTTCGCCCACTGGAATGTCGACCCGTGGTGCTTCGACCAAGGAGGCGACGGTCGCGAACTCGCCAGTGGCACGGTCTTCCTCCTCCCCTGGCACATGGGGAGGTACCACGGGTTCCTCGCTGACGACTGAGAAGATCGCTCATGACCCAACGACTACCGAACACCGCTCTCGGAGAAGTACCATGGTTCCCAGACCGCCCCTCAGCGACACGCCGCATCGCACCCCACGGACTCCTCAACCCGTCATGGATGGCATAAGTCGACGCATGTTTCTCTCCGGAGTTGCCGCCGCCTCGATCCGTTCCTCCATGGCCGAGGTCGCGGCCCTCGACGACCTGATCGGTCACGTCGCGCGGCTCTCGGGGGGATGGGATCAGCGGCTCTTCACGCAGCTCCTGGGCCATGCAAACGCGTTCAAGGAGGGCGACGAACTGATCGGCGTCGCCGCCCCGAACGAGGCGGCGCGGCAGGCGGCCCGCGAACTGCTCGGGCGGACGCGGCTGCGGGACATCGACTCGCACCCCCCTTTCTCCGACGGGCTGTCCGCCGCGCTTGCGGCCGATCTCGACCCGGCGGCTCGGGAGCGGACGGCGGAATGGACGGTCGGTGAACTCGCCGCCTTCCTGCTCACTCGGCCCGAGGCCGACATCAAGGCGATCATGCCCGGTCTTTCCAGCGACGTGATTGCCTGCGTCGTGCGGATGATGGACGACGAGCAACTCGTCCGCGTGGGCGACACGATCTTCAATCCGCTCCCCGGCACGCGGATCGGCAGCCGCGGATGCCTCGCCGCACGTCTTCAGCCCAACTCCCCAACCGACAATCCCTTGGACATTCGCTGGCAGGTCTTTGATGGCTGGGCCTACGGGGTGGGCGACGTGGTGCTCGGAACCAATCCGGTGTCGAGCGAGCCGGAGAGCGTGAAGGCGGTGTCCGACACCCTGCGCGGCGTGCTCGAGGCCTTTGGGCTTGCCGATACAATGCCCCACTGCGTGCTCTCGCACATCGACATCCAGGCCGAGGTTGACGCCGCCGCTCCCGGCACGACCGGCGTCTGGTTTCAGAGCATCGCGGGTAGCGACGCGGCCAACGCCACGTTCGACCTGACGCTCGACAAGATGCTTCGCCATGCCGATGCCCGCCGCGGGCCGTGGGGTCTTTATTTCGAGACCGGGCAGGGAGCCGACTTCACCAATGGGCACGCCCAGGGCGTCGACATGGTGGTGCATGAGTCTCGGAAATACGGCTTCGCGCGGCTGTTGGCCCACCGGGTGGCGCGGGCCCGTGGGGCCGAGCCCTGGGTGCATGTCAACGACGTGGCGGGGTTCATCGGGCCCGAGGTCTTCCGCACGCGAGAGCAACTCGTCCGCTGCTGCCTCGAGGATCTCGTGATGGGCAAGCTGCACGGACTGTGCATCGGCCTCGATGTTTGTGGCACGCTCCACATGGATGTCTCGCTCGACGACCTCGACTGGTGTCTGGAACGGGTGCTGCCCGCGCGGCCGGCGTACCTGATGGCCCTCCCCACCAAGGTCGATCCGATGCTCGGCTACCTGACCACGGGTTTTCAGGACCACGTGCGGCTCCGCCGCCAGTTTGGCTGCCGCGGCGAGGAGCGGATGGAGCGATTCTTCCAGCGGCTCGGGGTCCTCGACACCGGGGGGGCCCCCGGACCGCGTTTTGGTGACCCCGGCTGGGTGCACCTGCAGTATCAGCGGGCCGTCGGCGACCGCCGAACCGATGACGACATCCGGGCGGAGGGCCGCCGCGAGATGAAGGAGGTGCGGCAGCGGGGCGTGTTCCTCGCGGAGGGACACGGTCGTCGGCCGGAGGATCTGGAGCCGGCGCTCGACACCACGATCCGCCGCATCTACGCCGACGCCAAGCAGAGCATCTGGGCGGAGTTCGACGATGCCTTCCGGCGGTCGCAGGCGGGTTCGCTCCCCCTGTTCACTGAGTCGGCCGACCGCCGAGACTACATCCTCCATCCCACCACCGGCGAGCGGCTCGCGGAGGCGTCGGTGGCCGCCGTCGATGCTGAGCGGGATGCGCAGCGTGGGGGCTGCGACGTGCAGGTGGTGGTGTCAGACGGCCTCAATCCGCTGGCGATCATGGATCTTGCGCAACTCGACCCATTCCTGGCGGCGATGCACGACAGCGTCGCCGCGGCTGGCCGCCGCCTCGCTCCGCGGGCGATGCTCGTGACCTCCGGCCGCGTCCGCGTCGGCTATCGGATTGGCGAGCGGCTGTTCGGCGGGCTCTCCGGCCCGCGGGCGGTGTTGCACGTGGTGGGGGAGCGGCCCGGCACCGGCCATCGAACGTTCTCCGTCTACGTGACCTGTCGCCGCGGCGATGAGTGGGCCGTTGCCGATGCAACCGACCACCAGCACACCCGCGTGGTGGCGGGCATCGCCACCACGGCACTCGATCCGCGGCTCGGTGCCATCGACGTTCTGCGGGTACTCGAGGGCATGTGGCGAAAGACCTGAGTCGTCGTGCGACTGCAGCAATCGCCGGCATCGAGCGAGCAGGGAGGCGGGGAGAGGAGGCGGGGAGATGGTCGACATCGCGAGCCACGGCGTTGAGTGTGGTACCGGGGCATGCACGAGTCCGGTGCGTTCCCAACGGCGCTCGCTGCTCCGTCGCTGGCTGATGGCCGGGCTGGTTATCTGCCTTGCGGCAGCCCTGCTTGCCGGGGGCCTCGTGGCGGCCGCCTGGGTCTACGCCCACCCCCCGTGCGACTGGCAGCGGGGCATCGTCTACGGCGAGCGTCGGGGAGAGCCGCTCACCCTCGACGTCGTCACGCCACCCTCCCCCAACGGGCTGGGCATCGTGTTCCTGGTGAGCGGCGGATGGAAGTCGAGCCCAAACTCATTTCGCGCTTGGCTCCTGGCGCCCCTCCTGCGCCACGGATACACGTTGTTCGCCGTCGCTCATGTGCCGCAGCCCCGCGCCACCGTGGACGAGATCGTCGCCGACATTTCCCGCGGGGTGCGATACGTCCGCGCTCATGCCGCCGAGTTTCGTGTCGATCCCGACCGGATCGGCGTCACCGGTGGCAGTTCCGGCGGCCATCTCGCGCTCATGCTCGCCACCCGTGGCGGCCCCGGCGAGACGGGCTCCGCCGACCCCTTGGCGGACGTTTCGAGCGCGGTGCAGGCGGCAGCCGTCTTCTGCCCCGTCACCGACCTCACCAACCTGACCGGATCGACCGAGGACCCGGGGGACGGGGGCCCGCCCCCTTCCTTCCGCAAGGCTTTCGATCAGGAGCCGATCGACATGGCCCGCTGGCGGGAAACGTCCCGCGAACTCTCCCCGATTTTTCACGTGACGTCCGAACTTCCGCCGATTCTGATCCACCACGGCGATCGCGACACGCTCGTTCCGCTCGACCAGTCCATCCGCTTTTGCGACCGGGCGAAGACCCTCGGCTGCGACGTGACGCTCACCGTGGTCGAGGGAGCCGGCCACGGCTGGCTGACGATGCCCTGGCACATCATGCGGTGCGCCACTTGGTTCGACTCGCGGCTCGGGAAGCCATGAGCCCCGTCGGCTGCGGCAGCGGCTACGGCCGCTCCCCTGCGCTGGCCGCGAAGCCGACGAACGCGTCAAGGTCGTCGCAGCTGATCAGATCGACGCCCGCGGCGGAGAG
Organism: Planctomycetota bacterium; assembly: GCA_018970605.1. Lineage (GTDB taxonomy): Bacteria > Planctomycetota > Planctomycetia > Pirellulales > UBA1268 > QWPN01. The sequence goes on along the minus strand of JAGWWA010000004.1, from coordinate 35,116 downwards.
TTCCTCCCAGAACGACGCGTTGTCGGGCGTGGCCCAGAAGCGAACGGCCTGACCGCGGGCATGCGCCCGGTTCACGATCCGCCGGAGTTCCGCCCGCTCAGCGTCCGGCATGGGGCCGGCGCCGTACCAGGTGAACCGCGTGCCCCACCGGTCGCTGACGAGCGGCATCAGCGTTGCCGGGCGGTCGTCACGGTCGAGGTCCTCGAGCCGACCGTCGACGCCGGCCAGCCGCTCTGCATCGGCTGCCATCGCGTCGATGGGCCGGTCGCCACTGACGATGACGCGGAGCGTCGCCGCGCGAGACTCGTCGCCGACGAGAAACCGTCGCAGGGGCCTCAGTTGCTCGGCGAGAACCCTGTAGGCCCCTGCCCCATCGGCCTTGATGTCAACGAGCAGCGAGAAGGGCCTACCCTCGTGCGCGACGCAGCCGCTCGCCTCGAGGCGTTCGCGGATCGGATCGAGATAGACCGCGGCCAGCGTGCGGTCTGGCCGGAGTTCGCCCACGGCGTGACCGACGAGCAGGTCGCCGTCGCGCAGGAACACGTCGGCCTCCACGCTGCAAAACCCTCGCTCGAGGGCGTCGAGGAGCGGTCGGTCATGCCAGTAGTCGTTGTGGGCGTGGCCGGCGTGAGGCGGCACCGGCCGAGCGTTAGCGGGCTCTGCCGCGTGGAAACGCGGGGCATCCCCTGGCGCGGAGGGCCGCTCCGGTTCGGCGAAGTTCACCCGAGAGACCAGTGCATCGCGGCCCGTGTCGGCGTAGACGTCGTCGCCGCCGAGTGCGGTCGCCCCGCACGCGAAAGCCATCACAAGCACCAGCAGCCAGCGGACGACCATGGGCCTCTCTCCTGCAAGCGTTCGGATCGTACCCGCAGCATGCGACGTATGAGACCGCGAGGTCCGCAAGCCGCAAGCAGGCACACGTGATTCTCACACTCTCCCGAAACCGGACTTGCCGAGGTGCCGTGACGCCGTGCCGCAGCGCCACATGTCGCGGGCATAGCCCGAGTCCGGAATGGCACGTATCATGCGGCGGTTTTACCGAAACCGGAGTGCCGTCGTGCTCGTGAAACATCTGCTATCGGTCACCCGGAAGCCCCATACGCTGAGGCCCGAGCGATCGCTGGTCCGCCGGTTCTGTCCGTGCGCGGCGCTGGTGGCGCTGGTGGGCGGCGTCGCCACCGGGGCGGCCGTGGCCGCGGACGAATCGGCCAGTCTGCCCCTCGATCGCCTCGTCGGTCGCCGCGCCGGCGACTTCCGCCTCGTGGATGTCCAGAGCGGCCACGAAGCCTGGCTTTACGGCCTGCGAAGGAACGGCGGCGACATCGGCGGACCACACGGGTCCCAGCCGGTGTGTGGAGCGGTGCTCGTCTTCGTCTCTCCTGGCTGCCCGCTGGGCGACAAGTATCTCCGCCGTCTCGACGAGTTGGCCGCCGAGTACGGCCCTCGAGGGGTGAGATTCTTCGGAATCGCCTCCGGCGCCGGTGAGACGCGCGAGTCGCTCGCCGCGTGGGTCGCGGAACGGAAGCCCATGTTCCCGATCCTCTTCGATGGCGGCAGCGTGCAAGCCGACACCCTGATGGTCGAGCGGTCGAATGAAGCGATCCTCCTCGACGCCGAGGCCGCGATCCGCTATCGCGGAGCGATCGATGATCAGTACGGCTACGACTTCTCCCGTGAGGTGCCCCAGGCAACGCCGCTCCGCGACGCCATCGAGGCCGTCCTTCGCGGCGACACGGTGGCGGTGAAGGCCACGCCGGTGGCAGGTTGCCTGATCACGAAGGCCGAGCCGGCATCGTCGAAGCTCGCCAGCCTCGATCGCGTGCGGCCGGCGCGGGCCGACATTGCCGGCTGGCTCGATGAGCATGAACCATCCCCTGAGGTCGGGGTTGTCACCTACCACCGTGACGTCGCCCGGATCGTCCAGGAGCGGTGCCAGGGCTGCCATCGCCCCGGGCAGGCGGGGGGCTTTGGTCTCGTCACCTTCGACGATGCCTTTCGGCACGCGGCGATGCTGGCGGAGGTGGTCGAGCAGCGGCGCATGCCCCCCTGGCACGCGGATCCGCGGCACGGCACGTTCGCCAACGACCGTCACCTCACCGCCCGCGAACGTGCCACGCTGCTCGCGTGGGTCGAGCAGCGATGCCCTAAAGGAAACCCGGCCGATGGACCAGCGGCAAAGGCGTGGCCGGAGGGGTGGACGATCGGCACTCCCGACCTCGTGTTCGAGCTCCCGGAAGCGACCCTGATTCCAGCGCAGGGCACCATGCCCTACGTCCACGTCACGGTGCCGACGAACCTCACCGCTGACGTCTGGGTGCAGGCGGCCGAGGCGCGGCCGGGGGACGCGGGAGTGGTCCACCACATCATCGTGTACGTCGTACCGCCCGGGGGCGACCGCAGGCGGACGATCGCCGCTGGGCGGGGCCACCTCTGCGGCTACGCGCCGGGTGACATGCCAAGCGTGCTTCCACAGGGCACCGCCAAGAAGATCGAGGCGGGCAGTGAACTGGTCTTCCAAATCCACTACACGCCAAACGGAAAGCCCACCACCGACCGTTCGAAGGTTGGGCTCATCGTGGCCAAGCAGCCTCCCTCGCGCGAGGCCCTGACGATCGGGATCGCCAACCTCGGCTTCGTCATACCGCCGGGCGCTTCCGCTCACCCTGTGCACTCCGAGCGCCGCTTCCGTGACGACGTGCGACTGCTGTCGTTCATGCCGCACATGCATCTCAGGGGCTCTTCGTTTCGCTACGTGCTCGCCTCGCCCGACGGTCACTCGCCTGTCGAGGTGCTCCTCGACGTGCCCGCGTTCGACTTCGGCTGGCAGAGCTACTACGTCCTCGCCGAACCGCGGATTCTGCCGCGGGGATCCCTGCTGGGGTGTGACGCCACATTCGACAACTCCGCGGAGAATCCCGCCAATCCTGATCCCAAGGTCGCCGTCCGCTGGGGCGAGCAGACCTGGGAGGAGATGATGATCGGCTACGTCGATATCGACGTGCCGATCGGTGCCGGGGCCTACGAAGAGCCAGGCGATGAGGCCGGCGGCCGCGAGGAGAGCCGCTGAACAGATCCCTCGAAAAAGCCCTTCGGTAGCTCGAACGGGCGATGTCCCTTGTCAGACCGCTACGAGATTTTCATCGAAAACTCACGGAACTCTGGTGATGTCCTCATCGAAGAAGTTCATAACGTCGCCTGTTCGTCTTCGTTCACCCAACGCCCTACGCGAAACCGGGAGTCTCTCATGTCGTTACGCCGCCGCCCGACCGCTGCCTCGTTCGCGACCGCCCTCAAGAGCCTGTTTCAGTCACGCCAGGCCCGCCATCCCCGGCGGCTCGGTGGGCTTTCCAGCCTGGAGCGGTTTGAGAACCGCAACATGCTCGCGCTCTCGGTGACGGGCATTGCCCCGCTCGACGGCTCGACGAACGTCCCGCTCAACAGCGATCTGGTGTTCACGTTCAACGAGAACGTGATCAAGGGCCAGGGCAACATCTACGTCGTCCGGCAGGGCACGGGCACGACGGGCGTGGCAGTGGATGTGCGGTCGGCGAACGTGTCGGTCAGCGGCAATCAGGTGACGGTCGACCTCCCGACCGACCTCGAACTCGACAACACCTACTCGGTGTACATCGACAAGGGCGCGTTCATTGACACCTCGTCGACCCCAACCACCGGTGCCACGCTCCTCCAGCAGAACTTCGACTTCACGCCCCTGCAGCCGTTCGTGACCGACGGAGGCGGCGACGGCACCGACTGGAGCCCGAACATAGCGCTCGGTTTCACCGTTGACAACAGCGAGATGCCGACCGGCGGCAAGGAGGAGTGGAAGGGCTGGGTGGCCGCCGACAAGAACTCCTGGATCAAACAGGCCGGTGCACCCGAAGGCCAGAACCGCGATCAGTTCACGCTTGCCTCGGGCGGCATCATGGTTGCCGACACCGACGAGTTCGACGACGCCCCCAACGGCGGGGCGTTCAAGAGCTATGTCACCACCAAGCCCGTTGATCTGACGGGCGTGGCGGCTGGTTCGGTGAAGCTCGAGTTCGATTCGAGCTTCCGCCCTGAAGGCCCCGGTGAGGCCCAGACCGGCAAACTCGATGTGAGCTACGACGGCGGGACCACGTGGTCCACTCTCTTGACCCTCAACGAGTTCAACACCACGAACACCGCCGGCAGCGCGAGTTTCGTCAACAAGAGCATCAATGAGCGGCTCGTCTCGGGCACCTCGACCGGCGTGAGCGGCGACGGCAAGGGCGGCGCCACCTTCGGTGCCGTGGTCAACCCCAACAGCGGCTCGCTCGTGTTCCGCTTCTACACGGAAGGCACGAACGACTGGTGGTGGGGCGTCGACAACATGAAGATCACCGGGAACATCGTCGGTGGCGAATATGCAGGCCTCTCCGACGCCACGTTCTGGAACTTCACCACGCCCGAGTCGCCCAAGCTGACCCTCGCAATCAACCCCGGTTCAATGAGCGAGAACGGCGGCACCGCCACGGCGACCGTCTCTCGCAACAACCTGCCGGTCGGCGACGTGCTGGTCACGCTCTCGAGCAGCGACACCACCGAGGCTACGGTCCCGGCCACGGTGCTGATTCCGAACGGCCAGTCGTCGGTCACCTTTCCCATCACGGCCGTCGACGACAACCTCAGCGACCGGACGCAAAAGGTGACGATCACTGCCACGTCGGTGGTCTACGCCCAGAGCACGGCCTCGATCAACGTGGTCGACGATGAGGGCCCGAAGGTCCTCACGCTCACTCCGGCCGATAACGCCACCGGCGTCGGCTACAAGGCGAACTTCAGCCTCACCTTCGGCACGACGGTGAAGAAGGGCAGCGGCAACATCCACATCGTCGAGACGGCCACCGGTTGGATCGGCGCCACGCTCGATGTCAAGTCGTCGGCCGTCGTCGTCTCGGGCTCGACCGTCACGATCGACCCGCCGATCAACCTCAAGGGCCTCACCGGCTACTCGTTGCTGATCGACGACGGTGCCTTCCTCGACACGAGCAGCACGCTCACCAGCAACGCGGTTCTGCTCACCGAGACGTTCGATCGTCTCCCCCTCGGCCCGTTTGTCACCGAGCCGCGCGGTGACGGCACCGACTTTACCCGTGAGCTCCCGGCGGGCTTCACGGTGGACAACTCGCAGATGCCGGCCAGCCAGTCCGACTTCCAGGGCTGGACGTTCGTCGACAAGAACTCTTGGATCACGACCGCCGGCGATCAGGATCGCAGTCGGTTCAGCTTCGGCACCGGCACCGTGGCCGTGGCCGACTCCGACGAGTGGGATGACGTCTCGCACGCCGCGGGTCGGTTCAACAGTCTCCTCATCACGAAGTCCATCGATCTCTCCGGCATCACGCCCGGCACTGTGACCCTCGAGTTTGACTCCAGCTACAACAAGGAACTCCCGCAGTACGGCACCGTCGAGGTCTCGTACGACGATGGGGCGACCTGGTCGCCGCTGCTCTTCTTCGGCGACGCCGCTAACACCAACAGTGCCCTCAACAACCACATCACGGTGTCGGCTTCGAACACCGCGGGTCAGTACGTGCAGGGCGCTACGGTCGATGCCCCGCTCAACAGTCCTTCATCGGGCCAGATGAAGTTCAAGTTCGGCTATTTCGAAGGCGACAACAACTGGTGGTGGGCCATCGACAACATCGTCGTTCGTGGTGAGAAGGAGGGCGTGCCCTACGCGGGCATCGACGACACCGCAACGTGGAGCGTGACCACGGCCGAAGCCCCGACCCTCACGGTCACGTTGACTCCGGCGTCGATCAGCGAGAACGGCGGCGTTGCCACGGGCACTGTCACCCGCAATGTCGCCGCCGGCACGTCGGGCGCGCTCGTCGTGGCGCTCGCCAGCAGCGATACCACGGCAGCCACGGTGCCCGCCACCGTGACGATCCCCGACGGCCAGTCGTCGGTGACGTTCTCGATTTCGGGTGTCGATGATCTTCTCTCCGACGGTTCTCAGACCTCGGTGATCACCGCGACCGCGACCGACTTCTTCTCGGTCTCGGCCACCGTGACGGTGCTCGACGACGACTTCCCCAAGCCGACGAACTTCTCGCCAGCCGATAACGCGACCGCCGTGGCCGTCTCGGCCAACGGCGTGGTCACCTACGACCAGGCCATCAAGAAGGGCAACGGGTTCATCTACATCGTCCGGTCCTCCGACAACAAGGCGGAGAAGATGATCGACATCAACTCCGCGGAGGTGTCGATCAGCGGCTCCACGCTGACGATCAATCCGGTCCGCGATTTGGTCAAGCTGACCGACTACTACATCCTGATCGACAACGGCGCCGTCCTCAGCGCGTCGTCCTTTGTCACCAGCGGCGTGCAACTCCTCAAGCAAGACTTCGAACTGCTCCCGCTGGGACCGGCCGTCTACGAGACGGTGGGCTTGCAGGGCGGCAAGGAGTTCACCGCCACGCCGCCGGGCGGCTGGACCACCGACAACTCGGCCATGCCATTCGGCGGGGCGCCGGAGTGGCGGGGATGGACGTTCGCCAACAAGAACTTCTGGACCACCGAGGGTGGCCAGAGCCGGGCGAACTTCACGCTCGGTTCGGGCACGGTCGCCGTGGCCGACACCGACGAGTGGGATGACTACGGCTACTATCCCAAGAACAGCTTCAACGCGAAGCTGCTGTCCACGCCGATCAATCTCGCCACCGTGGCCGCCAGTTCGGTGACGCTCGAGTTTGACTCGAGCTTCCGGCCGGAAAGTGGCGGTTCGTTCACGCCCTACACGCCCGACAACATGCAGGGCTTCCTCGACGTGAGCTACGACGCCGGGGCGACCTGGACCAATCTGCTGACGCTCGACTCGAGCAACACGCTCGGCAGCTCAACGGCTGCCAACGTCAACGAGCACCGCACGGTGTCGGTGCAGAACCCCGACGATGGCACGATGGTCTTCCGCTGGACGAACACTGGGACGAACGACTGGTGGTGGGCGATCGACAATATCATCGTGAAGGGCACCGTGGACGGCCTGCCGAGCCCCGGCATCAGCTCGCCGACGACGTGGAACTTCACCACGGCCGACGCCGCGACGCTGACGGTCACTGCCGCGGCGGCAGCGACCGAAGGTGATGCCCCGCTGACGGGCACGGTCACGAGGAACCTCGGCACGGTCGGCGACCTGGTCGTGACGCTTGCCAGCAGCGACACGGGTGCCGCTACGGTGCCCGCCACGGTGACGATTCCGAACGGCCAGGAGTCGGTGACGTTCCCGATCACGATCGTGAACGATGCCCGCTACCGGGGCACGCGACCGGTGACGTTCACGGCCACGGCGGCAAGCTTCGTCGCCGGGACCACGAGCGTGTCGATCGCCGACAACGACGTGGGCGAGGTGGTGATCTCGGAGATCATGTACGACTCGTCGCAGTCCGGCAGCCGAGACACGGCCACGGAATGGGTCGAACTCTACAACCGCGGGTCGAGCACGGCCGATGTCGGCAACTGGTACTTCGACGACGAAGACACCATCAAGTGGGGCGCGATTCCTGCAGGAACCACGATCCCGGCCGGGGGTGTGCTCGTGCTGTACAACAACTGGGTTGGCACAGCGAGTGAGTTCCGCGCGGCCTGGAACGTGCCAGCGACGGCGGGAGTCGTTGGGTTGGTGTGGGGTGATCTCGACAACTCGCCCACCCGGGTCAACGAGATGTTCGTTCTGAAGGATGCTTCGGGCACGACCCGCAACACGGCGAACTTTGCCGAAGACGGCACGGTGTGGCCGGCGTACGTGGCCGGCTCGAGCCATTACCTCAAGAATCTGACTGGCGACACCGACGTGGGCACGAACTGGCGTGCCTCGGTGGCGGGCACCGACGGGGCTCTCCACCCGACGTCGGCGGTCTACAATGCCGCCGACACCGGCTCGCCGGGCCGCGTCGGAGCTGACGGCACGATCGTCGATGTCCCGTCTGGCCAGACCCAGACGGACTCGACCGTCCACTCGGGTGCCGAGCGGATCGTGAAGCAGGGTACGGGCATGCTCGTCCTCACGGGCTCCAACACCCACTCGGGTGGCACGGTCGTGACGGCCGGCACGCTGGTCGTGAAGAACCTGGCGGCCCTTGGCAGCGGTGCGCTGGAAGTCCAGGCTGGGGCGAAGGTGGTGCTCGACGTCGGCACTGGCACCGTTGACATCACCTCGCTCGTTCTGGCCACCGGTGGCCTCCTCGACTTCGGGGCAGGCAAGCTGACGGCCCAGTCGGGCCTGAATCGGACGTCGATCCTGGCCGCGATCAACGCCGGCAAGGGCGATGGCTCGTGGAATGGCATCGCGGGCTTCACATCGACGGTCGTGGCGTCGACCCCTGCTCGGACGCTCGGGTGGATGGATAACGGCGGGTCATTCACCGTCGGCTACGCGGCACCTGGCGACTCAAACCTCGACGGCAGCGTGGACATTGGCGATCTCGCCAACTTCCTGGGCAGTGGCCAACTCGACGCCGGCACGCCGGCCGACTGGATCAGCGGTGATTTCAACCACGATGGAGTCGTCGATCAACTTGACTTGGCGGACCTCCTCGGTGCCAGCCTCTATGACGTCGGAAACTACCTGCCCGCGACCGAGGCCCCGGCATCTGCGTCTGGTTCGTCGGTGACACCGGTCGAAGCCGCCTTTGCCGCGTTTGCGGCGGAGTCGCAGGTCGGTACGGGACGCAAGAAGTCCGCCTTCTCGTTGGTCTGACACGGAGGACACGTGACGCCCTCCATGGACATGCTCCAACGAGATACATCGGCCCGGTTCGGCGACGCCCTGCGGCGCCGGATCGGTGCCGTGTGCCTGCTGGTTGTCGTCGTCGCGGCGATCGTCGGTTGCGGGAAGCCCCCGATGCATCAGGTGCAGGGCACCGTCCGACTCGGCGGGAAGCCGGTCAACGGGTGCAAGGTGGGCTTCTTTCCCGACGCCACGCACTTCGACCCGAATCGACACGGCTTTGGTTTCGGCATCACCGATCTCGATGGCCACTACGTCATGCAGCATCCACAGGGCGAACAGGGCATCTGGGCAGGGAAATACAAGGTGACCCTCGTTGCGTGGGTGAACAAAGCCGGCGAGGCGCTGGCGCCCGACATCAAGCCGAGCGAAGTCGAAGGAGGCGTAAGGAATCTGTTTCCAGATACCTACGACGCGCCGAGCACGACGCCGGAACGGGCCGTCGTGCGGAAGGGCGAGGCTAACGTCTTCGACTTCGATGTTCCGGCGTCGGCGGTACGAAAGTGAACGACATGCGAGGCGATGCCATGCCCAACGCGCGCCCGGCGGTTTTGTTTCGAGTCGCCAATGGTTTCAGCAGGAATCGCCGCGGCTTTAGCTATGTAGGGGCCTTCGGTCAACCGTCGCTTCTGTCGCTGATCGTGCGGTGTGCTCGTGCCGTCCGCCGCCGCCTCGAAGAGGCGGCGGGGCGGTTGGATTCATCTCTTCGCGGTCACCGGTCGTGGTGGTCGCAATGCCGCCACGCTAAGTCCGGGCCGAATAAAACCATGTCCGCATCGGTCGGGCCGAATTCACGCTGTCGCAGTCATCGGCTGACATTCCCGGCATGGCCGTGGAGCCTGCGGGGCGCGAGCCCCGCAGGCGATCGTCAGCCGAGCCGTATGAAGCCGTATCGCGGTCACCGACTCGACGTGGTTCACCCGACGTGCGGGTGCACCAAAAAGCTACCGCCGCATGATCAGTCTGTGTCTCCTTGCTTGTCTGCTGAGATGTCGTTGTCAGGTTGGTTGAACGGTGCGTGCCTTCCGTTTGGCCTTCGCCTTGTTCGCTGCCTTGGTTCGGTCTCGTCGCTCGCCGCACTGGTACGCCTTGCCGTCACGCACCATCGCGTAGAGGGTCCGCAGGAGTCGGCGGCCCATGACGACGTTGGCCTTGGCCCGCGGCATCCTGGCGATGAATCGTTGTCTCGTCGCCTCTTGCTTGGCGTCGCTCTGGCAGAGCGTGACGGCAGCTTGGCAGAGGGCCCAGCGCAGGGTGGCCGAGCCCGCCTTGGTGATGTTGCCACTCTGGGTGCGGCCGGCCGACTCCTTGAGGTCGGCGGTCATGCCGGCCCAGAACTCGAGGGCGTCGGCGTTGGGGAAGCGGTCGAAGGGACCGATCTCCGAGGCGATGATCAGTGCCCAGATTGGACCGATGCCGGGGACGCTCTTGAGCAACTGCTCGGTCGCCGCAAACTGCGGCGACCTGGCCGCGGTGAGCATCTCGCGTCTGAGAATCTCCCGCTGTCTCTCGATGAGCAGGATCTGATCGAGGTAGTTGCCGAACGCCAACCGCTGAGCGGGCTGCAGCATGCCGCCGAACGTGAGGAACCAGCGATGGGCCCGAGGACCGTCGAACTGTGGGCCGCGGATGTTGGCGGCGTTGAGCATGCTCTTCATGCCCTGCTTGGCCTTGGCAAGGGAGCGGCTCAGCTGCCGCCAGTGGCGGCCAAACTTCCGCAGCTGCATGACCTGCGGGTCGGCGATGTAACCCAGCGGGCATTCGCCGCGGGCCAGCCGCAGCGCAATGTCGAGGGCGTCGTTGGGGTCGTTCTTCCGCCGCTTCCCCCTTCTCATGGAAAGTTCCGTGGCGTCGGCGATGTCCAGGCGATCGACGCAGGGAGTGAAGCGGTCAATGAACCACCCGACGAACGGACACGCCTCGACGGCCAGCCACTTCGGGCCCGGGAGGCTCTTGATCCACTCCGCGATGCGTTCGATGCACTTCGTGTCGCACTTGAGCTGCCCGAGCAGTTCGCCGTCGGCTCGCACCGCTCTGAGCGTCACGGTGCACTTGTGCAGATCGACGCCGATGAAAGTAACAAAGCCGATCACATCCATTCTCATGGTCGTAAACTCCGTGTCAGGGGTCGAACACAACTTCACGCTATGGAGCAAGGTACGTCCTGCTCCCGGCCCCTACACGGTTTTACGCTCGTCGAACTTTTGGTGGTGATCGCCATCATCGCCACGCTTATCGGGCTGCTGTTGCCGGCGGTGCAGACGGCTCGGGAGTCTGCCCGCCGCATGAGTTGCCAAAACAACATCAAGTCGGTCGCCTTGGCGACGCTCTCGTTTCACGATGCTCGTAAGGGGTTTCCGATGGCGGCCGAGTTTGAGGTCGGCACAGCGTGGTCATCGTTAATCCTGCCATTCATGGAGCAGAGCAACCTCTTCGAACTCCTCACCTTCCAGGAAGACGCCACCGGAAACTACCAGTGGGGCTTTGGCGTGCCAGGAATCACGGGTCAGGCGGCACTTACAAACCGCGCCTACAACAAGTTTTACCGAAACATCTACGTGTGCGAGCAATCGATTCCCACGTTCCGCTGCCCTTCGTCGCAGTTCCCGCCCAATGCGGCTGACATCTCGGGCGACAACTGGCTGGTTCAGCAGCGGGCTACGAGTAACTACCTTGGTTGCGTCTCGGGCACGATCACGGTCGATCGGCGGCGGCAGACGGCGTCGATGCCTTGGGGGGGGGGCGCTGCGACCGAGGTGATATCGGATCTCGATGGGATCATGGTTAACCGTATTCCGCACCAGCGCATCCAGTACAACGGTCAGTCGTACGGCGTCACAGGTTCAAAAATTCAGAGCGTGAAGGACGGCACCTCGAACACGATCATGATCGGCGAGGCTGAGCCCGACCTCATCACCATGCCCGACATGGGGATTGTGAAGGAGAACAACGCCGCCAACTCTGGCCGCAAGGATCACTGGGCGTTTGGCGGCGATGACGTCGACACCAACAATCAGGGTGACATGTCCGAGTTCCTGGGGTCGACGGGCGTTCCCATGAATGCCACGAGGGTAGCGGAGGGTTCGGCTGCCTTCGCCGCCTACGAACTGAGCTTCGGCAGCCGTCATCCCGGCGGCGCTGCGTTCGCGTACGGTGACGGGTCGGTGCGGTTCCTGCAGGACTCGATCGATGCGGCGGCGTATAGCGCACTCGGCTCCCGGAATCTGGGTGAGCAAAACCAGGCACAGTGACCCGTCGAGATGGCTCTTTGTAACACTCGGGCCGACGCGGCAGGAGGCAGACCATGCTTGCAAGATTTTGGCTGGCAGCGGCCGTGGCGGTGGTCATGTCGGGCGGCCGCGCCCTGTCGCACGAGGGCCCGGACCCACGGGCCCATTGGCTCTTCGAGCGGGCCTTTCTCCGCGACGGCCGGCTCGACGCCCAGATCGGCCCCGACCTGCGGCACGACGGCGACGCCTCGGCCGAATCGGCCGGCCGGCTGCGGTGCCTCCGCCTCGATGGCCCGCAGGACATGTTCGTTGCCGACGGCGATTGGGCGGCTGTGCGGGACGTGCTGCCGACCGACGCGATCACGGTCTCGGCACTGGTGAGCCTCGACGAGACGCTCCCCTTCGGCGGCATCGTGTCGGCCTTTCAGGACAACGGCGACGCGGAAACTGGATGGGTGCTGGGCTACAACGACCACTGCTTGACCTTCGGGCTCGCGAGCGCCGGGGCCGACGATGGCAACGGTCGAATGACCTACCTCACCGGCACGACGCCGATCGAGCCGAGCCGCTGGTATCACGTCTGCGGCGTCTACGACGGCGAGACGATGCAGCTGTGGGTCAACGGCAAACTCGACGCCGAGACCGGCGAGCAGCATGGCCCGATTCTCTATCCGAAGGACGCCCGGCTCGTGCTCGGGGCCTACGCCGACTCCAACGAGTCGTTTCCGATGCATGGCCGGCTCGGGCAGGCCGTGATCTATGACGTGGCCGCGAAGCCCGCCTGGGTGGAGCACGAGTACGGCCACCACGCGGCCTGGGTCGCACTGCCACCCCAGGCCGACCCCGCCCGTGATTTCTCGTTTCTCGTGAAGCCCTACCTGCAGTACGCCACCGGCACGAGCATCCGCGTGATGTGCGAGGTGAGCCGACCAGCGAAGGTGCGGGTTCGATTCGGCGAGACGTCCCGATTCGATCGCGATGTCGACGCCACGAGCGACGATCGCCTCCTGCATGCCGCCACTCTCGATGGGCTCGCCGCCGAGACCGGGCACTATTATCAGGTGCTGGTCCAGGAGGAGGGTGGCGAGACGTGGCTCAAAGGTGACGTTGGCTCGTTTCAGACCGCATCGCGGCCGGAGACCCCCTTCGCCTTCGCCGTGATGGGCGACACCCAGGGCAATCCGACGGTCAACGGCAGCCTTGCCGAGCAGATCTGGCGGCTGCGGCCCAACTTCCTGCTCATTCCCGGCGATCTCGTCGATCAGGGGCCGATCAAGCGGCAATGGGTGGACGAGTTCTTTGCGAGCATGAGCCCGCTCTTCTCTCGCGTGTGCATGTATCCGGTGATCGGCAACCACGAGCAAAACGCTGACCACTACTATCGCTACATGAACGTGCCCGCCCCCGAATACTACTATTCGTTCCGGTACGGCAACGCGGTCTTCTTCGCGATCGACTCCAACAAGAACGTCGGCCCGGACAGCGAGCAGTATCAGTGGCTCGAGCGGGAACTTGCGGCCCTGGAGAGCGCCGAGCGAAGCGGCACGTCCGACGTGGTCTGGAAGTTCGTCTCCTACCACCACCCGTCGTACTCCTCCGACGAGGACGACTACGGGAACCTCTGGAAGGGCAAGAGCACCTGGGGCGACATGCGGATTCGCCCGCTGACGAAACTCTTCGACCGCTACGGCGTCGATGTGGTCTGGAACGGCCACATCCACTCCTACGAGCGGACTTGGCCGATCCGCGAGGGCCGCCCGGTGGAGCAGGACGGCACGATCTACATGATCGCCGGCGGCGGTGGCGGCGGGCTCGAGCAGGCGGGGCCGATCCGGCCCCCGTTTCAAAACAACGTCCGTCGCTCCCACCACTTTGTGTTCGCTGCCGTCAACGGCCGGACGCTGGAGTTGAAGTCGTTCGACCTCGACGGGCGGCTCTTCGACACCGTCACGATCCGAAAGCGGGCGGCCGCGCCTGCCGCGCCGGCCGCAGTGCCTGCGGCGGTCGGAGTGGGTCAGTGACGGTTCACCGGGGCTGCGACGAGGGTCGCCGGCGTGCCCGCGAGCAGATTCTCCGCGCCGATCGACGCGAGCCAGTCGAGCCCGGCCTGAATCTCGCCGCCCATCCGGCTGCGGGCGTCGGTGAGCAACCGCCTGCGAAAATCTGCGTCGTAGGCGACGTCGGGCCGCTTCGCGTAGCGCCGCATGACGTCGCCGGCGAGGATTGGCTCCACGTCCGCGTCGAGGCCGAAGAACGCAAACGCGGCGGCAAGATGGAAGGCGGGCTCGCCCAGAAACTGGTCGAAGTCAAGCCAGTGAACCCGGCTGGGTACGTCGTGGGCAACCTCGGCCAGGGCGAGGTTCTCGCACAGCCAACTCATCGCCGCCGCTTCGCCGGCGCCAAGACTCCCCAACTCGGTGCCCGTGGCCACACCCATCCGTTGCAACCGCAGCAACCGCTCGGCGGCGTGGGCCGCGATGTCGCCGGGCGATCCGTCGAGCACCGCGGCGAGGAAGGTCTCGGCCGGCACCGTCATCAGCAGGGCCCTGGCGTTGGTCATCTGGCCCATCAGCCGGCCGGCGATCTGGTTCACGACGCTCGTGGCCTTCACGACCGGTCGCTGCCCGGGCCGGAACGTCCGCGAGAGGAGCCCCAGCACGTCGTCGAGCAATCCGTCGGCCGTGGTGTCGGCGGCGCTGGCGAGCGACCGCAGCGCCGCAGGCTCACGAAGCGAAAACACGCCCTCGTGGCAGCCGAGCAGCCGCGAGAGCAGCGTGGAGCCGGCATGCGACACGTGGAAGATGAAGTCGCAACTCCGCGGCAGCGGCGCCAGCCACGGCCGCATCAGCTCGCAGGGCACCACGCCGGTGCGGCTCTCGGGCCGCAGGATGCGGCGATCCAGAAAGCTCGCCTCGCGGTAGTCGTCTTCCGTGAGAGAGACGAACAGCATGGCATCGCCAGCGGGGCTCACGTCCAGCGGAAACAGGCCTGGGGAGGAGATGAGGGTGGCACGCAGGGCCTCGACGTCGCCGCCGCTCACGCTGGCCGCCACTGCGCGTTGAAGGCGATCGAGATTCGGGCCGTGTCGGCCGTGCTGGGGTGGACGAAGTGGTAGAGCCAACTTGGAAACAGCACGAGCAGCCCCGGCACCGGACGGATGACGACCCGCTGGCCGTACGGGGCGCCTGGGGTATCGACCATCTCGGTGAAGGGCCGCGGGTCGTAGAACTCGATCGCCCCCGCGAGCGACCCTGCCTCCGAGGCGGTCGCCACGTAGTAGCAGCCCGACCAGGAACTGCTCGGATGATTGTGCATGCGGTGGTAGTTGCCGCGGCGGGCGACATTGGCCCAGGCCATCACCCGGAACCCGCCCCGTGGGGCGGCCGTGCCACGCGCCTGCACCTCGGGGAGTTGCCCGGTCGCCTGCACCATGCGGCCGAGCCCTTCCGAAAACCAGCCGCGAAGCGCCGCGATCTCGTCCCCTGGCCAGTCGAGCAGGTCGTTTTGGGAATGCCAGCCGCCCTGATTGGCGTAGTCGTGGCTTGGCTGGGCGGCCTCACGTTCGAGCACGACCTCCGTGAGCCGCGCGTTGATCGCCTCCGTGCCCGGGATCTGGAAACGGCCGATGAGCGTGGGGAAGGCGAGGGCGACGTGGCCGTCGGCCGGCAGGCTGGGAGTCGTCATGGAAACCACCGTGCGCCGAGGAGAGGGAACGATGCCCGACACCGAGCGATTTGATCTGCAAGGCTTTCAGGCTTGGCCGACGATGCTCTTCACGCGACGCTGGCGTGAGTTCGCCGGCGAAGGCCCCGACATCATAGCTTTTCTTCGTGAGCTTCAATCGAGGCAGGCCAGCGCCGTTGACAGCAACGTGGCGGTGGCCGCCAAGTCGGGTCGCGGACTCTACGAGAGCAGTTTCGATCTCTTTCGAGAGCCTCACGAAAAACTCACGAAACTCGTCCGCTTCATTGAGTCGTCGCTGGCGATGGCGGCGAGCGTGGCCAATGGGCAGGAGGTGCCGCCGCACGACCTCGTAGTGACGTTCGTGGACAGCTGGTACCACATCACCAACGACGGTGGCTTTCACGACGCCCATCATCACCATGGCTGCAGCTGGTGCGGGATCGTCTACCTCCAGATCGGCGAGTCGGGGCGAGGCGATTCCCCTGGAGCCCCGAACGGCGGCAGCCGCTTCTACTCGCCGCTGATCACCGGCGGCTTGTACCGGGACTACGGCAACAAGTACCTCAACGAAACGATGGACGTGCCGCTCGAAGATGGCCTGCTGGTGTTGTTTCCCTCGTATCTGCTTCACAGCGGCCTCCCCTACCGCGGAGGCAAGGATCGCGTGCTCATCGCCTTCAACGCCCAGGTGCACATCCGCGAGGGAAGTCCCTCGGCCACTCGCGTCAGAGGAGCACACTGACATGCGGCTGATCGCCCCCCTGCACCTTGGCGCCGCGCTGCTGGCGCTGATCTCCGCCTCCGGCCGAGCGGCCGACGAGGGCCCGGACATCACCGCCGTCGTGGGACGGTCCGACGGCGACACAACCGTGCTGCCGGTCAACCAGATCGTGACCCCGGTGGGCGTGCAGGTCGAGCTGCCGGGGCTGCGGCCGCAGGTGCTCGCCCTGTCGCCCGATGGCCGCATCCTCGCGACCTCGGGAAAGACGAACGAGATCGTCCTGCTCGATCCTGCCAGCGGCGCGGTCCTCGGCCGCGTGCAGCCTCCTGCGGATGACGCCTTCAGGCCGGCCGGCGACGACGATTCAGACCGGAATCTCAAGCCCGACGGGCAGGCAATCCAGAGCTACACGGGCCTCGTCTTCGCCCCCGACGGTCGCCGGCTCTACATGAGCAACGTGCATGGCTCGGTGAAGGTGTTTGCCGTGCGCGACGCGACGGTCGTGCCCTCGTATTCGATCCAGCTTCCTTCGGCCAACGCCCCCGAGCGGGCCCGCGAGATTCCCAGCGGCCTCGCCGTCTCGGCGGACGGCCGCCGACTCTACGTCTGCGGCAACCTCTCGAACCGGCTGTTCGAGATCGACGCGGCCACCGGCGACGTGCTCCGCACCTTCGACGTCGGCGTCGCGCCGTATGACGTCATCCTCGTCGGCGACCGGGCGTTCGTGAGCAACTGGGGAGGCCGCCGCCCCGGGCCTGACGACCTGACGGGACCGGCCGGCAAAGGGACGCGAGTCCGCGTCGATCCCGTGCGGCACATCGCCAGCGAGGGCACGGTGAACATCGTCGACTTGGGCACCGATGCCGTGCGCGAGGTGCTCGTCGGCCTGCATGCGTCGGCGCTTGCCGTTGCCCCGGATGGCCGCCACGTTGTCTGCGTCAACTCGGCTGGCGACACGCTCAGCATCCTCGACGTCACGACCGGCGATGTGGTGGACACGGTCTGGACGAAACGCACCCCGGCGGACCTTTACGGGGCAATGCCCAACGCCCTGGCGTTCTCCCCAGACGGCGAGCGGCTCTATGTCTGCAACGGCGCGCAAAACGCGGTGGCGGTGATGGACTGGGAGCCGGAGGAGAAAGGGGGCACGAAGCTGCTCGGACTGATTCCGGTCGGCTGGCATCCGGGAGCCGTCGTCGTTGATTCGGCGCGGCAGCGGCTGGCGGTTGCCAACATCAAGGGGCTACCCGTGAAACCAAAGCCCCGCGGTGCCTCCGAAGGGTTCAACTCCCACCACTATCACGGCTCGGTGTCGATCCTGCCGATCCCCGGCGACGACGACCTACCGCCGCTCTCGGAACGCGTGGCCCGCAACATGCGCGCCGGAGCGATCCGCGACGCCTTCGCCCCTCCGCGGCCTGACCAGCCGCCACGGGCGATCCCCGAGCGGATCGGTGAGCCGAGCCTGATCGAGCACGTGGTCTACGTGATCAAGGAAAACCGCACGTACGATCAGGTGCTCGGCGACATGCCCCAGGGCAACGGCCGGCCCGAACTCTGCATCTTCGGCGCCGAGATCACGCCCAACCAGCACGCGCTCGCCAGCGAGTTCGTGCTCCTCGACAACGCCTACTGCTGCGGCATCCTCTCGGCCGACGGTCACAACTGGAGCACCTCGGCCGTCGCCACGAACTACCTGGAGCGGAGCTTCGCGGGCTTTCCACGGAGTTACCCCGACGGCATGGAGGACGCCGACACCGACGCGATCGCCTGGTCGCCGGCTGGCTTCCTCTGGGATAGCGCCATCAAGCACGGCAAGACGATCCGCAACTACGGCGAGTTCATGATGCCGCGGGTCCGCTGGCGGGATGCCACGCGGCCGGGCCGCCCCGACTTCGCCGCCTGCTTCGCGGGCTGGCGGGCGGGCCCCGATGCGGGCGAGGTGAGGTTCGCCAGCGAACCGGCGATCGAATCGATCCGCCCCTTCTCCCCGTCCGGTTGCGTGGGCTGGGACATGAGCGTGCCCGACCAGTTTCGGGCCGACTTCATCCTTCGCGAACTCGCCGACTACGAGCGGCAGGGACGCTATCCAAACCTCGTGATCATCTGTCTCCCGCAGGACCACACCAGCGGCACCGACCCCCGCTGCCCCACGCCCGCCGCCTGCGTCGCCGACAACGACCTGGCGCTTGGCCGGATCGTCGAGGCGCTGTCGAAGAGCCGATTCTGGCCGAAGATGGCGATCTTCGCGATCGAAGACGACCCGCAGGATGGCTGGGATCACGTGAGCGGCTACCGCACGACGGTCTACGTCGCCGGCCCCCACGTGAAGCGGGGTGCGACGGTCAGCACCCGCTACAACACGACGAGCATCCTGCGGACGATTGGGCAGATCCTCGGCATGCCGCCGCTCAACCAGTTCGATGCGTCGGCGACCCCGATGACCGACTGCTTCACCGACCTTGCCGACCCGACGCCGTTCGTGTCCCGTCCGGCCACCGTGCCACTCGACCAGATGAACGCCGATCCGAAGGCGATCCTCGATCCCGTGCTCAAGGCGGGCGCGCTGGCCAGTGCCGCGATGAACTTCCGCGAGGTTGACAAGGCACCGGAAGACGCCCTCAACCGCGTGCTCTGGCACGCGATGAAGGGATCGGCGGCTCCCTATCCAGCATGGGCGACCAGCGGCGGAGACGACGAGGATGATGAGGACGACGAGTGACGCTGGCCTGCCCCCACACCACGAAGGAGTCTCTATGGCGACGATCGTCGAGCCCACCGCCGCGGAGGTGGCTGACCGAAGCTGGCGCGTGTTTCCCGCCGGATCCAACGGCGAGTACGGCGTGCCCCACGACCTCGCCGTCGTGATCGACCGTGGGCGGGGGTGCCGGATTCGCGACCTCGCGGGCCGCGAATACCTCGACTTCACGATGGGCTGGGGCTCGGTGCTGCTCGGCCACGCGCACGAGCGGGTGATGGACGCGGTCGTCAGGCAGATTGTCCACGGGTCGAACTTCGCCCACGTCACCACGCGGTCGCTCGAACTCGCGGAGCGACTCGTGGCCCTCAGCCCGGCCTGCGACCAGGTGCGGTTCTGTGCGTCGGGCACGGAGGCCACGCTGCAGTGCGTGCGGCTCGCCCGCGGCGCCCGCCGCCGCGGTGGCATCCTCAAGTTCGAGGGGGCCTACCACGGGCAGCACGATCTCGGCACCACGAGCCTCTTCGGCAAGGAGATGAGGCCTTGGCCGCACCCCGAGCCCCTTGGCGCCGGCATTCCGGACGCGGAGTCGGGCCTTGTCTTCGTGGCGCCGTTCAACGACGCGGAGACGGCGTCGGACCTGATCGCCCGCCATGCCGACGAACTTGCCGCCGTGATCGTGGAGCCTCTCCACCGCTGCCTGCCGCCAGTGCCAGGGTTCCTCGACGCGGTGAGGGCTGCCTGTTCGAAGCACGGCGTGATTCTGATCTTCGACGAAGTGGTGACGGGGTTTCGGCTTGCCGTGGCCGGCGCGCAGGAACGCTACGGCGTGGTGCCAGATCTCGTGGCATACGGCAAGGCGCTCGGTGGCGGCCATCCGCTCGGCGCCTACGGCGGCCGCGGCGACATCATGGAGATCGTTCGTGAGGAACGGCTCGGTGGTGGCGAGTATGTCTGGACGGCCTCCACGCTGGGAGGCAACCCCGTGTCCTGTGCCGCGGCGCTGGCCGTGCTCGATGAGATCGAGGTGCCGGGTTTCCACCGGCGGCTCGATCATCTTGGCGTGTGCCTCCGCCACGGCATGGAAGAAGCGATCGCCGATGCGGGCATCGAGGCCACCGTGATCGGCGACGGTCCGCTGGCACAAGTCGTGTTTCGCCGCGGCCCGGTGACGTCATCCCGCGAGATCTGGCAGTCGGCTCCGGGGCTCGGCCGCCGGCTGATGCTCGGGCTGTTCGCTCGCGGCGTGTTCCTCAATCCGATGGGCACGAAGCTGTATCTGTCGGCCGCCCACGACGAGCAGGTGATCGCCGACTTTCTCGGTCGATTCCGCTCGGCGCTCGCCGACCTCGTCGCCTGATCGAGACGAGGCTCACCGCCGGTAACGATCTAATCCTGCTCTTCGTCATCCTCGTCCGCTGCGAACACGAACGCGGCCCGGCGGGGCGCGGGCATCGGTGAATCGGCCCCGCGGACGCTCTTCCAGACGATCTCGTTGAGCAGCAGGTCGTCCGTCGCGTCCTCCTTCGAGAAGTCCATCGCGAGGGATTGCTTCGCGCCCCAGGCGCCGGCCACGTTGCGCTCGTCGAGCGGCACGGTCGCGGGCCGGCACTCGTAGGCCGCGAGCACCGGCGCCTTCGCGAACGAGCGGATCATCGGCAGCGCCGCGGCGTCGAACTGCGACATGGGCTCGAGGCCGAGAATCAGTTCGATCGTCCGCAGCATCGAACTCGTCGAATAGAGGCTCGAGTCGACGACGCCGTGCCGCGTCCAGGGGCTGATCACTAGCGCCACGGTGCGATGGGCATCGACGTGATCGGAGCCATTTTGGGCGTCGTCTTCGACCACGAAGATTGCCGTGGTGGGCCAGAACCTCGAGCGGCTCACCGCCTCCACGAAGCGGCCGAGGGCGAGATCATTCTCGGCGACGAACGCCGTCGGCGTCAGCGAGCCGGGCTTGGCACCGCTCGTGTGGTCGTTGGGCAGCCGGACGATCTGGAGCCGCGGCATGTCGCCCTCCTTCTCGAATCGCGACAGTTCGGCGATGAAGCGGTCGGCCCGCTTGAGGTCGGAATACTCCTGGTCGAAGCTGCGAAACAGCGGGTCGATCCGGCCCTCGAGGGCCTTGGCCTTGGGCTTTCCGGGGGCATCGGGCGTCGGGCCGTTGTCCACCCACTCCCCGTAGCTGCGGAAGCTGACCCCGGCCGCGATCGCCCGATCCCAGATGTAGCCGCCCGCCGGGCGGGCGATCTCGAAGTTGCCTTCGCTCGGGTAGGTGAACTTCTTTCGCTTGTTGTGGCCGTAGGAGAGCGGCCAGTGACGCTCCACGAAGTCGGTGGCGTAGGCCCCCATCGACCATTCGTGGCCATCGGCACTGACTTCGCTCTCCACGTAGAAGTTGTCGAGCAGGACGAACTGCCGCGCGAGCGCGTGATGGTTTGGCGTGACGCGTTCGGGGAACAGGCAGAGCGTGGGATCGCCATGTCCCTCCGGCATGTCGCCGAACACCTGGTCGTAGGTGCGGTTTTCCTTGATGACGTAGATCACGTGGGTGATCGGGCTCGGCTGGCCGGGCTGGAGAGGAATCGGATGGCCTTCCAGTTCCTCGGCCGTGAACACGTCGTCGGCCTGGGGCGGGCGGCAGGCGAACGCGCGGGCCGTCCAGGCGTGCATTCGTTTCTCGAACTCGTCCTCCGGAAGATCGATGAACGACACGGTGCCATCAAACAAGCCCCCGATGTAGTCCGGCGTGGGGGCGTCGGGGTCGTAGCCCGGCCGCGGTCCGTTGCGGTTGGAATCGGAGATCACACCCTTGCCGTTGGCCACGAGCAGCCGCGCGCCGTCGGCAGAGAGCCGGACCGCCGTCGGATACCAGCCGACCGGGATGAAGCCCAGGCTTCGCGCCCTGCCCTGCTCTGCCACGTCCCAGACGCTCAGGGCGTTGATGTTGGCGTTTGAGACGAACAGCCGCGAGCCATCCGTCGAGATCGCCAGGGAGTTGGGGGTGTTGCCCGGCGGGGCGTCGGCCGAGAGCGTGGCGACGAGCGTTTCGGTCGTCTTGCCGGCGTCGAGGTCGATCACCGACACGCTGTTGCGGTTCGCGTTGGCCACGAACAGCCGCGCGCCGTCGGGCGACATCACCATCTCGTTGGGATGGTCTTCGACGGCGATGCGCTGCACGATGCTCCACTGCGTGGTGTCGATCACCGCCACAGCCGCTTGGCCCCAGAGCGACACGTAGAGCCGGCCGCGGCGGTCGTCGGCGACGCAGGTCCAGGGGTGCGGGGCGTTGGCGACGGCCTTGTCGAGCAGTGCGTCGGCCCGCTTCGTGATCGACGGTTCCGGGGAGTCGGGGATCGCCGGGCCGGGCTTCGGCGCGGTGTCGGTCAGCAGCAGCTCGTCCACGAGCGGGGCGGCGCCGTCGGCCCCCGGGCGGATGCGGGAGATCGAGTGTCCCCAGACGTTGGCGACGTAGACCGTGCCGTCGGCATCGGCGATCTCGATGCCGCAGGGGATTCCCCGCAGTTTCGCGTCTCGCAGGGCCACGGAGCCGTCGGGCACCAGCGTGCCCTCGACGAACCGGAAGCGGAGGAGCGTCTCGGCGGCGCCTCCCGACACCCAGAGCCGGTCACCGTCGCGGGAGAAGGCGAGTCCTTGGAACGACTCTTCAAGCCGGGTCTGCGAGAGCAGTTTCCGCTCCACGACGTCGAGCACGGCGAGTTCGTGCGGGCCGTGGCCGCAATGCAGGACGACGGCGTGCCGCTCGTTGGGGTGCATGGCGATCGACGCGGGGAAGTCGCCGACGCCAACCTGCCGGCCTGCGGGGCGGAGCGACCACTGGTTCGGCAGGATTACCGATCCGTCGGGTTGCGGTCCGGGGGTCTGCGGTGCGGGCGTTTGGGGACCGGGCTCCCCGGCGTGGATGGCCCGGGCGGTGGTCAGGGCCAGCACCGCGACCGTCAGGCTGCTGAGAATGGGTCGGGAGCCAAGCATGCGGGAACCTCGTTGCGGCATCGTACCAACGCCGGTCAGCCGGCCGAACGACCGCCGTTGTACCCGCCGAAACATGTCGTGCCGCCGTCGCTCACGAGATTCTCACGGACGACGTGGCCGGTCGCTGCGCAAGCTCCAGGAACAACATCAAATCCTCATCGTTCCGGGGTCAAATAACTCCGACGGCGGCGGGGCAGGCAGGTTTCACGAGTCTTCACGAGGATTCACCGATGACGACATCATCACCAGGCACGCTCGCTGCGAACGCGGTGTTCACGATCGACGCCGTCAACGAACTGATGGAGTTCGTCGTTCACGATCCGCGGTTTGCCAAACTCGGTCTGCGGGGTGCGATCATCATCGTCATGGGCCGCCGGCTGGGAGGCCCTCCGAGCGAGGACGTCGTGTCGCTCATGACGCAGGCCTTTTGGGACGCCTGGGAGGATCGACTCGGGGAATACGAGCGCCGTCCGCCGTGCCATCCGCGGTGACGTGCCCGCCGTGGAAACGGGCAGCCGTACGCCTTACGGCGTTACGCTTCCTGAGGCGGTTGCGACGTGCGGGTCAGGAAGCCCAATCGCGTGAGCGATGGGGGCAGCGGCGACGTCCGACGTGCTTCAGCCGTACGCCTTACGGCGTTACGCTTGCTGGGCGGAGGGGCAGCCGTACCGCTCACGCGGTTACGCTTCCTGGCTGAGCCAGCCCCCGCTTTTGACACGTCACGAACTTTCAGGAGACACTTCGATGCTCACCCGTCGCTCGCTTGTGAAAGCCGGACTCGCCGGTGCTGCCACGCTGCCCTCGCTGGCCCGGGCGGAGTCTGGCCCGTCTGCCCGGCGGTCCTTGCGGATCGCCCACCTCACCGACATCCACGTCCAGCCGGAACTCGAAAGCGCCAAGGGCCTCGCCGCCTGCTTCGCCCACGTGCAGTCGCTGCCTGAGCGCGGCGAGGCCGCCGTCGACCTGATCGTGACCGGCGGCGACACGATCATGGACTGCATGGAGGCGGGCCGCGACCGCACGCAGACGCAGTGGGACCTCTGGAAGAAGGTGAAGGCCGACGCCTGCGGCCTCGAGGTGAAAAGCGTCGTGGGTAACCACGACGTCTGGGGTTGGACAAAGTCAAAAGCCGGAACCATGGGCGACGAACACCTCTACGGGAAGAAGTGGGCCTGCGAGCAGTTCGGCCGGGCCCTTCCCTACGAGAGTTTCAACCGCGGCGGCTGGCACGTCGTCCTCCTCGACAGCGTCTTTCCGCACGAGGACGGGTACATCGGCAAGATCGACGATGCCCAGTGGGACTGGCTTCAGAGAGACCTCGAGGCGGTGCCCGCGGCCACGCCGGTGGTGATCGTCTCGCACATCCCGATCCTCTCGGTCAACCCGCTGGCCACGGCGAAGCCAGGTGGAGCGGGCACCGATGGCAAGCCGGCCTTCAGCGTGTCGGGCGGCATGGTGCACGTCGATCATCAGCGGTTCCAGGAACTCTTCGCGAAGCACCCCAACGTCAAGACCTGCCTCAGCGGCCACCTCCACATCGTGGAACGGATCGAGTTCGGTGGCGTGAGCTACCTCTGCAACGGCGCTGTCTCGGCCAGTTGGTGGAAGGGCAAGCACCGTGGTACCGACTTCGGCTACGCCGTGGTCGATCTCCACGACGACGGCACGGTGGAGAGTCGCTACGTGCCGTACGGCTGGACGGCCCGGACGTAGCGTCGATGCGGTAGCGTGGAAGGTCCTCGACATGCCCGCCGCCCGCATGCCCCCCGTTGTGGGCAACGCTCCGTGGCCACGTTGACTGCGTAGTGTCCTTCTGTATACTTCCGAGAAGGTTCTTGAAGCATTTTCGTCGAGGTTCTCGTCGCCATGGCCACGATTCCCGCTCCCGCCCCGTCCCGTCATCGTATTTCAGTGGATGCGTTTCATCGGATGAGTGAAGCCGGCGTTCTCGGGCCTGCAGATCGGGTGGAACTCATCGATGCGGAGATCATCGACATGTCGCCGATTGGGGTCATGCATGCCGCGATCGTCGCGCGGCTGGCATCGCATTTCAGTCAGAGGCTCGGGGCGACGGCGGTCGTGTGGTGCCAAAACCCGTTGCGGCTCGACGAGGTCAGCGAGCCTCAGCCCGACATCACGATTCTGCGGCCCCGGGCCGACTTCTACACCACGTCTCATCCAGGCCCAGCCGACGTGCTGCTCGTCATCGAAGTTGCGGACACAAGCCTCGCCTATGACCTCGGCACGAAAGTGCCGCTGTACGCCCGGCATGATATCCCTGAGGTCTGGGTCATCGATGCGGCCACCCGGCGGACGCGGGTATTTCGCAAGCCGGTTGGCGGTAGTGGGGCCAGCCGTCCGGCTGGCGGCGGCTACGTCGAGGATGAGAGCGGCGAGCCCGACGAAGCGGTTTCGTGTGCCGGCATTGTCGATGACGCCGGTACCCGAGTGGTCATCGAACTGGCTCGGCTCCTACCGCCGGTAGGCTGACGGGAAGGGGCTCGACCGAGGCTGGGCGATGGGCATGGGCAGCCCCGAGCAACCCCACGTTTGGAGCCGCTTTGTTACGCTGTGGCGCCTTCTGGGCTCCATCCGTCCCACACCCGCCAGGAAGCCTCATGCCAAGCCCTCGCCCGGCCCCCGAGATTGTTCGCACCAAGGTGGTCGCCACGCTCGGCCCCGCGTCGCGGGCCGAAGATGCCATCCGCGGCCTCGTCGAGGCCGGCGTCGACGTCTTCCGGCTCAACATGGCCCACGGATCGGTCCCCGAGCACCAGGAGTCGCTCGACCGGATTCGCCGCGTATCGGAGTCGCTTGCCCGACCGATCGGCGTGCTTGCCGACCTCGCCGGGCCGAAGATCCGGCTCGGTGAGCTGCCCGGCGGCTCCGTCGATGTGGCCGAGGGGGATCGGATCCGGTTCGTGCGGGGCACCGAGGCCCACGGGCCCGGGGAGTTCACCGCCACCTACGAGCCGCTGATCGACGAACTTGGCGTTGGCGACTCGGTCATGATCGCAGACGGCACGATCAGCCTCGTGGTCGAGGAGAAGAACGCGACCCACGCCGTCTGCCGCGTCGTCCAAGGAGGCACGATCCGCAGCCGCCAGGGCGTGAACCTTCCCGGCGTGAAGCTCTCGGTCGCCGCGATGAGCGCCGCTGACTGGCAGCACGCGGAGTGGGCGGCGTCGGCCGGCGTCGATTTCGTCAGCCTGTCGTTCGTGCGGAGCGCGGTCGAAGTGAAGCTGCTCAAGGAGCTGCTCCGGACACGCGGGTCGCTGGCCCGCGTCGTGGCCAAGATCGAGAAGCGGGAGGCGATCGACAACCTTGAGTCGATCGTCGATGCAGCCGACGCCGTGATGGTGGCCCGTGGCGACCTTGGCGTGGAGACCGACGTCGCCAGCGTGCCAATGGTGCAGAAGCGGATCATCCGCGCCTGCCAGCGGTATCAGAAGCCGGTGATCGTGGCCACGCAGATGCTCGACAGCATGCAGCACGCGCGGCGGCCGACGCGGGCCGAGGCGACGGACGTCGCCAACGCGATCCTCGACGGCGCCGACGCCTGCATGCTCTCCGGCGAGACCGCGATCGGCGAGCACCCGCGGCTGGTCGTGGAGATGATGCGGCGGATCGCCCGTGAGACGGAGAAGCAGTATCTCGCCGACCGCTGGCGATACATGGAGGGCCGGTTCCTCGCCGAGAAGGGGTCCGCCGGCGTGCCGGTGCAGGAGTTTCTCCCCACTCCCGAGTTTCTCGTCGATGGTCTGCACCCCATCACGCAGGCCGTGGTCGATGGCGCCAGCCGGATTGCAGGCGAACTCGATGCCAAGCTCTTCGCCGTCGCCAGCCGATCGGGCCTCACCGCGATCGCCCGCTCCAAGCGGCGGGGCGCCGTGCCCACCGTCGGCCTCTCCGACAACCAGGCCTCGCTGCGGCAGATGGCCCTCTACTGGGGCGTGACGCCGCTGCCCATGGAGGCCACCCACGACATCGGCGTGCTGCTCGAACGGATCACCGCCTGGGGCATCCGCGAGGGGCGGTTGCAGCGTGGCGACCGGATTTTGCTGGTGGCGGGTTCCGGTTTTGGGACGGGCGGACACAATATGGCTTTGGTCCACGAGGTGTGATGATGAACAAGAAATGCGTGCTGGCCTATTCGGGCGGACTTGATACCTCCGTGATCCTCGGCTGGCTCATCGAGCAGGGCTACGAGGTCGTGGCGGTGTACGTCGATCTCGGGCAGCCGTGCGAGGATCGGGAGGCGATCCTCGAGAAGGCCCGCACCTGCGGGGCCGTGAAGGCGGAGATCGTGGATGTCCGCGAGGAGCTCTGCCGCGACTTCGCCTTCCCCGTCATGCAGTGGCAGGCCCGCTACGAGGGGACCTATCTGCTCGGCACCTCGATCGCCCGGCCGCTGATCGGCAAGATCTGCGTCGACATCTGCCACCGCGAGGGAGCCACCGTCTACGCCCACGGCGCCACCGGCAAGGGCAACGACCAGTGCCGCTTCCAGCTCGCCGCCGAGGCCATCGACCCGCGGATCACCGTGCTCGCCCCCTGGCGGATGGCGGAGTTCCGCAGCCTGTTTCCCGGCCGCAAGGAGCTGATCGAATACTGCGAGGCCCGCGACATCCCCGTGAAGGCCTCGAAGGACAAGCCCTACAGCTCCGACGAGAACTGCCTCCACACCAGCTACGAGGCGGGCCTGCTCGAGGAGCTCACCACCGACGGCTTCAACCTCGTCGATTTCGGGATGACGGTCTCGCCGCAGCAGGCACCGGACTGGCCCGAGACGGTGCGGATCGACTTCGAGTCGGGCGTGCCGGTGAAGGTCAACGGCAAGGCGCTGAAGCCCCATGACCTCGTGCTCGCGCTCAACGAGATCGGCGGCCGCAACGGCATCGGCCGCACCGACATCGTCGAGAACCGCTTCGTCGGCATGAAGAGCCGCGGCGTCTACGAGGCGCCGGGCATGACGCTCCTCTACGAGGCCCACCGGCTCGTCGAGCAGATGACCCTCGACCGCGACCTCGTCCATCTCCGCGACCGGCTCTCGCCCGAGGTGGCCGAGATGGTGTATTACGGCTTCTGGTACTGCGCGAAGATGGACGCGCTTCTGGCCTTCATCCGCGAGGCGCAGAAGCCGGTGACCGGCACCGTGGAGCTCAACCTCTACAAGGGCAACGTGCTGGTGAAGAGCCGCACGAGCCCGCTGAGCCTCTACGACGAGGCGATCGCCTCGATGGAAGGGGGCGGCTCCTACGACCAGACCGACGCCGAGGGGTTCCTGCGGATCG
The DNA here is from genome assembly GCA_018970605.1 of Planctomycetota bacterium. Classification (GTDB taxonomy): domain Bacteria; phylum Planctomycetota; class Planctomycetia; order Pirellulales; family UBA1268; genus QWPN01. Next base: position 6,741 of record JAGWWA010000004.1, on the reverse strand, counting down.
TCGGCCTGCCGCTCCGCGTGCAGGGCCGCGTGCGGCCCCGCGGCAAGGCGTGAACGCCGTGACGCTGGCGGCGAGCCCGTTTCGCCGGCTGCCCTCGGTCGTGCTCGCCTTCGTGCGGATCGACGCCCGGCGGTCCGCGTCGTGGGTCGTGGCAGCCGCCACGCTCGCGGTGGTCGCGCTCGCCCCCGCGGCGTGGCCGTGGGCCGCCGGGGGAGGCGTTCTGCTCGGGGTCGCCGCGATGGGGTCGCTTCTGCGGGCGCCGCCGACCGCGGAGCTGCTCTCGCCGCGGCTGCTCGCGCGGCTCGCATGGCCGTTGGCCGCCGCCGCGGCATGCGCGGGGTGTGCACGGCTCGTCGGGGGCGATGCCGTCGATCGGACGCGCGTCGCCGCCGCCGTCGCCGGCGGTGCGATGCTCGCCGTCGCGGCAGCGGGAGGCGTGAAACGGCTCCCAGGGGATCGCGGGCCGTTCGTCGCGTCCCCGACGATCCACGATCACCGGGCACCCGGCTCAATGCCGCTCGTCGGTCGCTCATGGGCTGACGCGACGGCGATGGCGTCCACCCTCGTCGCCATGGCGGTCTGCTACTTCCTCCTGCCGGAGTTCTCATCCTGGTACGCGGTGGTCGCCACGTCGTGGTTCACGCTCCTGGCCGTGCCTGCCGCGACGCTCATCGGCGGCGACGAGCGGTCGCGGCATGACCTTTCGGCCGCGGCACCGGGACGACCTCGCCTGCCCGGCACGCCCGCCGGCGCACTGCCGATGCTCGCCGCGTATGCCGCGGTCCTTGGCTGGCCCGCCGCGGTCGCCGCGATCGTGGCCCGCGATCGCCCGTGGGGATGGCGCGACCCGCTCGCGGCGGTGCTCGCGCTGGCCGCGATGGCGGCCGTGGCCTCGGCCCTGGCCTCGGTCGCGTCGGCCCGGCGGTGGCGCGAAGACACCACGCTCGCCCTCGTCGCCTCCGCCCACGCCGTTGCAGCCGCCCTCCTTGCCCGAATGGCCTAGGTCGCGCAGCCTCCGCGGAGGGCGGTACGTCGCCAGGTTTGGCGTTGCCGCATCGCGGCCTGGCGTGCAACACTCCGCCAGTCTGCGCAGCTTCGCGGGCCGCTGGAGCCGCGTGCGGCTCCGCGGAGCATGCCGGTTGATCGAGTCGAGAAAACCCTGCACATCGCACGATATTCAACGCATCGTGTCGATCGTGCGGATGCCGTAAGCCCCATCGAGGAGTCGTCTCGTGCCAGGAACCCTCATCGCCATCAGCCGCCGTGCGTTCCGCCTGCGGGCCCTTGCCGTTGCCCTGCACGTGTCGGCCGCGGCCATCGTGGCGACCGCGGCGAGCTTTCCCGACAGCGAGACCATCTTCCCCGCCACCACCCGCGCCTGGATCAGCATCTCCGACTTCCGGGGCATGCAGGATCGCTTCAAGAAGTCGCCCTACGGCCAGTTGATCGCCGATCCCGCGATGAAGACCTTCGTGGAGCATCTCCGCGAGCAGATCTCCAAGAACGGCAAGCAGCGGCTCGCCAAGCTCGGGCTCACGCTCGAGGATCTCGGCAAGGTGCCGGGGGGCGAGCTCGCCGCCGCGGCGATCGAGGTCGAGGGGGGCACGTTGGCCACCGTGCTGCTCGTTGACACCACCGGACACGAGGACGACGCCAAGGCCGTCGTTGACCGGATCGGCAGCCGGCTCCTCGAGCAGAAGGCGACGAAGGTGACCGTGCCCGGCGCCCCGCCGCAGCTGACCGTCTACGAACTGCCCCCTGATCCGAACGACGTCCGGTCGGATGCGGCCGGCCGAAAGCGGAGGGTCGCCTTCGCGGTGGCACCGCAGGTGCTCGTCGTCGGCGACGACGCCGTGCAGGTGGGCCAGGCCTTCTCGGTGCTCTCCCAGGGCCGCAAGGACAGCCTCGCCACCGTCGAGTCGTACAAGGCGATCGTCGAGCAGTGCGGCAGTCAGGTGCCCGCAACCGCCGCCCCGATCCGCTGGTTCGTCGATCCGCTGAAGTTCGCCGCGGCGTATCAGAAGACCAACCCGCCCCGCGAGAAGCGGAAGGGCCCCGACTACGTGGCCATCCTCGGCCGGCAGGGCTTCGATGCGATCAAGGGGGCCGGTGGCGTGCTCGTCTTCAGCGAGGGGCCGCACGCGATGCGGCATCACAGCCTGATCTACGCGCCGCCGCTGCCGGGCCGCGATCCCGAATCCGCCGAACGCTTCGACCTCGCCGCCCGGATGCTGCGGTTTCCGAACGCCGCCGGTGTGGCTCCCGCGTCGTGGGTTCCACGCGACGCGTCCGGCTGGGCCGCGATGCAGTGGGACGTGAAGACCGCTTTCGGCTCGGCCGAGTCGCTCGTCGATGACATCGTCGGCGACAAGGGCGTGTTCGACGACGTCATCGCCTCGCTGAAGGAGGATCCGGACGGCCCGCAGATCGACGTCGAGAACGACCTCGTCGCCTGCCTCGGGAAGCGGGTGAGCGTGATCACCGACCGGGTCGATCCGATCAGCACCGACTGCGAGCGGATCGTGATCGCGATGGAGGCCGCCGACGAGGCTCGGGTGGCGGCGACCGTGGCCAAGGTCATGGACGCCGACAGCGACATGCGGAAGATCGACATCGCCGGCCACGCGGCCTGGGAGCTGATCGACCACTCGATGGAGATCCCGAAACTGGAGGTCGAGACGCCCGGCGGCGCCGTGGCCCACGCCGACCACGACACGAACGACGAAGCCCATCGCCGGCGGCAGCGGCTCCGTGAGAAGGAGGGGCGGCTGCTGCCGCACTCGACGGTGACCGTCGCCAAGGGCCATCTGCTGATCGCGTCGCATCGCGACATCCTCGAGCGGATGCTCTCCGCCGACGACGCGGCGGCATCGCTCGCCGCCGCGCCCGACTATGCCGCCGTGCAGGCCGAACTCGGCAAGTTCGTCTCGGCCGCCACCGCCGCCCGCGGCTTCGGCCGCGAGGATGAGGGCGTGCGGCCCACGTACGAACTGCTCCGCCAGGGCGCCATGCCCAAGTCGCAGAGCCTGCTGGGCCAGATGCTCAACGACGCGCTCGGTGACGGCAAGCCGGGCACCGTTCGCGAGCAGAAGATCGACGGCAGCACGCTGCCGGAGTTCGACGTGGTTCGCCGGTACTTCGGCACCAACGGCCTGGCGATGGAGACGCGGTCGCAGGGCTGGTACATCGTGGGCCTCGCCCTGCCGCGGTCGCCGCAGCAGGAGCAGGAGGTCGCCCGCCGTCCCGCCGAGCCCGCGAACCGCTGAGCCCCCCGTCGCGTTGGGGCTCGCGCGCAGGAAGCCCAATCGCGTAAGCGATGGGGGCTTTCGGGTGGTGCGCCGCTCGGGTCTGCCCATGCCCGTCGCCGGACGTTCCCCTCGGCCCTCCAGGCCTCGGCTCCCTGCGTGTCCGCTGCGCTCCGCCATCGTGGCTTCGCTTGCTCCCACAGCCCGGCTCTCGGGCACGGGCAGCCCCTCGCTCGCCTCTGTGATGTCTTCAGGAAGCCCAATCGCGTAAGCGATGGGGGCCTTCGCGTGCGCTCTTACGGCATTTGCTTCGGCTGCCCGCGAGCGGATTCGACGACCGCCCAGAACGGATGCTGGCGGTCGGCCCGGAGACGGATGTCCTCCAGCATGACCCGGATGTCGGGTGCGATCCGGCCATTGAGTGGCTTGCGGCCGTCGATTGTCACGTTGACCGGTTCGCCGAAATTGATGAGTTCGGGCGACAACCACACCTTGACCCTGTCGGCGCCGCACCGCACCGAGAGCGTGTTGGTCGTTCCGGCCTTCGCCTCGAGTCGCAGGGGGCGGCTGCCGTTCGTCGGCGGCCAGTGCTCGGGCAGCACGACCGTCTTCGGCGGCATCCCCTCGATCTCGGCCCACCAGAAAAACCGGTCCCAGGGCCGCATCGTCACAGCCTCGAATTCCTTCGGGAAGAAATCCCGCCGCTTCCGGCTCATCCAGTCGAACAGCCGCAGGAGTTCGTCGGAGAAGTGCTCGTGGCCGCGGCCGCGATATTCCACGTAGGTCGCGTCGAATCCACGGAGGAAATACCGGTCGAGTTCCGTCGCATCCCGCTGCACCACGGCGCGGTCGAGTTCACCGGCCACGACGTAGATCGGCAGCGACCTGGCGTTGGGCCAGTAGTGGCTCACGTAGCGGCCGGCCGTCGGCCCCACCATCACGAGGCCCGCCCAGAGATCGGGATGCGACAGGGCCACGTCCCAGGCGGCCTCGCCGCCGAGGGAATGGCCGGAGAGATACACGCGATCGCTGTCGATCGAGAATCGTCGCAGGGCCTCGCGGAGCGAGGCGAGCACGGCGTGATGCTCGCGCGGCGAGCAGGCGTAGCTCGTCTGCTGCGGCTCGCTCCAGGCCGGCGCGATCACCACGTAGCCGTGCCTCGTGGCCTGCCCGAGGCGCGTGCCGTCGGCGGCCGGCATGCCGGCCCACCACTCGATCTGGTTGAGCGGCGTGGACCAGCTGGCGTGCAGCGTGATGATCGCCGGATACCGACGCAGCGGATCGTATTCGGGCGGCACCTGCACGAGGCAGCGGATGTCCTCGCCCGGCTTGATGCCGGGCACGGTGAGTTCGTGAAGGCCGGGCGACGCAGCCGCCGGTGGATCGTGAGGGGGAGCCATCTGGGCCGCCACGGCGGCGATCGTGGCCGCGTCTCCCGCCTCCTCGTTGCGGACTCGATCGAGAATCGCGTCGCGGGCCGCCTGGTCGGCGACACGGAGATAGTCGCGGACGAGATCGCGAACCCGTCGCGCCGAGAGGGCGAGCTTGAGGTTGTCGGTCGCCGCCGCGGCACCCTCGACCCAGCCGCTGACGGCAAGGGCCACCGCCCGGTCGGGAGGCACGGCGGTGTCGGTGCCCAGCCGGTCGAAGGTCGCCAGCCGCTCCAGCGAGTTGAACGACAGGGACTGCTGAATCTCGTCAACGGCTGCGCCGGCCGCGCCGCGGTCGGCCTCGTCGAGCGCGGCGACCCGCGACCGCAGGTCGGCCACGAGCCGCGTCGCCCGGTCGAGTCGGCCGCGGTAGTCGTCGCGGGCCTCGCGGACCGCCTCGAGCAGTTCGCCCCCGATGTCGTCCGTGGGAAAGGATTCGAGCAGCCTCATGGCGAGCCGGTCCTGTCCCGCCCTGCCCCGCAGCTGGATTTCGTCGAGGATCCTGCCGGCGCCGAGCCGGGTGATCGTCCGCCGCTCCTTCGCGAGGTCGGCGAGATCGGGGAAGTCGGCCAGCACCTCGTCGAGTTCCTTCGCGGCATCCTCGTATCGTTCACCCTGGAGCAGCAGTCGCACCACGCGGAGCCGTTGGTCGGCGTTGGTGCGGTCGATGTGCTGTGAGATCACCCGCTTGAGCACGTCGGGCGGAATCGACGTCGTCGCCAGCCGCATGTCGAGGCGCAGTGGCTTCTCGGTTTGCACCCCCTCCAGCTTCGTCCATCGCGGGGTGATCTCGGTGATGCCCTGGACCACGTCCATGCGGCCGCCGGCGGTGGCGAGCGAGAGGATGCGACGGCCAAACTCATCGAACGGCGTCGTTTCGAGGATGCCGCCGACGCCCGCAACCCGCGGGCCCTCGTCGGGCACCCGCTGCGGGATCTTCACCCGCTCCATGCCTGGATCGATCGCGGCCTCCTCGACCTTGACCACCTTCCGCTTCGACACCATGGTGCGGGTGAGTTCGTCGTCGCACATCAGGATCGGCTCGCCCGCCCCGCTCATGGAGTCCTCGGCGAGTGGATCGACGATCACCCCCGGTAGCTTCGCAAACCGCCCCTCGAGGATGCGGCCATCGGCAAGTTCGACCCGATCGGCCGTGGCGGTCGAGGCAAGGGCCGCTGCGATCATGCCGACGGCTACGATGCGTCGCAGGCGGCTGATCGGTTGGGTGGGGCGTAACGCTTCCATGCGCATCAGGCTCACTGGCCGGGAGAGGCAACGGCGGACAGGCCACGGGCCACCAGGGCATGACCGCGTGCATCGCTCACGACGACAGTCTACGGCCGTCCGTTTCCGGGCGTCAGCGCCGGTCGGCGGAGAACTGATTTTCAAACCGATGGATGAGTTCGAACACCTCGTCGGCCAGCTGGTCGATCTGCATCTGCATGACCTGCAGCGGTGAATCGAGGAACGACGGGTCGTCCCAGATTGCCAGCCGTGCGTGCGCCAGGTCGGCCGCCGCCTCGAGCTGCCGGAGCGTTGGGGCCGATACCGTCCCGGCCTGCCTCGCGTTTGCCGCCTGCGCGCTGGTCAACTCCATGTCGGCCTGATGGGCTGCTGTCTCGACTGCCGACCGGGCGAGGAGAAAGCCGTTTCCGTGGGGTTGCGCTCGCGTCGAGGCGACATGACGTTCCAGCACGTCGATGCGCCGCCGCAGGCTCGCGCGTTCGAGGTCGTTGACCTGTCCTGGCGCCAACCTCGCCAGATCCTCCGCCTTGGCCAGGTTGGCCTGCGCGAGCCGCAGCCTCGCCTCCGCATACCGGACATGCAGGTCGGCATGCGCCTTCTCGGCTGGCGATGGGGTGGCGGCGAGCGAGGGTTCTTCCGCCGTCACCTCGCGGTGTATCGCCCACCGGCTCGCCATGGCCGCGGCGGCGGCACCGAGGGCGACGACTGCGAACCGAACCGGCAGCGATGATCGCGGCGATGGACGTGGCATGGTGCTTTCTCCGAGGCGCAGGATCCGGCCCGATCCGACGCCCTCAATCGTATACCCCCCCGATGTCGGC
>JAGWWA010000003.1 GCA_018970605.1 Planctomycetota bacterium | reverse complement strand
ATGCTCCATCTGCTCGGCATCGACCACATGCGGTTCACGTTCCCCTTCATGGGGCTCGATGCGAAGCTGACGGGCGTCGAGCCGGCGAAGGTCGTCAAGCCGATCCTCGCGTAGGCGGCGCCGCGTCGAACCGGATCAGACACGGCCGAAAGCCGCGGTGTCGCAGCGGCATGACGCCGACACGGGACGACCATGGTGAACCTCCACACGAGGATGGTCGCCGTGGTGACGAAGCAGACGGTGAGTCGGTGCAGGGCGGTGCCGGAAAAGATTTTCTGCAGGTGAGTCTCCGCATCACATGCCGGTTTCGTGCTCCTTCCCCCGCAACCCGGTTTTGTACCATGTCGGGTCCCGACTCTTCCTGCGGAGCATCCCCGTGGCCGGCAGTTTCGACATCCAGGTGAACGGCTATTTCGGGGCCGACTTCTGCTCGCAGAACCTGTCGCTCGAGCAGTGCCACCGGGCCTGCGACGAACTCGCCGCCGACGGCACCGCAGGCATCCTGGCCACGGTGATCACCGACTCGATCGACCGCATCTGCGACAAGCTCACCCGACTCGTCTCCTTTCGCGAACGCGATCCGACGATCGCCCGGATGATCGCCGGCTTCCACGTGGAGGGTCCGTTTCTGAGCCGCGTGCGGGGATGCCCCGGCGCCCACGATCCCACGAAGATCATTCCCGCCAACGTGGACGACGCCAAGCGGCTCGTCGCCGCCGGCGGCGGCCTGCTGCGGCTGGTGACGCTCGCTCCGGAATGCGACTCGGGCCTCGCCACCACGTCGTATCTGGCGCGAAGCGGCGTCACCGTGTCGGCCGGCCACTGCGATCCGTCGCTCGACGAACTCCGGGCGGCGATCGACGCCGGGCTCTCGATGGTCACCCACCTCGGCAACGGCTGTGCCCTCGACCTGCCGCGACACGACAACTTCATCCAGCGGGCCCTCTTCCTCCACGACAAACTCTGGATCTGCTACATCCCCGACGGCGTCCACATCCCGTTCTTCGCGCTCCGCAACTACCTCGACGTCTCCGGCGTCGACCGCTCCATCATGGTTACCGACGCGATCGTGGTGGCGAAACTGCCCGCGGGTCGCTATGCCTACGGCGAGGGCGAGGTGGAGGTCGATGCCGAGGGGGTCGCCCGGCGACCCGGCGCCAGAAACCTCGCCGGCTCCACCATCTCGATGCATCAGGTTCGCGACAATCTCCGCCATCATCTCGGTCTCGACGACCCGGCGATCGACCGACTCGTCGCCACGAACCCGCGCCGGGCTGTCGGCGTCTCGACGGAGCGCGTACCGGCATGAAGATCGCGGTTCACGCCGACCGTCCGGCCATGGGTGCCGCCGCCGCCGCGGACGCGGCCGACGCGCTGCGGCGCGCACTCGCCGCCCGGGGCCAGGCCACGCTGGTGGTCGCCACCGGCACGTCGCAGCTCGAGGTGCTCGAAGCCTTTGCAGCCGCTCCCGGAATCGCCTGGCACAACGTCTCGCTCTTTCACCTCGACGAGTACTGCGGGATTCGTGCCGATCATCCCGCGAGCTTCCGCCGCTACCTCCGCGAACGGTTCCTCGACATCCTGCCGATGAAGCCGGCGGCGTTTCACTGGATCGGGGCGGACGGCGATCCCGAGGCGGAGTGCCGGCGGCTCGCGGGCCTGGTGCCGACCGCCGCCTTCGATCTCGTGCTCTGCGGGATCGGCGAGAACGGCCACCTTGCCTTCAACGACCCGCCCGCCGACTTCGACGCGACGGATCCCTATCTGGTCGTGGCGCTCGACGAGGCCTGTCGGCGGCAGCAGGTGGGCGAGGGCTGGTTCCCGACGCTGTCGGACGTGCCCACGCATGCAATATCGATGTCGATCCGGAGGATCATGGTGGCGACCACGATCATCTGCTCGGTGCCGGACGAGCGCAAGGCCGTCGCGGTCCGCGACACGGTGGAGGGCCCGGTCAGCCCGACCGTGCCGGCGTCGATCCTCCAGCGACACGCCGACTGCCGGCTGCACGTGGACCGCGCCGCCGCGTCGCGGTTGGGGTCCGCGGGCGAACGGCTGGCAGCTCGTCATGCACCCTGACTCACCCCACGCCTCAGGGTGTTGGGCGGGCGCTCCCGAGCAGTCTCGCGATCCTTCGCCCCGGTGATGTCATGGCAAGCTGCTCGAGCGCACCAATGCTGACCCATCGACCGCCGCGGGGCACCGCCCCGGCACGCCCGACACGACGCTCGACCACCGTACACGCGATCCGATGGTGCGTGACGCCGTAGGACACGCAGCCGACCCGCCGTCCTGCGGCACTCCGCGGCTCGCGGGGAAAATCCCAGAGCCCTTCCCACCACTCACCGGGGCCGCGGCGGACGACGAGCACGCGGTTGCCGCACCGCGTCACGACCGCCGTCTCGCGGATCTCCTTCGTCGCCTTGGGCGCGGCCATCACCGGAATCTCCGCCACGCGGCCCTGCGCGACGGCCGCACAGTCGCCCTTCAGCGGACAGCGTTCGCAGAGCGGCCGCGTGGGCGTGCAGACCATCGCCCCAAGATCCATCAGCGCCTGGTTGAAGATCCCCGCGCCACGCCGCGGCACGATCGCCGCCGCGAGTTCCCAGATCGGCTCGTCGCCCGCGCCGCCCACGGGCCGGTCGTGGCCGGCGAGTCGGGCGAGCACCCGCCGGGAGTTGGCCTCGACGATCGCGGCAGGCAGATCGAACGCGATCGAGGCGATCGCGCCGGCGGTGTAGCGGCCGATACCCGGCAGCGACCGCAGCCCCTCGAGCGACCGCGGAAACTCCCCGCCATGCTCCGCGACGACGGCCTTCGCAGCCGCGTGCAGCTGCCGGGCCCGGCGGTAGTAGCCGAGCCCCTCCCAGTGCTTGAGCACCTCGGCCTCGCGGGCCGCCGCCAGGTCGCCGACGGTGGGAAACCGTCGCATGAACCTCTCGAAGAAATCCCTCACCCGTTCAACCTGCGTCTGCTGCAGCATCACCTCGCTGACCCACACGGCATAGGCATCGCGGGTCCGCCGCCAGGGAAGGTCGCGTTTCGCGCGGGCGTACCACCGCTGGAGCCGCCGCCGCAGGGCGGCGGCGTCGGCAAGCAACGGGGGCAGGGCCTCGGTCGCCGCTCGCACGGTCTTTCCGGCCGCCTTCCGGACTCTCGCCACTTGCAATCCTCGTTTTCCTGCGGTCAAACCACGGCAGTGTATCGAGCCCGGTGGTCGGCTTTCGCACCCGCATGAGCAATCAGTCATCACACGGCGGACAGGGTCCACGCCGACGGCGCGGGCTGGGCCGGGAAAAGCTCGCGGTCGCCCGCCGCGACACGCCCGGGGGTCCGGCCTGGGAACTCGTCCACCCCCGCTGCAGCCGGAAGCGGCGGGAGGACATCGAGGAGGTCGAGGCGATGGTGGAGGCCGGCGAGACGGAGATCGCCCACGACGAACTCGTCTGGCTCCTCTCGGAGTGCCCGGACTTTCTCGAAGCCCACGTCCAACTCGGCCTGATCGCGCTGGAGGAAGACGACGCCAAACTCGCCCGCGGTCACTTCGGCCGCGCGTACGAACTGGCGATCCGTGCCCTCGACGCCGCCGGCGCGACGCAGCCGCTGCCGTATCACCTCGATGGCAACAAACCCTTCTTCCAGGCGGCCAAGGGACTCGTCCACAGCCTGATGGAGATCGGCCGGAAACAGGCCGCCAAGGAGGTCTGCCAGCGGATCGCCCCGCTCGATCCATCCGACCCGCTCGGCATCCAGCGGATCGCGCAGCGGTAGCCGCCGGCAGTGAGCCGGCTCGGCACGGCGATCGTATGATGTCGATCGTGTCGTCCATCCTCGGAGCCTTGAACGTGGTCATACGATTCCGTTCCCACGCCTCGCTCGCGTGTCTCGTGATCCTGGCCGCCATGGGCGGCACGCGGGCAGATGACGGCGCGGCTATCGCTGTCGCCGCCGAGACGATCCGCCTCTGGGAGGGCGATCCACCCGGAGCACTTGGCACCGCCGACCACGACGTGCCCGTCGTCGCCTGGTGGCCGGCAGCGAAGGAGGCCGTGGCCTCGGCGGCGCTCGTGATCTGTCCCGGCGGCGGCTACGGCCATCTCGCCGACCACGAGGGGAGCGACTACGCCCGGTGGCTCAACACGCAGGGCATCTCGGCCTTCGTGCTCCGCTACCGTCTCGGGAGCAAGGGCTACCGCCACCCGGTGATGCTCGGCGACGTGTCGCGGGCGATTCGCCTCGTGCGACACGGCCATGAACGGTTTCGCGTCGATCCTGCGAGGGTCGGCGTGATGGGCTCGTCGGCCGGTGGCCACCTCGCCCTCACGTCGTGCATCCACGGCGCCGCGGGCGACGAGCAGGCTGCCGACCCGATCGACCGCGTGTCGGCCCGGCCAGATCTTGGCATCCTCTGCTACCCCGTGGTGAGCATGCTGCCGGAGAAGACCCACGGCGGCTCGCGGAAGAATCTCCTCGGCGAGTCGCCCGCTGACGAAATCGCTCGGCAGCTCTCTGGCGAACTCGCCGCCCACGAGAATGTTCCGCCGCTCTTTGTCTGGCACACCTGGGAGGACAAGTCGGTGAAGCTCGAGCCGATCCTCGAACTCTGCATGAAACTCAAGTCGCACGCACGGCCCTACGAGCTTCACGTCTACGAGCAGGGCGGCCATGGCCTCGGCCTCGGCGTCCGCCCCTACGAGCCTTCGAAGACCCTTCACCCCTGGACCGACGAATGTCGCCGCTGGCTTGCCGCACAGGGGTTTTAGCGCTCATGCTCATGGCCATGAACCCGGCCGCATGGTGGATTCCCTGACCTGGAGACTCGTGTGACCCGCGGCCGCTTTATCTCGCTGGAAGGCATCGACGGCGCCGGCAAATCGGCGCAGATCGGGCGGCTCGCGGAGTGGCTGCGATCCACGGGCCGCCGCGTGGTCACCTGTCGCGATCCTGGCTCCACGCCGGTCGGCGACGCGGTTCGCGCGATCCTCCTCGACCGTCACGACCTGCACCTCGTCGCGACGGCGGAGATGTTTCTCTACATGGCGGCGCGGGCGCAGATGGTGTCCGAAACGATCGAGCCGGCGGTCGGCCGCGGCGAGTGGGTGGTCTCCGACCGCTACCTCCTCTCCAACATCGTCTATCAGGGATACGCCGGCGGCCTCGACCCCGAGACGATCCGCGACGTGGGCCGGGTCGCAACGGCCGGCCGGATGCCCGATCTCGTGATCCTCCTCGATGTGGACCTCGATACGAGCGCCCGGCGGCTCGCGCGGCCGCTCGACAAGCTGGAGAACCGCGGCGATGAATACCGGTCGCGGCTTCGGGCCGGCTATCGCGCCGAGGCGGCGCGGCAACCGGAGAGCATCGTCACGATCGATGCCACGGCAGGAATCGACGAGGTCGCAGCGGCGATCCGCCTCGCCGTGACCGCGCGATTCCCCGAACTGGCGTAGGAGGACGCATGGCCTGGCAGGGCATCGAGGGGCACGATGAGATCGCCGAGCGGTTCGTCGCCGCACACGCCCGCGGGCGGGTCTCGGGCTCGTATCTCTTCGTCGGGCCGCCCGGCGTCGGCAAGGGCACGTTCGCACTGGCGCTCGCCAAGTCGCTCACCTGCGAACGCCCCCAGCATGGCCTCGTCGCCTGCGGCGGCTGTGCGTCGTGCGTGCAGGCCGATGCCGGCAGCCATCCCGACATCGACGTCGTCCGCAAGCCCGACGACCGCTCGACGATCCCGCTGGAACTGCTGATCGGCGACGACGAGCACCGGATGCGGGAGGGGCTCTGCTGGCGAATCCTTCTCAAGCCGGCGCTCGGCCCGCGCAAGGTCGCGGTGATCATGGATGCCGACCACTTCTCGGAAGAGGCTGCCAACTGCCTTCTGAAGACGCTTGAGGAACCGCCGGACGGAGCGGCGATCATCCTCGTGGGCACGGCGATCGAGCGGCAACTGCCTACGATCCGCTCCCGCTGTCAGGTGATCCGCTTCGCGCCCCTCGCCGCCGACGTCGTGCGGCGCGTGCTCGTTCGCGAGGCCGCCGTCGCCGGCACGCCCGGCGATGCCGCCGCCCTCGACCGCTGCTGCAACGCGGCGGGCGGCAGCCTCACCCGGGCGCGGCTCCTGCTCGATCCCGAGGTGACGGCCTTTCGCAGCCGCCTCTTCGACCTGCTCGCGACGCGGCCGCTGCACGGCGTCGATCTCTCTCGCGAGACGCTCGCCTTCGTGGAGGCCGCGGGAAAAGAGGCTCCTCCGCGACGAGCCCGATTCCGCCTGGTGCTCGATGCTGCGCTCGACGTGCTCCGGCAGGCATCGCGACGCGGCGTGGGTTTCGCCGGCGGCGATCCCGCGCTCGACAGGGCCGCTGAGACCTGGTCCGTCGACATCGACGCCACGGCCTCCGCCGTCGATCGCACGCTCGATGCCGCCGATGCGATCGAACGCAACGCCAACCTCGGCATGCTCGTCGATGCCTGGTCCGCCGTGCTCGAGGAACCTCGGCTCGGTCGGCTCCGCTGAGCGAGATCGGCAGCGACGCCCGGCTTTCCCGCGGCCGCGCACTCTGCCCACCTTGCCAGATCCCCGAGGTGAGCGGCATCGACCCTGCCGGCCGCGGTGCCCCGAATCGATTTTTCCGCGGGTGCCTGTCGATCCATCCGCAAGGGTCGTACCGATTCGGAACGCCCCGCTCGTTCGAGAGGCGGAACTCCAGCGACCATGGCGACGACCCAGCGGACCGCCGACGGCCGCGCCGGCTTCATCGTGGCGGCGGCGTTCTTCGCCGGCCTGGCGTTCGCGATCCTGACCGTCGGCCCCGCTGCCTGGGAGCCGCCTCCCGAATCGTCGTTCCAGATCGACGCAGCCGCGGTCGAGGCGGAGCGACCACCGGTCGTGGTCGTCGATGATCTGCCCCGCACGGCGGTGCTGCTCGCGGCCAAGCCGCACCCCGCCGCGGCGTCACCGGAGCGTCTCGCGCTGGCCGATGCGCCGGTGCCCATCACCGCGGCGATCGTCGCGCAGGCTCTGCCGACGTCCGGCGACGGCGTCGGGGCTCGCGAGCATGCCCCGCCATCCGCACCGACGCCGGCCTCCGAGGCAGACACGGATCTCGTGCCGACTCCCGACCCGGCGGCGACGATCGCGGTTTCCGAAGCCGAGCCTCCTCAGCCCGTGCCGGAGGAATCGTCCGAACTTCGCGCACTTGTCTCGCGGCTGCAGACGAGTCCGCCGACCGTCGCGGCACCGATCGAGCCGCCCCCGGATCCGCGCTCCGGTTCGCCGACCAGCCCGGCAGCGCCGCTGCCGGGTGAAGCCTGGACCGATCCCGACGGCAGCAACTGGTCCGACTCACCGTCCGGAGAGTCCGAGCCACGCGCCGCGACACCCGTCCGCGGCGGCAGGCTCCTGGGTCGGATCGTCGAGCGGCGCGGCGACACCGACCGTGCAACCACCGGAGCCGGGCCGCCTTCCACCGGACGGCTCCTGGACCGCGTTCGAGATCGGTTCACCCCGAAACCAGACGATGCGAGAAGCGACGGCGAGGACCAGCGCCGAGTGGAGGCGGCTCCCGCCCCGGACGGCTCCCGGTGGCCGGAGCCTACGTCGCTGCGCGGACACCTCGACTCCCTCGCCACAAGCCGCACCGCCGACCCCACGGCCGCATGGGCCGCCGCCACGCTCGACAGCCTCGCCGCCGTGCTGGCCACGGGCGGCCCGCGCGACGCCGCCGGCGAGGCCGCCCTGATCACGCTCGGTGACCGCGTTGCGGAGGGAATGCGGGCCGCGGACGCGCTGTCCGACCACGGGCTCGCGTCACGGGCCCGCCGAGCCGCACTCGCGGTCGCCCGGCGGGTGGCCGTGTGGCGGGCCGCCGCGGCATGCTGCGCCGAGATCGCCGCGGCACCACGGGCCGCGCCAGCCGCCGACATCAGCTCGGGCATCGCTGCCGCCAGTTCCACCACCGAGGTGGCGATGCTGCTGGAGGCGATCGAACGCTTCGAATCGTCGCGGGACCCGGCCGATGCCCGCGGCGTGCGGGAGGCGACGCGGCTCGTCATGGCCACGCGGCTGGCGACCGCAGCAGGCGTCGATCGCGCCGTCCACGACCACTATCTGTCGCCCAACGTGCGGATCTCCGTCAACGAGCAGTTCGTCGAAAAGCTCCTCCCCGCGGCGACGGTCACCACCAGCCCGCTCCACGACTACGTGCTCGGTCGCCAAGTCCACGGCACGAAGACCGTGGAGCAATCGACCGCCGTGCTCTTCGAACCGCATCCCAGCGAGATCCGCCTCGATCTCCTCGTCAGCGGCGAGGTCGCATCGCGAACCGTCACCGATGCGGGATCGGTGTCGATCCACTCCCGAGGCCAATCGAGCTTCACGGTCTACAAGCCGATCCACGTCTCACCTCGAGGACTCAGCTTCGACGCGGCACGCGGCACCGCCTCGAACCAGTCACGGCTCGCCGGCATCGAGACCGGCTTCGATGCGGTCCCCCTGATGGGCCCGCTCGTCCGCAGCATCGCCCGCAATCAGCACGATGAAAACCTCGACCAGGCGACCCGCGAGGTGAACGCGAAGATCGTGAATCGCGCCTGCCGTGAGGTCGACGCGCAGACGGAACCGCAGCTCACCGCGGCGGCAAAACGCGTCCGCGAACGTTTCTGGGCGCCGATGGAACGGCTGGGCCTCGAACCGACCACCGTGGCCCTCGAGACCACGGCCGGCGCGGCCACGGCGCGGCTGCGACTCGCGGCCCCCACGCAGCTCGCCGCCCACACCCCACGACCACGGGCGCCGGAGGATGCGCTGTTCAGCATCCAGGTGCACGAGTCGACGGTGAACAACGCCTGCGGTCGCCTCGGGCTCGCGGGGCAGAAGATGGGCCTCGAGCAACTCACCCGCCACGTCTGCACCAACCTGGGGCTTCCGCCGACCGTTCCAGACGACCTGCCCGCTGGAGTCGAGGTGACGTTCGCCGCGATCGATCCCATCCGCGTGGAATGCCGCGACGGACTCGTGCATGTTCACGTGGCTCTCGACGCGCTGGAGAGCGGTCGGCGAAACAACTGGTACGACATCGTCGCCCACGTGGCCTACCGCCCGACGGTCTCGGGAATGCAGGTGACGCTCGAACGAGATGGACCGGTGCAGCTCAGCGGCCCGGGGCAGAAGGGACGCATGGAGTTCGGGTTGCGGACGATCTTCGGGAAGATGTTTCCCAAGGAGCGTCCGGTGCGACTCGTGCCCGAGACGCTGGTGGCCAATCCGCGGTTCGCGGGCGTGCAGGCGGTGCAGGCGGTGACGGCCGACGGGTGGCTGGCGGTGGCCCTGGCCCCGGTGACGCCGCCCGCCTCGGGCAGGACGTCGCCGACGGCGGTCAGGCCGCCCGAGCTTCCGCAGCGGATTCTCCGCCGCTGAGCCCCGGCGACGCCCAACCCGTCGCATAAAGGTGCGACCGTGGCGGCGGCGGGACGCCGTCACCAGCCGCCCACCGCGGTGCGATACAATCTCGACGGTGTGGAGTCGACGCCCGTGCGTGGCGTGAGTCGAGGCGGCAGACATGCGGTTTCCAGCGCGCGGTGCCCGGCTATCCGCGCTGCTGTGCGCCGGCGTGATGCTTGCAGCGATCCTCGTGCCGTCCGTGCCAGCCCCGGCGGCCTCCACGCTCGATCGCACCGGCCGATTTGCGATCCAGTGGTGGACGATCGAAGACGGTCTCCCCGAGGCACCCGTCAACGGCGTCGCCTTCGCCCCCGACGGCTCGCTGTACTGCACCACACCGACGCGGATCGCCCGCTTCGACGGCATCTCCTTCGAGCCGCTCCCCACGGCCCTCACCAATCCCGTGCGGGAGGCGATCGGCGGCTTCTCGAACATCGGCTTCGACCGTGAAGGGCGGCTCTGGGTCCAGGGGGGCCGCGCCGCGGCGATGCTGCACGGCGACAACCGCCGATCGAGCCGCCGCCGGTGGACCGTGCACGTCCATCCCCAAGGACGGTTCAACAGCCTCGCGTTCACCACCGCAGGCCAGCCGGTGCTCGTGGGCCCGAACGAGGTGCACGCCTTCGACGGCAAGCGGTTTCGCGAGGTCGCAACCGTCGTCCGCAACGACCGGCGGGTGCTGTGGCGATATGGAGACATCGATCCGACATCGGGAGAACTCTGGCTCTGGGGCGACACGCTCCGTCCCGGGGATATTCGGCGCGGCTCGATCTCGCGAGGGCTCGTGACGCCGCTCGAGATCGTGTCCGACATGGCGACCGGTGGCGACGTCATCTCCCTGAGCTTCTGCCCCGAGGGCCCGCTGGCACTGCTGCCCGAATGCGGCGCGGTCCGCGGCGCCGACGGCTGGCAGCGACTGCCGCCGATCCTGCCGGATGCCGACTATCGCCGCAGCGGCAAGATCTCGTGGACCGCCGACGGCACCGTCTGGATCTCGAGCCACAACGGGATCATCGCCTGCCGCGACGGCATCGCAGAGCAGGTGACCAGCGGGCTGCCCGGCTTCTCGCTGCGAACCGGTGCGATCGTCGGCGACCGACAGGGGGGCATCTGGGCGGCCTGCTTCGGCGGCCTGCTCGCGGTGCGGCGCACCACGCTCCACGTGGAGCCGGTCGCCGACTGCCGCGCCGCATTCGAGCGGGCCGACGGATCCCTGCTCGTGGGCAGCCCAGGAATCGTGGCGGCCCTCGCCCCGTTCACCTCGGGCTCCATCAGTCCGATCGGTTCGCTCGCCGGCGCGTCGGTGCCGACGGCCATCCAGGAGGACGGGGCGGGACGCGTCTGGGTGGGAACGCAGGACAACTTCATCCTGCGCATCGAGGATGGCCGGGTGACCCAGGTGACGAAGCCCGCCGAGCCGTTCCGCGAACTCCGCAACATCAACGCGCTCGTCTGCGATGCGACGGGCCGCATCTGGGCGGCGACCGCCAACGGCCTGGCGGTTCACGATGAAGCGACCGACTCCTTCCGGACGATCACGCCCGCTGACCGCACCGCGCAACCCGTGGTGATCGGCCTTGCCGCGGAAGATGATGGCTCGATGCTCGCCGCCATCCAGAGCAGGGGTGTGGAGCGGGTCGCCGCCGACGGCAGCACGAGCCAAATCCTTGCCGCAGCCGACATGCCCGGGCGGAGGACGATCGTGTTTCGCCGCGATTCGCACGGCGACCTGTGGATCGGGGGAGAGCGGGGTCTGGTCCGCCACCGCACCGGCAGTCCACCCCTGCGGCTGTCCACGGCCACCGGGCTCGTCGACGACACCGTCCGACAGATCGAGGAAGACACGTTGGGACGGCTCTGGATCGCCACCCGCAGCGGCCACCTCCAGGGATTGCGGCTCGCCGATCTCGAGCAGCTCGCCCAGGGCCAACTCTCGATCGTCCGCGGCGTGATCCTCGGCCCCCTCGATGGCGTCGGCGATGCGGAGTGCATCGGCCGGATGAACCGCCCCTTTCGCACGGGCGACCAGCGGTTGGAGCGGATCACCGTGCCGGTTTCGAACGGGATGATGCGGTTCGATCCCGCCACCATCGCCTCGGCCACATCGACGGCCGCCGGGCCGCGGGTGTCTCGCGACACGGACGTGCCATACGGGTTCCGGTTCGAGACGCCCGGGCTCCACTGGTCCACACCCCCGCTGCACCAGACGCGGCTCTCCGGAGTGGATGACGCATGGGCATCCCCGAGCCGGGCCAACCGCCGCGACTACGCATCGCTGCCTCCCGGCGAGCACGTCTTCGAGGTTCGGTCGATCGCCGGCGAAACCGACCGCGACTTTCCGGTGGCATCGCTCCCGGTGATGGTCGCGACCCCGTGGTGGCGACGGCCGACGACGCTGGCGGCCTTCGGCGTCGCCCTCGCGGGCACGGCCGCAGCGATCGCACGCGAGGTGACTCGACGGCGGTCGCGGCGGGTGATCGAGGCGCTCGAATGGCAGCGGGCGATGGACCGCGAGCGCGCGAGAATCGCCCGAGACATCCACGACAGCCTTGGCGCAGGCCTGACGCGCATGGCGATGATGAGCGACCTCGCCCGCAAGGGAGCGGCCCCCCAGACGAACCTCCCTGACCGGCTCGACGCCATCTACCGCAGCGCCCGGAGCCTTGCCCGCTCGGTCGACGAGATCGTCTGGGCGGTGAATCCCCGCAATGACACCGTGGCCCAGTTCATTTCCTACGTCGTGCAGGACGTCGAGGAGTTCGTGCACGCCGGCGATCTCTCGCTGCGGCTCGACGTGCCCGACGGCCCGCCCGACGAGCGGCCGCTGCCGACGCACGTGCGACACCACGTCTGCCTGGCGATCCGCGAGGCCCTGCAGAACGTGCTCCGCCACGCGAAGGCGAACCACGTCGACTTCTCGATCCGCGTCGATGAAGCGTCGATCAACGCCGCGGTTCGTGACGACGGCGTCGGCTTCGCGACCGATCGCCCACCCGCGGCCGAACAGGACGGACTGGCCAACATGCGACACCGCATCGGCGAGGTGGGCGGCAGCGTCGCCATCGCCTCCACACCCCACTCGGGAACGACCGTGACGTTCCGCGTTCCCGTTGACTTTTCGGCGCCACGGCACCGGCACGACACCCCTGGAGACAATTCATGACAGCTGAGCGAGGCCCGAAGGAACTGGCCCAGTCCCCGGCGTCGGATCCGATCAACGTGGCCCTGATCGAGGATGATTCCGGCACCCGCGCGAGCCTCCGCGAGATCATCGAAAGCGCGGCAGACTGCCGCTGCGTGGGCGAGTTTCGCTCGGTGGCCGAAGCCATCGCGGGCATTCCGACGGCCGCGCCGAAGGTGGTGCTCGTCGACGTCAACCTTCCCGACGGCACCGGCGTCGACTGCGTGCGGAGGCTTGCGCCGACCATGCCCTCCACGGAGTTCGTGATGCTCACGCTCTACCAGGACGGCGACATCCTCTTCGACGCCCTCGCCGCCGGTGCCCACGGCTACCTGATCAAGCCTGTCCGGGTCGACGAACTGCTCGCCGCGATCCGTGACGTCGTCGAGGGTGGCTCGCCGATGTCGAGCATGGTGGCGAGGCGCATCGTGCGGTCCTTCGAGCGGCATGCACCGGTGCACGTGGCACCGCTTCCCAAGGGGAACGAGATGCTGGAACTCGCCCCGCGCGAGCGCGAGGTGCTCGACCTGCTGGCCGCCGGCGCGATGTACAAGGAGGTCGCCAAGCAGCTTGGCGTCAGCCGCAACACCGTGATCACCTACATCCGCCGCATCTACAAGAAGCTTCACGTTCATTCCCGGCACCACGCCGTCGAGCGCTACCGGCGAATGCAGTGAGGCCGCGGGTGGCACCACCGCCACGACATCGTCCATGAAATCCCCGCACGTTTTTACCTGCCTGATGCTGCTGACCGTGGCCACGGCGTTTGCCCGCGCAGCCGAGGACGCCACGTCGGTGATCTCGGCCGAGGCCCTCGCCCAGGCGTCGTTCACCGTGGCGGACGCGGTGGCCAGCGGCACCTTCGGCCCGCTCGACGGCGTCCCGGGGCGGCCTCACGGCTGGACAATCGACACCGCGCGTGCGGGGCTGCGGCTCTGGTCGGTGCAGCTCGCGATTCCACTCGACGGCCCCGTAGCCGCAGGCGACGCCGTGCTGATCACGTTCTGGGCACGGGCGGAGCGGCCGCCGCCGGATGGCACCGCCGGCGGGATCATCGCCGTGGAAAACAGGACACCCGGCAGCCCGAAGCTGGGCATGGGCGGCTTCACGATCGACGGCGAGTGGCGGCGAATCGACGTGCCTTTTCTGGCTGGCGTCGAGGCGATCCCCGGGAAGGCGGTGCTCGCCTTCCAGCTTGGCGATCGACCACAGCGGCTCCAGATCGCCGACGTGATCGTCACGAACCACCGGCGGGGCGTGCGGCTTGCCGATCTGCCCCGGGCCGCCATCCACTACCCCGGCCGCGAGGCCGACGCGGCCTGGCGCACGGACGCGATCGCCCGCATCGAGAAGCACCGCGTTCGAGAGTTTGGGCTCCGGCTGCTGGACGAGTCAGGCAGGCCGCTTCCAACAGCGACGGTACGAGCCCGACTTGCCCGCCATGAGTTTCTCTTCGGCGGCACGATCAAGGGGGAGTTTTTCAAGCCCGGCGACACGCGTTGGCGGACGTACCGCGACACGATCGACCGCCACTTCAGCGCCGTGGTCTTCGAGAACGACCTCAAGCCCGGCGCACTCGAGGATTCCCTCAGCGGCGGCGACGACCACGTCCGCTGGGCATGGACGGAAGCCGCGGCGGAGTGGTGTCGGCAGCGGAACGTGGCCATCCGAGGCCACTACATGGTGGCGGGAGTCTGGGGCTCGTTCGCCTCCCGCGACCGTTCGACCGATCCCACGCTCCGCGACCGGCTGCTCAGCCACATGCGGCTGCTCGCCGAAAAGGCCGGTCCGTTCGTCCATGATTTCGACGTGCTCAACCATCCCGTGGGCTGGTCCAACCCGCCGCAGACCGTTCGCAGCGTTCTCGGATCAGGCTTCTACACCGACGTGATCCGCGAGGCTCGCGGGCTCACCGACCGGCCCCTCTGGATCAACGAGGACCGCACCTTCAATCCCGGCTTCCAGCAGGACCACTACTTTTCCTGCGTGCAGGAGCTGCTCGATGCAGGCGCCCCGCCGGATGGCATCGGCATCCAGGGCCACTTCCACTCCGGCTCGCTGGTCGCGCCGGAGGAGGTTCTCCGGGTCAGCGACCGGTTCGCAAGCCTCGTGCCGGCACTCATGCTCACCGAGTGGGACGTGATGACCAACGGCGACGAGGATCTCCAGGCCGACTACCTCCGCGACACGCTGATCGCGGCCTACTCGCATCCCGCCTACCGGGGCTTCCTGATGTGGGTCTGGTGGGAAGGCGCCGGCTGGCGGCCGGAAGCGGCCCTGTTCCGCCGCGACGGCAGCGAAAAGCCCAACGGCCGCGTCTGGCGGGAACTCGTCTCCGAGCGATGGCGAACCGACACGACCACGACGGCCGACGCCGCCGGCCTCGCCCGCTTCCGCGGGCACGCCGGCCTCTACGACCTCACGATCGAGCATCAGGGCCGCACGGCCACCGTGCAGCACCACTTGCCGCTGGCCGCCCCGCCGGAGCCCGCCTCGGTGACGGTCCTCTGGAACGAGACGCGGTAACAAAAACACCGGATGGCGGACCCGGCTCGACCGCTCCACAGGCCCGCGGACAGGACGCCGCAGCCGGTGCAGCGTCCGCCACCTACAATGCGGCACCGTCACCCACCCACCTTCCGGAGCCTCGCCGATGTCCGCAGCGTCCGCCTTCCGCATCGAGTCTGACAGCATGGGGGAGATCAAGGTCCCCGCCGACCGCTACTGGGGTGCACAGACGGAACGCTCGCGGGACAACTTCAAGATCGGCGTCGATCGCTTCCAGTGGGGCCGGGCGGTCAAGAAGAGCCTGGGGATCCTCAAGAAGTGCGCGGCGCTCGCCAACGGCGAGCTGGGCCAGCTGCCCGCCGAGACCGTGAAGCTGATCACGCAGGCAGCCGACGAGGTGATCGCGGGAAAGCTCGACGACCACTTTCCGCTCGTCGTCTTCCAGACCGGCAGCGGCACGCAGTCGAACATGAACGCCAACGAGGTGATCTCGAACCGGGCGATCGAGATCGCCGGCGGCGTGATGGGCTCGAAGAAGCCGGTGCACCCCAACGACGACGTCAACCGCGGCCAGTCGTCGAACGACACGTTCCCCACGGCGATGCACATCGCGGCCGTCGATGTGATCAGCAGCCGGCTGTTGCCGGCCGTCCGCCAGCTCCGCGACGTCTTCCTCGGACTGGAGAAGAAGCATGCCGACCTCGTGAAGATCGGCCGCACGCACCTCCAGGACGCCACGCCGATCACGCTCGGCCAGGAGATCTCGAGCTGGCGCGCCCAGCTCGACGACCGGATCGCGGCGGTCGAACGGTCGCTCCCCGGCCTCTACGAACTCGCGATCGGCGGCACCGCCGTCGGCACGGGCCTCAACGCCCACCCGCGGTTCGGCGACGTGGCGGCGGCCTCCATCGCCAAGGAGACGGGCCACCCGTTCGTGTCGGCAGCCAACAAGTTTTCGGCGCTGGCCGCCCACGACGCCATGGTCGACATGAGCGCCGCGGAACGCGGCCTGGCGATGGCGCTGTTCAAGATCGCCAGCGACATCCGCCTGCTGGCCTCGGGGCCGCGGTGCGGGATCGGCGAGATCTCGATCCCCGAGAACGAGCCCGGCAGCTCGATCATGCCGGGCAAGGTGAACCCCACCCAATGCGAAGCGATGACGATGGTCTGCGTCCAGGTGTTCGGCAACGACGCGGCCGTGGCCTTCGGCGGGTCGCAGGGCCACTTCCAGCTCAACGTCTTCAAGCCGTTGATGATCCACAACGTGCTCGAGAGCGCCGACCTGATGGCCGACGCGTGCGATTCGATGCGGGTCCATTGTGCGACCGGCATCGAACCAAACCTGGCGCGAATCAAGCATCATCTCGACGATTCACTGATGCTCGTCACCGCGCTCAACACCCACATCGGCTACGAGAAGGCGGCGAAGATCGCCAAGAAGGCCCACGTCGAGGGGACGAGCCTCAAGGCGGCCGCCGTGGCCCTGGGCTATGTCACGCCGGAGCAGTACGACCAGTGGGTCGTGCCGGTGGAGATGACGCGGCCGCTGCCGGCCTGACCGGGCGTCACGCCCCGTGCACGAGGACGTTCTTGAACTGCCAGGGGTCGCTGGCGTCGATGTTCTCGTTGAACAGCCCGGGGCGGCCGGTCAGTGGCGTCCAGTCGGTGTAGTGGCCGGTGACGGGCCCGAGGTAGGGACGCTGAACCTCCAGGCACCGCTGGAAGTCCATCTCGTCGGCCTCCACGATTCCCGCGGTGGGGTTTTCCAGCGCCCAGACCATCCCGGCGAGCACGGCGGACGACACCTGCAGGCCCGTGGCGTTCTGGTACGGAGCGAGATCGCGGGTCTCGTCGATGGAGAGCTGCGAGCCGTACCAGTAGGCATTCTTCTCGTGGCCGTAGAGCAACACCCCCAGCTCATCGATCCCGTCGACGATCTCGTGCTCGTCGAGGATGTGGATCCGCTCCTGACGAGCGCCGGCACGGCCGAAGAGCTCATGAAGCGACAACACGGCGTCATCGGCGGGATGGTAGGCGTAGTGACAGGTGGGACGGTAGACGCAGCCGCCGCCGGACGTGCCGTCGCGAACCGTAAAGTAGTCGGCGATCGAGATCGACTCGTTGTGCGTGACGAGAAAGCCGTACTGCGGACCGGGCGTCGGACACCAGGAGCGAACCCGGGTGTTGGCCCCGGGCTGGAGCAGATAGGCGCCGGCCTTGGAACCGATCGTCTCCAGGCGGCCGTTCTCAGGCAGCCACTTCTCGTGCGTGCCCCAGCCGAGTTCCGCCGGCTGCATGCCCTCGGAAAGGAAGCCCTCGACGCTCCACGTATTGACGAACACGTTCATCGGCTTGGGATTCCGCGACCGCTGGGTGTCGCGTTCGGCGATGTGAATTCCCTTGACGCCGAGATCCCGCATCATCCTCGCCCAGCCGGGCTGATCGTCGGCGGCCGGTGTGGGCAGCCTGCGGCCCAGATCGCGGGCGAGATCCACCAGTGCCTGCTTGACGAACCAGGAAACCATGCCGGGATTGGCGCCGCAGCAGGAGACGGCGGTGGTGCCGCCGGGATGCCGGGCCTTCTCCTCGCGGACCGTCGCCCGCAGGGCGTTGTTGGTGCGAGCCTCGGGACCGGCACTGCGGTCGAAGTAGAAGCCCGGCCAGGGCTCGACCACCGTGTCGATGTAGAGCGCCCCGACCTCCCGACAGAGTCGCATGATGTCGAGCGACGACGTATCGACCGAGAGATTGACGCAGAATGCCTGCCCGCCGGTCGTGAGCAGCGGCTCGAGAAGATGCCGATAGCGGTCGCGGGTCACGGCCTGATGGATGAACCGAACCCCGTGGCGGTCGAGGATGTCGCGGCTGCTGTCGTCCGGATCGATGACCACCAGCCGGGAGCGGTCAAACGCGAAGTGTCGCTCAAGCAGCGGCAGCGTGCCCCGACCGATCGAACCAAAGCCGATCATGACGATAGGACCATCGATCGTGCCATGGACGGGCCACGTTGTCATGCGATCACTCCGGGAGTCACTCAAACGTCAGCGGATTGTGGGCGATGGCGTCATGCCTGTCCATGCCCGTCGCCGGACGCTCACTGCAAACTCAGGAAGCCCAATCGCGTAAGCGATGGGGGCACGCCGGCGCAGCCTCAGCGCGAGGGACTGCCCATGCCCGTCGCCGGACGCTCACGTCGGCCTTCCGGGCCTCCGTTCGCTGCGTGTCCGCTGCGCTTCGCCATCCATGGCTTCGCTTGCTCCCACAGCCCGGCTCCCGGGCACGGGCAGCCCCTCGCTCGCCTTGCGGATAGGTCGCCCGGTGGTTTGCAGAAAGGAAAAAGGGTGGCAGCAAGCACCCGCGGGGGCCTTGGACGGCCCCCGCGGGTCTGCGATGCCAATCAGATCGCGGCCGCGGCAGTCTCGCCGGTGCGGATCCGGACGACCTCGGCGAGGTTCGTCACGAAGATCTTGCCGTCGCCCACCTGGCCGGTGCGGGCGGTCGACATGATCTTGCTGATCACGCCCTGAGCCTCGTCGTCGCTCACCACCACCTCGATCTTCACTTTCGGCAGAAAGTCGACGGAATACTCGGCGCCGCGGTAGGTCTCGGTGTGGCCCTTCTGCCGCCCGAACCCGCGAACCTCGGTGACGGTCATGCCCTTCACGCCCAGGGCGTTGAGTGCGTCCTTGACCTCTTCGAGCTTGAAGTGGCGGATGATGGCTTCGATCTTTTTCATGGTGGTCTCCTCGACTGTGATCGGCCCGCGTCGCGGTACCGAAGGTGATGATCCCGAGCCGATCGCGCCGACCGACTCCCGCCACTATCACGGAACTGCACGTCGCGTGCCAAAGCCATCACTCACAAAACAGGCTGTTTTTCTGCTGCTGGTGGCCTCGCAGTTGTCGCGCACGCGTGAATCCGGCCGCCGATCGTCGCACCCGCGCGACACGCTGACGTGTGCGGAACCTGCTTAAAAAGCGAGCCACCATTCGCACCAGCCCAACGCCGTAAGGTGTGGGACGAACCGCCACCAGGCGCGGCGTCCAGCCGGCATTCGACCGCGGCCGGTCGGCCATCAGTCGCCACGCACTCGATCATGCACATCACAAAGGCGCAGATCAGTCCGCCGCCCCGAGGCCTGGCCGGCCGGCCAGACAGGCCGTGTGCATCGACCCGTCCGTCACGCGAAAAATTCCCGGCAGCCGGTCCTCCCACTCCCGGTTCGCCTCCGGTACGTACTGCCGCGCGTTCGCCTCGATCCCCGCCACACCCGGCACCCAGGCCGCGATGCCGGCCGAATGCACGAGCGCCGCGCCGGGGCAGGTGAGATCCTGCACGCACACGAACATGCCGTGCCGTCGAGCCGCCGCCGCCATCAGGAGCGAGTGCGACTGCCCCTTGCATGCCTTGAGCGCCACGCCGGTGTAGCCGAGGTCGCGGGCGAGGAGCAGCGTCTCGAGGTCGGTGAGCGACTCGTCGATCACCACGGGCCGGAGCTTCGCCGCGAGATGCATGTCGTTTCGCGGCACGGTGGCAAGATCGCGGACGGTCGGTTGCTCCACGTAGAGAATGCTCTCCAGGCACCGTGCCGACCCCGCCTTCACCCGCCGCAGGTACTCGAGCACGTAGTCGACGTTCGGGCAGCGCTCGTTGAAGTCCACGCAATACCGCCACCCTCCATCGGGACGGGTTTCGCGGGCGATGCGATCAACCGCCAGCGTGCGGTCGACGTCCCAGTCGAGCGACTCGCCCTGGAGCTTGATCTTGATGTTCCACAGGCCGTTGAACGCGATCCACTCGGCGAGCGTCCGCGGCAGGCCGTCGCGGGGCACGCCCATCGCATCGGCCTCGGCGGCCGAGAGCGGATCGCTGCCGCCAACCGAGTGAAACAGCGGCACCGTGTCGGCTGGCCGCGGCCGCACCACGTCCTGAAGGCTCTCGCCGGCGAACTCGGCGCCGAGATAGCGGGAGAGGTCGTGTCCCACGAGTTCGGGCGCCACGGTCAGAAAACTGCTGCGGCCGAGCGCCTTGCCGCAGGCGTCGTGCAGCGCCGCGTCGAACGGACTCGCCACCACGAGCGTGGCAAGTTTCGGAATCGCCACCGGCAGCGCCAGCCGGGCCGACTCGGCAGCGGCCGCCGCGAGAAACTCCGGCTCGAGGCGATGCCAGAGTTCGAGCGGATGCGCCGCCTCCGGACAGTCTCTGACGACGCCCGCGATCCGTCCGGCGAGGCTCTTCATGGCATCGAGCGTGGCCTGGTAGGGCAGGTCCCGAGCAGGAAACGCCCACACGTTCCCCAGGGGCATCGCGGCAACGCCGGTCACCACGCGGCCGTCGGGCAGTTCGGTGTCGATCGTCACGTCGAGCAGCGTGACGCGATCGACCGGCACGCCGCCAAACTTGTAGGGCGTGCGATAACGGTGATCGCGAAAGCCGGTGCGGACGTCCTTCACGCGAAGTGTCGTCAGGCTGCTCCCGCCGGCGGCGCAACCGCGCCGCGATGAGGCCGCCCACATGCCCACGGCGGCAGCAGCTCCGCGGCACAATGCTCGTCGCGAGGTTCGGCTCATCGTCGCGATGTCCTGTGGTGCCCCAAAACCATAGGGTACAACATCGTGGTGCCGGCAGGCCGGCGCCACGCCAGGGGTCACAGGCTGCGGATCGGGGACTTCTCATGAAGACTGCTTCCTTCACGCGGTGCGCCATGCTTGCCGGAGCCATCGGAATGACCGCCGTCGATTCGCGTGCTGCCGAGCAGGCCAACTACGACGAATCGGCCATCCGGCCCTATGCGCTCCCGGACGTGCTTGCCGGCCCCGACGGTCAGACTGCAGCGACGCCTGATGCCTGGCGAACGACGATACGGCCCCATCAGTTTGCGCTTCTCGAGACGACCGTATACGGCCGTCGCCTACCCGCGGTGCCGGTGAGCGTGGTCGGCGACATCGACCGCGTTGACGTGACGCTCGCCGACGGCATCAAGGCCACCCGGCTCCAGGCGCGGCTGCGGCTCGGCGACACGCCACAGGCCGTCACGACCGATGTGCTCGCCTACCTGCCGACGAGCGACCGCCCGGTGCCGGTGTTCCTGCATCTCAACTTCAAGGGCAACCAGGCGGAGCATCCCGATCCGGCGATCCGGATGTGCGAGGCCTGGCTCCCGGACGACAAGCGCGGGGAGATCGTCGGCAATCGCGCCACGCACACCTCGCGGGCCAAGGACGCGCGGCACTGGCCTGTCGAGAAACTGCTCGACCGCGGCTACGGCGTGGCCACGGCCTGCTACGGCGACGTCTTTCCGGATCGTGCCGACGGCCGTGCGGCGAGCGCCCTCGCCTCGCTCGGCAGGCCGGTGGAAGGCGACCTTGCCGCCGACGAACCGGGCGCGATCGCCACCTGGGCCTGGCAGCTCTGCCGGATACTCGACTGGCTCGTCACATTGCCTGAGGTCGATGCCGCAAAGGTGGTCGTGGTGGGTCACTCGCGGAACGGCAAGGCGGCCATCTGGGCCGGCGCCTGCGACGCGCGGTTCGCGATGGTGGTCTCCAACGAGTCAGGCTGCGGCGGCGCGGCGCTCGAGCGTCGAAACTACGGCGAGACCGTCGAGGCGATCACGCGTCGGTTTCCGCACTGGTTCTGCCCGGCGTTCCGCACGTACGCCGATCGGGAAACCGACCTTCCCGTCGATGCCCACGTGACGCTCGCGATGGCGGCGCCGCGTCCACTCTATGTTGCCAGCGCGATCGACGACCGGTGGGCCGATCCGAAGGGGGAGTTTCTCGCCGCCGTCGCCGCCGGCCCCGTCTGGGGACTCTTTGGCCTGGAGGGCCTCGGCACGACCGAGTGGCCGCCTGTTGATACGCCGGTCGGTCGGACGATCGGCTACCACGTCCGCACCGGCAAGCACGACCTGCTCGAATACGACTGGCTGCGGTATGCCGACTTCGCCGACCGCACGCTCCGGGGCATCGAACCGAGGACCGGCGACGCAGCCGACTTCCATCCCGTGCAGGAGCCGCTCCCTGTCCCGCCGCCCCCCGGGGCGATCCTGCTCTTCGGCGACGGCAGCGAGCCCGGCGGGCCGAAGTTCACGGCCATGGATGGCGGGGCGATCGACTGGAAGGTCGTGGACGGCACGCTCGTGATGGGGGCGTCGAAAGGCCACGCCAACCACCTCGTCTCCATGCCGGTGTTTCGCGACGCCGACATCCACGCCGAGTTCATGACCGTGCCGACCGCCAAGGGCAACAGCGGCCTCTACATCCACGGCCACTACGAGATGCAGATCTACGATTCCTTCGGCGTCGAGCCACCGACCGACCAGGACGAAGGTTCGCTCTACCGGTTCGGCAAGCCGCTGGTGAACGCAGCCCGTCCCACGGGCGAGTGGCAGGTCTACGACATTCGCTTCCTCGCGCCGCGACGGAATGCGGACGGAGCGATCACCGCGCCGGGGCGCATCACCGCCTGGCTCAACGGAAAACTCGTCCAGGATGGGATCGAGTTCACGGAGCCACGTTCGCCCTACATCCCCTACCGGCACGGCGTGACCGACCATCTGCGGGCCATCGAAGCGACCCTGCGAAAAACCGGCAGAGGGCCACTCTTCCTCCAGGACCACGGCAGCCCGGTGCGATTCCGCAACATCTGGATCAAGCCGCTCGACGGCTGATCCGAGTTTCATGTGATCGTGAGGCGCCACAAGGCTCGGGGCTGCCCATGCCCGCCGCACCATCATCCCTGGCATGGGATTCCGGACGGGGGAGCAGCCGGATCGGGGGCACGCGCAGAAGCCGGTGAGACGTGTGCACCGCAAGACTTGCTCGGTACCGTTGGGGAAGAGAACTCACACGTCCCGCCGGCGACGAGCATGTCGCCGGCCGGCGGCGGTGACCAGACGACGCGCGAGCATCACGTGCGATGCTGACGAGGCGTTCACCGTGCGCTCGGGGCTCCCCATGCCCTCTGCCTGCCCGGTCGGCCGATTTCCGCCGCAATTGGCAAGCGATCGTCCCGTGACGACGATCCGGGTGTCGGGCCAGCCATATCACCCGTTTGTGGTTTGTTTGACCTCGGGGACGCCGCTACATTTCGATGCCACTGACCGCATCCAGAGAGGGGACCATGCGAGACAAACTCCCACCCACCCGGCGCCGCTTTCTGGCGGCTTCACTCCAGGCCTCGGCCGCCGTCGTCGCGGCGCCCTACGTGATCACCTCGAAGGCGCTCGGCGACGCCACGACGCCGCCGGCGAGCGACCGGATCGTGATGGGTGGCATCGGCATGGGCAACATGGGCTCGGGCGACCAGCGGGCGTTTCTCGCCCGGCCCGACGTGCAATACGTCGCCGTCTGCGATGTTCGGAAGAAGTGGCGGGATGACGCCAAGGGCCGCGTGGACGAAAAGCAGGGCTCCCGCGACTGCGCGGCCTACGTCGACTTTCGTGAACTGCTCGGCCGCGACGACATCGACGCCGTCCATATCGCCACGCCCGACCACTGGCACTCGCTGATGACCATCGCGGCCTGCCGCGCCGGCAAGGACATCTACCTCCAGAAGCCCGAGACGCTCACGCTCCGCGAAGGGCCACTGATGATCCAGGCCGCACGCCGCTATGGTCGCGTGGTCTCCGGCGGCAGCCAGCGGGTGCTGGAAGACTACCGCGAGATCGTCGATCCCTGCTGGGCCGGCGAACTCGGCCGGATCACGTCGGTCGACATCGACCCCGGCCCGTCCTCGATGGCCTGCTACCTGCCGGCGGTCGCCACGCCGTCGGACATCGACTGGGAACTCTGGCTTGGTCCGGCTCCCTGGGAGCCGTACAACCCGGGCCGCTGCGACGGCAACTTCGGCACCGGGGGCAACAGCTGGCGGTCGTACATCGACTACTCGGGCGGCAGCCTCACCGACTGGGGCGCCCACAACTTCGGCGGCACGATCTTCGCCGCCGGGCTCCTCGATCTCCAGCCCACGAAGGCCGTCTGGCATCGTGCCGCGGCCGACGGTCAGGCGTCGGCCTACGCGACGCTCGTCTACCCCAATGGCGTCGAGGTGCACTGCAACCGGCCGAAACAGCTTCGCCCCGCCGACACCGCCGCCACGATCTCGCATGAGCGCGGCATCACGATCCGCGGCGATGGAAACGCGGCGACTCCCCGGGCGGTACCCGCCTACCGCGGCAGCGGCGGCATCTATGGCGACTTCATCGAATGCGTCAAGACGCGGCAGCGGCCGTTCCGCGACCTCGAGGTGGCCATCAACACGATGACGGCGCCGCACATGCTCGGCCTCGTCCGCCGGCTGGAGCGTTCGCTCGAATGGGATCGCGCCGCGCAGCGATTCGTCAACGACGAGGAGGCCAACCGCCTGCTCGACCGAGCCCGCCGCGAACCCTGGACACTCTGACCCGGAGCATTCCGCATGGCATACGACCACATTCCGCTCGACGACGAGTTCAAGGCCCTCGCGGCATTCGACTGGGGGGCCGACGCGGCGCCGCTGGCGAAGCTCGATGCCGCCGTCATCGCGTGCCACGGCGACGCCGCCCTGACCGCCGACCTGGAGCGACGCTTCGGTGAAATCGTCACCGGGAAGGCATCCCGGGCGGCGAAGGAATACGCCTGCCGCAAGCTCTCGATGATCGGCACGGCGGCGTCGGTGCCCGTGCTCGCGCCGCGGCTCGCCGACCCCGCCGAATCCCACATGGCACGGTTCGCCCTCGAGCGAATCCCGGTGCCGGCGGCGGGCGACGCGATCCGGAACGCCCTCGGATCGGTCAGCGGTGACCTCGCGATCGGCATGATCTCGTCGCTCGCCAACCGACGGGATGCCGCGAGCGTGAAGCCGCTGGCGGCACTCCTCGGTGGCGATGCGAAGCTCGCCGCCGCCGCGGCCGTCGCGCTCGGCCGGATCGCCACGCCTGATGCCGCGGCGGCGCTCGCCGCGGCAAAGCCTCAGGCGGGTCCGGTGGCCGATGCCGTGATCGACGCCCGACTCGCCTGCGCCGACGCCTTTCTCGCCGCCGGTGATCGTGAGGCCGCGAGCACGATCTACCGTTCCGTCGCCGCCACCGTCGGCGACGCGCCAAAGACACACCGGTCACGAGCGGTCCGGGTCGCGGCGCAGAGCGGCCTGCTGGCCTGCCTCGACGACACCGTCGCCCCCTGAATCCGCCGAACCTCGAGCATCATCGCCCCGCACTCCACGAGCCTCATCTCATGCCAGTCACCAGTCAGCACGGTCCCATGAGCCCGACCACAGCCCTGATCACGGCCCTGGTGCTCACGTCGCTGATCGTGCCGCAGATCCTCACGGCCGCCGATGCCATCTCTGCCTCGACCAGGCAGGCCGCCGACGACGTGGTGTCGCTGCTCGGTTCGGGCGACGCCGACCTCCGGGCGGTGGCGCTCGACGCGATCCGCCACGGCCTGAAGGGAGACTGGGCCACGCGGATGGTCGCCGACCAGCTTGCGAGCCTGCCTCCGTCCCGGCAGGCAGCCCTTCTCCTCGCGCTCGCCGATCGCGGCGACGCGGCGGCCTTGCCCGCCGCCGCACAGGTGGCCGCCTCGGCGAGCAGCGCCGAGGTCCGAGCCGCCGCCGTGCAACTCATCGGCCGACTCGGCGGTCCGGCCGACGTGGCGGTGCTGGTGACCTCGCTCTCAGCCGACGGGCCCCAGCGCGACGCCGCCCGTCGTGGGCTCGTGGAGATCGCCGGCCCCGACGCCGCCGCGGCGATCCGGGCCGCCGCCGCGACCGGCTCCCCAGCCACGCGGGCGGCCGTGATCGACGCGCTGGCCGAACGCCGCGATCGGGCAGCGTTGCCGGTGCTCGTGCAGGCCGCCGCCGACGGCGACGCTGCGGTCCGCCAGGCGGCGATGCGGGCGCTCGCCCGCTTCGGCGGACCGAACGAGATCCCGGCCATGGTGCAGTCGCTGCTGAAGGCGTCGGGGGACGAGCAACGGGCCGCGGAACTCGCCATCGCCTCCGTCTGCACCGCCGCGCGAAACGCCGGCCCCTCGACCGACGTGCTCATCGATCGATATCAGGCGGCCGACGAGCCGTCCCGGTCAAAGCTTCTGCCCGCCTTGGCTCGCGTCGGCGGCCCGAAGGTGATGGTGATCGTCGATGCGATGCTCGCTGATCCGGCACGACGGCCGCAGGGACTCGAAGCCCTCTCCAAGTGGCCGGATGCCACCGTGAAGGACCGGCTGCTGGACCTCCTCGGCAAGGCGGACGATCCGCAGGAGAAGGACCTGCTGCTCGGCACGCTCATCCGGATCGCCCCGCTGCCCGACAACAAGCTCAACGACCGCGAAAAGCTCGACCTGCTCGTGAAGACCATGGCGCTCTGCGAACGGACGGAGGACAAGGCCCGGATTCTGGAGCGGGCCAACGCGATCCGCACGATCGAGACGTTCCGTTTCGTCGTTCCCTATCTCGACGACCCCGCGCTCGCCGAGCCGGCCTGCCGCAGCGTGGTGGAGCTCGCACACCACCAGAAGCTCCGCGACGCCAATAAGGACGAGTTCACGAAGGCGCTCGACAGGGTGCTCGGGATCACCACGAACGAAGAGCTCCGGGAACGGGTCGCCCGCTACAAGGCTGGCCAGACCTGGGACCGCAAAAAGAAGAACTGAAGGTCGGCACGCAGTCGCGGCGTGGCCCCCCGGCGGCCCCGTAGCGCAGGTTTTCAACCTGCGGCATATCCGGCACAGGTTGAAACCCTGTGCAACTCGCCCCGCACCGTCCAAGCCCAACGCCGTAAGGCGTGGGGCGAACCACCACCAGACGCAGCGTCCAGCGTCGTTCGCCCGCGGCCTCACGGCCGGTCGGCTTTCACTCGCCGAAACCTCGAGCACGATGTTCGATCGTGACCCGCATCACTTCCGGAACTGACCGCCGTCGAGGCCGTGTCCCTTCATCAGCCGATACAGCGTTCCCCGGGGCAGCCGTGCCTCGCGGGCGGCCGCCGACACGTCGCCGAGGTGCCGCGTGAGTAGGTCGGTGAGGAACTGCTTCTCGAACCGCGCCACGTGTTCCGCCCGCTGGGCAAAGAAGCCGACCGCTCCTGCCTCGGCCCCGACCGTCCGGCCCGCCGCGCTCACCACGTCGTCAGGAAGGTCGTCGATGCCTGCCATCGACGACCGCGTCATCGCGATCGCCCGACGAACCACGTTTTGCAACTCGCGGACGTTGCCCGGCCAGTGGTAGCCCTTGAGCACCTGGTAGACATCGGTTGAGAGCCCGCCGACGCTCCGCCCCATCTCAGCGGCCGCCTTGTTGGCGAAGTGCTCGGCGAGCAGGCCGATGTCGTCGCCCCGCGTGCGGAGCGGAGGCAGGTCGATCCGCACCACGTTGATCCGGTAGAAGAGGTCGCGGCGAAACTCGCCCCGCTGCACCATCTGATCGATCTCGCGGGAGGTGGCGGCGACCACCCGGACATCGACCGGGTTCTCCTGCCTCGCTCCGACCCGCCGCACCCGCCGCTCCTGGAGCACACGAAGCAGCTTCGCCTGCAGCGGCAAGGGCAGTTCGCCCACCTCGTCGAGGAACAGCGTGCCCCCGTCGGCGAACTCCACGAGCCCCATTCGCCGGGCATCGGCGCCCGTGAACGCCCCGCGCTCGTGGCCGAAGAGTTCGCTCTCGATCAGGGCGTCGGGGATCGCCCCACAGTCGACCGGCACGAACGGCCCCTCGGCCCGTCGGCTACGGGCGTGGATCGCGCGGGCGACGAGTTCCTTGCCGGTCCCGGTTTCGCCGGTGACGAGCACATCGACGGAACTGGTGGCCACGCGATCGATGATCGAGTAGACCTGCTGCATCGCCCCACTCTCGCCGAGAAACTCGGCGAACGAATAGGGCCGCTCGACCGCGCGGCGAAGCACCTCCTCCTGGGCCCGCCGCCGCGACGTCAGCAGAAGCTTCTCGAGCGAGTCCTCGAGGTCGTTTTCGACGAGGGCGATGTCGAGGTAGTCGCCGGCACCCGCATTCAGGCAGGCGCGGGCGGTCTCGACGCTCGGCTTGGGGTCGATCACCACCATCGGCAGCTGGGGGTCCGCCTTGCGGAGGGCCGTGAAGAGCACGTCGGCAGTCGGCCCCGAACGGGCCGTCACCACGCCGAGATCCCAGGAATCGCGGGAGAGCGTGGCGAGTGCCGCCTCGAGCGACGTCTCCACCCGCACGTCGAGCGGCTGGAGCCGCGCCACCAGCCGTGAGTAGGGCAGGGCGGCGGCGCCGGCGGAATCGATGATGATGATACGGGGCTGCTGCACGAAACCGCACCTTGGACGCCATGCGGCCGCCAACCGTGCGTCTGCCGCGACAAGTATGCAACCACCTGTGGCACCGGGCAACCGCCGTCGCCGCTTTCGCCGACAGGTGCCTCTGGTACATTCGAACTCGGTTTGATTCGGCGTTTTCGCGGCCTTCGGAGCCCCTTCGCGCATGGCGATCGACACCTACGCCCCCTGCCCCGGTGGCACCGGCAAGAAGATCAAGTTCTGCTGCGCCGATCTCGTCGGCGATCTCGAGCAGCTCGACACGCTCGTGGAGGGTGACCAGGTGTCCGCCGCCCTCGACCAGGTGAGGCGGCTCGAGGAAAAGCACCCAGGCCGGGCCTGCCTGATGGCCACGCGAACCAAGCTGGAACTGGCATCGAAGCGATACGCCGAGGCGGCGGCCAGCAGCAAGGCCTTCCTCGACGCCTTCCCCGACAATCCGCTGGCCCTCGGCCATGCCGCGATCAACGACGCGCTCGCCGGCCGCGTGCAGGAAGCCGCGGCCTTGTTCGACAAAGCCCGCGCCGCAGCCGCGGGCGCAGGGGCGGAGGCATCGGCCGAACTCGTGCGGATCGCCGCCACGCTCGTCCAGGCCGCAGCCCAACTCGGCCACGTCGGCTTCGCACAGGGGATCGTCGACTGGCTCGGCGACGCCGGACTCGGCACCGAGGAGGAACGGCGGCTGCTGGCGGCGATCGTCGGCTCGTCCGGCGTGCCGGCGGCGCTGCGAACGAGGATGCGGCTGGAGCCCCTCGAGGGCGACTCACCGTGGCGGATCGAGTTCGACACCGCGCTCGACCATGCGCGGCACTGGCGACTGTCGAAGGCACTGACGGCATTCCGCAGCCTCAAGGGCGTGGCGGGCGATTCGCGGCCGCTCTTCACCAACATCGCCGTGCTCTGCGAGATGCTCGCCCGACCCGTCGAGGCCTCGGAGGCATGGCTGACGGTGGCACGGATGAACGGCACGCCCCATGACGACGCCGTCGAGATGACCGGCCGGGCGATGACGCTCGAGACCGAGGCCGACCCCGACCGCTCGCCGCTGGTGCGATTTGCCAGCCGGATCGCCCCGCTGGCGGTGCCCGCGGGCGAGGAGGGCAGCGCCGCCATCGACCTCTTGGAAGACAAGATCCGCCACGCCGGGAGGTTTGACCAGGCGGCCTTCGACCGTGCCCAGTGGGTCTCGCGCGGCGCGGCCCCGCCGCGTTCCGCGTGGCGGGTCTACGACGATGGCTCGCCGGCGCGGCTGCTGGCGACGCTCCTGATCTTCGGCCGGCAGACCGATCGTGAACCCGAGGCGGTTTTGCAGGGATTCGCGGCCGACGTCGAGCAGGCCCGGCCCGCCGTCGAGGCGACGGTCGGTTGCGCGTTTGGTGCCGAGATGACGACCGAGTCGATGCCGGCGGTCTCGCCGACGAACTGGCTGATGGGATCGCAGTTC
Organism: Planctomycetota bacterium; assembly: GCA_018970605.1. Lineage (GTDB taxonomy): Bacteria > Planctomycetota > Planctomycetia > Pirellulales > UBA1268 > QWPN01. The sequence continues at coordinate 36,750 of JAGWWA010000003.1, read as the reverse complement.
CGCATGCAGCAGCCGACGTCGGCACCGCCGCCGGCACCTGCCGGCCAGCCGTCATTCTTCGACTCGTTCGTCGAGGAGCAACGGAAGGCGCTCTGGGACCGCTTCCTCGCCGTCTGGCCCGACACGCCCCTGCCGGAACTGCTCGGCAAGACTCCTCGCGAGGCCCTTCGCGATCCCCAGACGGCCCTCCGGGTGGCGGCGTTGGTGGACGAGGGGGAGGCGACGGCACGACGACCCGACGCCTCCGCGGCGTGGACCGCGGTTCGGGAGCGGCTGGGCATGCAGCGGCCGGCGACCGTCGATTCGACGCAGCCCTTTGAAGACGCGGTGCCGCCCCTGCGCTGGCATCGGCTCGACATGGCGAAGCTCTCGATCGACGAACTCCGCGGAGTCTTGGTGACGTCTCTCGATGCCGGTTTCGAAAAGGCGGCCGGCCTCGCGGCCGAGGCCCTCGCTGCCCGGCCCGACGCCACGCCTGCCGATCGCTGGGAGGCACTCGGGGCGCTCGAGGAACGAGCCAGTTCGAGCGTCCGCAAGCTCGAGATCATCGCCGAGCTTCGCGGCATAGCCAAGACGCTCAAGGCCAACGATGGCATGCTCGACGTGGCCGAACTCCGCGTCCGGATGCAGCGGGGCGACGAGGCCGACGTGGTGCGGCTGCTCGAGCACGTCCGCCGCGAGCACGGCCGCGACCAGCAGGTGATCCAGGCCTTCGCCGAGGTGCTGATGGAGGCGGGGATCGACATCTCGGCCCTCGCCGGCAGGGCGATGCCGGGCGGCGCGGGCCCAGCCGGCGGTGCCGCGATCCCCGCAGCGGCGCCGGCCGCCGAGGCTGGCAAGCTCTGGACGCCGGGAGGCGAATCGTCCGCCGCGGGCGGCGGCGAGAAGAAGGTCATCTGGACGCCGAACTGACGCGGCCCATGGCACGTGCGGCCTTCGATGTGACGGCGATGCGACGGGCGCTCGAACTCGCGGCCCGTGGCCGCGGTTTTGTCGAGCCCAATCCCCTGGTCGGCGCCGTCGTCATCAGGGACGGCGAGATCGTCGGCGAAGGCTGGCATGAGCGGTTCGGTGGACCGCACGCGGAGGTCGCGGCGCTGCGCGCCGCCGGCTCCCAGGCCCGGGGCGCGACTCTCTGCGTCACGCTCGAGCCCTGCTGCCACCACGGCAAGACCCCCCCGTGCACCGATGCGATCCGTGCCGCGGGGATCGCTCGCGTGATCGTCGCCGCAGGCGACCCGTTTCCGGCGGTCGCCGGCCGCGGAATCGAGGCGCTTCGTGCAGCCGGCATCGATGTCGAGACGGGCCTGCTCGCCGCCGAAGCCGAGCGGCTCACGGCGCCGTTCCGGACGCTCGTGACCCAGGGCCGGCCCTGGGTGATCGCCAAGTGGGCGATGAGCCTCGACGGCCGGCTCACGGCCTCGCCCGGCCAGGACCGTTGGATCTCGTCGGTCGAGTCGCGCGGGATCGTTCACGACCTGCGAAGCCGCATCGATGCCATCGCCGTCGGCATCGACACGGCGGTCGCCGACGACCCGCTGCTGACGGCGAGGCCGGCCGACGGATCGTCGGCGGGGCCACGACAGCCGCTGCGGATCGTGTTCGACAGCCAGGCCCGGTTGCCGCTCACGAGCAAGCTCGTCCGCACGGCGCGCCAGCTGACGGTGCTCGTCGCCGTCGGTCCGCGTGCGCCGCACGATCGGGTGGCGGCGCTCGAGGCAGCCGGCTGTGAAGTCTGGCGGGGAGACGAGGCCGATCCGGCCGCCCGCACGGCGGCCTTGCTTGCCGAACTCGGACGCCGACGGCTGACGAACCTGCTCGTGGAGGGAGGGCCGACCCTGCTCGCCGGAATGCTCGCGGCCGATCAGGTCGACGAGGTCTGGGCCTTCGTCGCGCCGATCATCCTCGGGGGCGGCACGACCGGGGGATCGGCACCGCTTCAGGACGTGCCGCGGCTCGCGGTCGAACACGTGTCGTTCCCTGGCGGCGACATCCTGATTCGCGGCACGATCGGGAACCGCCTGGTCACTTCGCCGGAGTGTCGCGGATGACGTTTCGCCAGTGGGTGACCAGGGCATCGCCCTGATACGACGTCTCGGCCGCAGCCGCCCGGAGCGACTTGGCCGCGGCGAGCACCACCTGCACGTGCTCGAGCACCTCCTTGGCCTGCTCATTCTCGTCGGCCGCGGTCAGTTCGTCGTCGGGATCGACCGCACCATCCCGTTCCTGCACGCAGCCGTAGCGGGTGAGGTAGGTGACCCAGGGTTCGATCGCATCGATCACGCCGGCGACGTCGAAGGCCGCCGCCGACGCCAGCGGTTCGTCGAACGTGGCGAGCTGCGAACCCGTCTCGAGCCGGCTCTCCACGAGCATCCGCCCGGCTTGCTTGGGCGCCATTGAGAACACCGCCACGTCGTCGCCCACTCCGATCGTCGGGCGAATCTGCTCGTCCAGACGGCTGTTCAGGAGCTTCCACGACCACACGGAGCCCTCGTCCCCCTTGGACTTCTCGGGCTCGGGAATCCGGTAGCCTTCGGGAACGGTGCCGGGGTCCATCTGCCGTAGGGCATCGGTGAGATCGTCGCCGAGCGCGAACAGGTCGCTGAGCCCCTCCTTGAAGAGCTTCGGGTCGGCAAGCGACACGACCACGGCGGGCTCGATGAGCGGAAGCGGCTCGGCCGAGGGCGGCAGCTCACCTTGGATTCGCTTGGTCCTTGCCTTGGAGTCGAGCACCAGGCCGATCTGCCCGTCGGCCAATGACTTGGCAAGCTTGTCTCGCAGGATCGCGGCGAACTTGCCGCCCAGCGGCGCCACGTGCTCGGAAAACGCATCGAGCTTCTCGCGGTCGTCGATCCCCATCTCAGGTCGGCCGTGCTTCTGAAACAATGCCCACGCCCCCCGGATGATGTCGACGGCCGCGTCGATTCCCTCCGGGTCGTTCTTCATCCTGGAGACCATCACGCCCAGGGGCGCGCCGCCGGCGTGCTCGAGCAGGTCGAGCCGTTTCGTGCCGTCGAACGGCTGGTTCCGCGCCCAGTTCCAGGAATAGCCTTCGTAGCCGCGGTCGGCGAGAAACGAGAACGCGAGCCACGGGCCCGGCTCCGGCACCCGCTTGCCCCACTCGTCGACGATCGTCTCGGCGAGGCCGCGGAAGTCCTTCTTGGCTTCGGCTGTCACGCCTGCCGATTCGTCGAGCTGCTCGACGACGCCCAGCAGCGACTCCACGTCGGACCGCGACGAGTTCACGGCCTCGCAGAGTGATTCGCTCATGTACGCGATGCCCGTGAGACGCTTGTCGCCGTGTTCCACGAGCGGTGCGAGGGCGGGCAGCGTCAGCAGCCCCTTCCGCCCACCGTTCGGCAGGACGAGCTTCTCGAGGTGATCGGCCGAGTCGCCCAGCGACACGATCACCCAGTCGCCCACCCGACCGATGGCGACCACGACGTCGAGTTGCTTGAGCCGCCCGAAGACCTTCGCCACGCCCTTGGCGTCGTCGGTCGTCTCGACGGCCGACCGTTCGATCTCGTCCCAGGGCGCCAACGCCCCGTCGAGTGTGAACGTGAGGAAGTCGCCGCCGGCGACCTTCCGCCGGGTGACCGCCTGAGCGAGATCGGGATCGGCCTGGAGCATGAGGGTGGCGAGAACCTCGAGCCGCTTGATCTGGTCGGTGGCGAGGTCTCCCTTCGCGGTCTTGAAACCCCAGACGAGGTCGGGCACCACGAGCAGATCGAGATTGCCGGCCAGGGCGGTGATCACCGCGCGGGCCTGCCGAACGGCATCGACCGAGTCGACCGCCCCGCCGCGGAGTTCCGTCTCGCCATCCTCATCCTCGATCGACTCGACGACGATGTCGACCTCGCCGTCGGTCGCCTCGCCGACGCCGGCCTGCTGCTGCGCATCGGCCAGCTTGCGAACGAGTTGCCAGAACGACACGCACGACGGCTCGCCGTAGACGAACGTGTCGGTCGCCACCATGTCGGCGAGGAGTTCGACCGCATCCTCGTTCTCCGGCAGTTGCATGAACGTGTCGAATGTCGAGAACGGACTCCCGGGCGTGGAACGCTGCTCGTCGAGCGAGTCGAGGGCCCGCCGCACCGCGGGGAGTTGCAGGATCGACTTCCACGCGTTGCTGTTCACGATCGCGTCGTACTGCTCCCTGATCCGAAGCGACGACGACAAAAACGCGGCGTCCTGCGGAACCATCGCCACCCCCAGGCCTCCGAGACGCGAGGTCGCGGGTTCGTCGGCCGTCACTGCGGCCGCACTCGCCGCCAGCGCGAGGCAGGCAAGCGAGCCGCGGCGGAAGGCCGATCCCACCCAGACGCGGCGGGGCATCACCCAGAGAAACAGCGACATCATCGGCGGCATCCTTCCCGGCGGGACGTTCAGCCCACCGCAACCCAGGCGCGCGGCGGGAAACCTTAAGATACGCGATCCCTCGACGGTGGGAACACCCGACTCGACTCGGCGGCCCACCGCCCGAGGCTTTTCTCGCAGCAAGGAGAACCCCGCGTGCACATCGGCACCACGCATATCCTCGACACCTTCGCCGAGGCGTTTCGCCTCCGGTTCGCCCGCCTGCTCGTCACGGCCCACGACGGCCATTGGCTCGACGCGGCCATCCGGGCAACATGCGGATACGGCACCAGCGTGATCGGTTGCGATGCCGAGGTGGGCGTCGAGCGGCGAATCTCCGCGGACGACACGCCCGACGGCCGTCCCGGAGCGTCGATCATGCTGTTCGGCTTTTCGACGGAGGCCCTCGCCAAGGCGGTCGCCAACCGGACCAGCCAATGCCTCCTCACCTGCCCCACCACGGCGGTCTTCGATGGCCTGCCATCGGAGTCGGAGCGGGTTCCGCTCGGCGGCCACGTGCGGTTTTTCGGCGATGGCCGCGAGAAAACCAAGGTCATCGAGGGGCGCCGCTTCTGGAGAATCCCCGTGATGGACGGTGAGTTCCTCGTCGAGGAGACGGCCGGCGTCGCCAAGGGGATCGGCGGGGGCAACTTCGTCATCCAGGGCCGATCCATCGAGGCCGCACTCGCCGCTGCCCGCCGGGCCGTGGCCGCGATCGAACCGCTACCCGGCACGATCACACCGTTTCCGGGGGGCGTCGTCCGGTCGGGAAGCAAGGTCGGGTCGATCTACGAGTCCCTGCGGGCGTCCACCAACGAGGCCTTCTGCCCCAGCCTCGTCGGCCGCGAACCCACGAGCCTTCATCCCGACGCGACCGCCTGCCTGGAGCTCGTGATCGACGGTTCGTCGGAGCAGGCCGTGGCCACCGCCATGGCTGCGGGCATCCGTGCCGCCGCCGGCAACGACGTGCCGGCGATCTCAGCCGGCAACTACGGCGGCGCCCTGGGAAAGTTTCACTTCCATCTTCGCCAGATTCTCGCGTCCGCCTGATCGCCGTCCCTCTCCCGGACAGCCACCGCGATCGACTGACCTTCTCCCTGGCCGCGGGCTTTGCTACTTCCCGCAGACGCCGGGGTGTGCCACGCCGACGCCATGAGGCCAGGAGGGTTGTCGCATGTCTGAATCCATGCCCGAAGCCACGCCCGAGACCGAGACCGGGACCGAGGCCATGCCCGGGGCCGTGCCAGCCGTCGCGCCGGGCCCGCGCGGCTCGCGGCAGGACCTCGTGGTGCCTCCGCGGCAGTCAAACCTCTCGGCCGTGATCGGCGCCTGCCTCTGCGCGGTGGCCGGGTTTGGTCTCGTCTGGGGACTCGGCATCGGCCGCGGAGGATCCGCTTCCGGTGAGTCGGCCCCAGAACCGCCCACCGTGGCACAGGCTGATGACGCATCCGAATCACGCCGCCCGACCGACGAGGCGACCACCGCGACGACGCGTCAGCCCGACATGCTGCCGCACATGGACGAGGCAACGCCGGCTCAGCCCGCCGCCCGAGGTGGTCGGTGGAACAGCCGCCCCGCTGGCCATGAAACACCCACCGCCGATGCCGATGACCGCTATGCGGTCCGGCCGACGTCGCTCGACATGCCCGAAGCGGTACTGCCCGCATCTGGCGACATCCCACCGCCGCGGCCGCTTCCCCGGTTCGCGGCGGCCCACCTCGAACCCGTGCCTGACACGGTCCTGCCGGTGGCCGCTGACGTATCGGCCGACTCGCAGCCGATGTCGCCGGCGGGCGACGACCGCACGCTGCCCCCCACCGATGCTCCATCCGTCGTCCCGCCACCGACACCGCCGTCTGACGGACGCGCTGCCGAGCCTTCGCCGCCATCGGCCTTCGCAATGCCCGTGAACGCGGAGTTGGACTCGCCGACACCGCATGCCCCGACGCCAGACAGGCTCCCCGAGGACACGGGAGATCTCGCCGCCGCCGATCCGCTTCCTCCGGCGGCGGCCACCGAGCCCGCCCCCGCTGCTCAGGCACCCATGCCGCCTCCACCCGCCGCTGCCTTCGGCGCCGCACCGCCGCCGTTTGCCGGCCCCGCGCCGCACGCACCGCTGCCTCCACCAGCCGCATTCGTGCCGCCCCCCGCCATGCCGTCCGCAGCCGCGATGCCTCCATCCCCGCCCGCGATCACGGCCACGGTGGCTTCAGGCGGCTCGCCGTTCGCCGCCGCGCCAGCGGTGATGCCGGGCGGCCTCGCCGCCGCCGATCCGGAGCAGCACCCGGCGGCGGCCGCACCACCCAGGCAGCCCCCCGCCACCGGCCAGGGACGTCCGGGCCCGATGCAACTCGAGGGCGTGCAAACGCCGCAGGTGTCGGTCGAAAAACGTGGCCCACGGGAGATCTCCGTCGGCAAGCCGGCTCGCTACGAAATCGTCGTTCGCAACGTCGGAAGTGCCACGGCCCACGACGTGCTGCTTCGCGACGCCATCCCACAGGGCACGGCGCTGGTGGCCACCACGCCCCCCGCGAGCCCGGTGAACCAGGCCTCGGGCGACGCCGACGGCGCACTCGTCTGGGCGCTCGGCACACTGCCTCCCGGCGGTCAGGCGGTGGTCACGATGGAGGTGATGCCGCAGGTCGAAGGCGAGGTCGGCAGCGTGGCGAGCGTCAGTTTTCGGACCGACGCCTCGGTCCGTTCGCGGGCCACGAAGCCCGACCTCCGGATCGAGTGCACGCCCCCGGAGCCGGTCCTCATCGGCCGCGACCTGCAGGTCACGATCACCGTCACCAACCCCGGCACGGGCGTGGCCACCGGCGTGGTTCTCGAGGGATTCCTGCCCGAAAACGTATCGCACCGCTCGGGACGCGAACTCGAGTTCGACGTCGGCCAGCTGCGGCCGGGTGAATCTCGCACCATCGATCTGGTGCTCGGTACACGCGGCCCGGGCGTCCACGCGGCCAGGCTCGCCGCCCGCGCCGACGGCGGCGTGGAGGTGGTCCACCAGCTGCCGATCGAGGTGACGGCGCCCACGCTCGAACTCGCGGTCGACATGCCGCTGCGGCGTTTCCTCCAACGGCCGGCGACCTGCACGATCGCCATGACCAACGCCGGCACCGCACCGGCCAAGGCCGTCGAACTGGCGGCACAACTCCCGCCGGGCATGAAGTTCGTGAAGGCCAACAACGCCGGCTGGCACGACGACCGCACCCATCGCGTGCTCTGGAACCTCGAGGAACTGCCCGCAGGCGAGACCGGGTCGGTGCAGATGGTGGTGATGCCGGTTGAACTCGGTCCGCAGAAGATCGTGGCTGCCGCCCGCAGCGCCGATGGCCTCGCCGATCAGGTCACGCACACCTGCGACGTCGAGGGGCTTGCCGCGCTCTCGTTCGACGTCGTTGACAGTGAGGATCCAATCGAGGTCGACGGCGTGACCGAGTACGTCGTCCGCGTCGGAAACCAGGGCACGAAGCCCGCCACCGGCGTGCGGCTCGCAGCCACCCTCCTCGGCGACCTCGAGCCGGTCGAGGCCCAGGGCCCCGGTGGTCACCGCGTGGACAACCTGACGATCACGTTCGAGCCGCTCGCCAAGCTCGCCCCGGCCGAGGAGGCGGTATTCCGCATCCGCGCCAAGGGCCGCCGTGCCGGCGATCAGCGAATCCAGGTGCAGCTCACGAGTGCCGATCAGCCCGCGCCGATCACGAAGGAAGAGATCACGCGGGTGTACGCCGACCGCTGACGAAACCTGCTGCGCCTCCGTCAATCGGAGCGCCCGCGGGCGCAGGAAGTCCAATCTCGTCAGCGCGGAGGGCACGCCTATCCAGCTGCAACGCTCGGGGCTACCCATGCCCTCTCGCTGGACGTTCGCCTCAGCCATCCTGGCCTCGGCTCTCTGCGTGTCCGCTGCGCTTCGCCATCCTGGCTTCGCTTGCTCCCACAGCCCGCTCGAGGGCACGGGTAGCCCCGAGCTCTTCGCAGTGATGCCTTCAGGACGCCCACCGCCGTGAGGCGTGGGGCACCGCAGTGATGGCTTCAGGAAGCCCAATCGCGTGAGCGATGGGGGCGTGCGCACGGATCACGTGTGACTCGTCCTACACAGTCCCGACGGTGAAGATCTGATTCCAGGCCCGGCCTGCGCTGGCGGCGAGATGACGCACGTAGGCGATGCGACTCCCGTCGGGCGAGATCACGCACGCCTCCGGTCGCGGTGCCGAGCTGTCGCGAACCGGCGGCGTGACCCTGGTCACTTCGCCGCTGTCGACAGCGACGAGACACACGCTCCCGTCGATCACGCACGCAATCCTGCAGCCGTCGGGGCTCCAGGAAAACGCACTGGCGATGCCGGTCGCGTCGTGCGTGACCTGCCGCGGCTCTCCGCCGGCAGGGCTCACGACGCAGAGCTGCGCAACGCCGGCGTCGTCCCGCATCAGAAACGCGATTCGTGCGCCGTCGGGGCTCGACCGCAGCCAGTGCCGCGGCCCCTGGATGCCGGGATGGCGGCGGTCGGCCGTGAACGTCAGCCGTCGCTGCCTGACGCAGCGCGGCGGCACAGGCCGCGTGACCGCCGTGCCCTCGAGCGGCCCGTCGCCGGCGACCGCCAGATCGGCCAGATCATCCGGGAGATCGAGGACGAACACCTCGCCGATCGTCGCTCCTGCGGCGGTCACCACGTGGCCCTGGAACGCGATCGCCCTCCGCTGCCGAGAGCCGTCGGCGCGCACGTAGCCGTTCGTACCGATCCAAGCCTCCTCGAAGGCTCTCGAAATCTGGTCGCTGCCCGGCCGCGGCACATCACACAGTCGCGATCCGAGCACGGTAAACGTGGAGCCGTCGTGGTTGCGCGGGTGCCTCCTCGGCACCGTCGTCGGCCTTCCGCAGACGCTCAACCCCACGCCGCGGAGGTTTCGCTCAGCGGCCACACCGCCAGCCGCCGCCGCTTCGAGCAGGGCGTCCTCGTAGGTGAAACTCACCGCGGCACCATCGGGCGAAAACACGTGCACGTGGCTGCCGCCGCGGAGGGCGCCGGGCGTGAAGGGAGGCGTGAGATCGCGGGCATCGAGATTCTCGGCCACACCGGGCCGCGACGCCCGCACCACCACGCCCTGGCGGCGGGCGGCGCCATACGTCCAGTCGGGCTCTGGCGACTCGGGCCCCTGGATGAAGACCACGCGGTCGTCCACCGGGCTTGCCGTCACGACGCCGCAGCACGCGCCATGCCGCGACTCGTAGAGCACCTCGACCGTCCCCGTCTCCACATCAACCCGCTCGATCCGCGTGCCGTCGAAGACCGAGCCGTCCGGAGTGGACCGAACGTCGTAGACGATCCACCGCGAGTCGGGTGACCAGACACCGCAGTTCGTGAGCACGTGGCCGTGAGGGGCGGCGGTGATCTGTCGCGGCTCGGGCATGCACACCGCTCCCGACGGCTGAGCCGGTCGTCAACGACCGGTGTTTTACGACCTGAGCACGGCGTTCACCCGACGGCCACACTCGGCAACCACGCCATCGACGATCCGGCCGGCCTCGTCACCCGAGAGCGTGCCGGTCGCGCTGCGAAGCGATACCGCCACGACGAAGCTCTTACGACCGGCCCCCAGGCGGTCGGCATCCCGCCAGATCTGCACGAGCCGGCAGTCCTCCAAGACGGCCCCCGCCGCCGCGCGAATCGCCGCCTCGACATCGCCCCACGGCACCGTCTCGTCCACCACGAGGTTCACATCCCGCTGCACGGCCGGAAAGTCGCTCGGCTTCACGAGGGGCCGCTCGATCGAGGCTGCGAAGGTGAGCCGGTCGAGCCGCACCTCGGCGGCCGACACGCACCCCTGCAGACCCAGCCGGCCGGCCATGTCGGCGGCCACCTCCCCCACGACCGCCACCCGCTCCGCCGCGTGGCCGGATCGCTCGAGCAGCACCTCGGCCGCACGCCCAACCGCAAAGGGCGGACAATCGGTCGGCCGATAAACGAGGCGAATCCCGTCACCGGCGAGGCCCAAGCCGGCGAGGACCGCGTCGCAGAGCCCCTTGGCCCTCGAGAAGCCACCGCCAACCACGATCCCTGCCAGGAGCGGCTCCTCCACGGGCCCCCTCGCCGCGTGCTCGCCATCGCGGCGGCCGAGATACCCGCGGGCGATCTCGAAGAGGTCGGCGTCGTTCACGCCGACGGCTTCGTTCCCCGCACGGGCGTCGAGCAGGCTCGGCAGCAGGCTCCGTCGCAGCCGGTCGGCACCGCGCACCAAGGGGGGCGAAATCGCGAGCGGGGCGGTGTCGCCCCACGGACTCGGCATCGAGGCCATCTCCTCCGCCACCACGCTTCGCGTCATCGCCTCGCAGAGCCCGGCGGCCACGAGCACCTCGGAGGCCCGCCGCACCGTCTGCTCGCGGGCCGAGAGTTCGATCGGCCGCGCCGCGATCACGGCGTTCTCCGGCACGTGGCCATAGCCCTCGATCCGCGCGATCTCCTCGACCAGGTCGATCTCCCGCCAGCAGTCGCGCCGCCACGTGGGGGCCCGCCAGCGGTGGTCATGCGGGGCGGAACCGCGGGCCTCGACAAAGCCGAGTGCCGTGAGGATCTGCCGCTGGCGGGCGTCGGCGATGTCGACGCCGAGCACCTCGCCGACCCGCTCCGCGGCCAGCCGGATCTCGGCCGGGGCACAGGCCAGTTGCCCAGCCACCACGACGCCACGATCGAGCGAACCGCCCGCGAGTTCGAGGATCAACCCGGCGGCCCGGCGGCTCGCCCAATCGACCATCGCGGGGTCGGGTCCGCGTTCGAAACGATAGGACGAGGCGCTCGCGAGCACGAGCCCGCGGGCGGCGGCCCGCACCGGCAGCGGCGCAAACTGCGCCGACTCGAGGAGCACGTCCGCAGTGTCCGCGGCGATCTCGGTGTCGGCGCCCCCCATCACGCCGGCAAGCGCCACGGGTCGCTCGGCGTCGGCGATCACGCACATCCGCTCGGAGAGCGTGTAGGTCTTGTGGTTGATGGCGACGAACGGCTCGCCCTCGACCGCCCGCCGCACCACGATCCGGCCGCCCCGGATCTTCGCGAGGTCGAAGGCGTGCAGCGGCTGACCGCTCTCGAGCATGACGTAGTTGGTGACGTCCACCACGTTGTTGACGCTCGCCACGCCCACCGTGGCCAGCCGGTCGATGAGCCACGTGGGGCTCGGCCCCACCCTCACCCCGCGGATCACCCTCGCCGTGTAGCAGGGGCAGATCTCCGGCGAACGGATCTCGACGGCGATGCTCCGCGCGGCCTCGCCGGCGCCCTCGAGCGGCCGCGGGTCGGGCACGTGGAGCGGCCGCCCGAAGAGCACCGCCACCTCTCGGGCCACGCCGATGTGGCCGAGGCAGTCGGGGCGGTTGCTCGTGACCTCGATCTCGACCGCGGTGTCGTCGCCCACCGTCGTCGTCGACTCATGGTTGAGCCCCGACATGAGCAGTCGCTCGACCATGTCGTCGACCGAGCCCGGGGCCTGCACGTAATCCGCCAGCCAGTTCGTGGAGATGATCATGGCGTCAGAACTGCCTCAGGAACCTGACGTCGTTGCGGTAGAAGTCGCGAATGTCGTCCACGCCGTGGCGTCGGGCGGCGATCCGCTCCACGCCCAGCCCGAAAGCGAATCCGGTGACGGTGTCCGGGTCGTAGCCAACCGCCTCGAGAACGGCCGGATCGACCATCCCGGCACCGCCCATTTCAACCCAGCGGCCACCCCACTCCATGTCGACCTCCACGCTCGGCTCGGTGAACGGGAAGAACGACGGCCGGAACCGCACCTTCACATCGCCGCCGAGAAAACTCGACGCGAACATCCGCAGCACGCTCTTGAGGTGGGCCATGGTGGTGCCGGGCTCCACGAGCAGGCCCTCCACCTGATGGAACATCGGGTAGTGCGTGGCGTCGGCGGTGTCTGGGCGGTAGACGCGACCCAGCGACACGATCCGCAGCGGCGGCTCGCGGTTCTCCATCACCCGGATCTGCACGGTGCTGGTCTGCGACCGCAGCAGAAGCGGGTCGGATCCGCGGGCGACTGCCAGATAGAAGTTGTCGAGCGGGTCGCGGGCCGGATGCTCGGCCGGAATCGCGAGTGCCTCGAAGTTGTGCCACTGGTCTTCGACTTCCGGCCCATCGACGCTCTCGAAGCCCAGCCGGCCCATGATCTCCTGGACGCGGCGAATCGTCTTCGTGATCGGATGCAGGTGGCCGAGGCGGAATGGATCGGCGGGCAGCGTGACGTCGATCGCCGAGACCGCCGGCCCCGATGACCCTGCCGCCACGCGAGCCTGCGCTGCCTCGAAGCAGGCGGTGATGGCGTTCTTCGCGTCGTTGAACTGCTTGCCGCCGGCGGGCTTGTCGGCCGGGGCGAGGCCACCGAGCGACTTCTGGATCGCCTTCAGTCTCCCGCTCTTGGCGCCGAGAAACTCGATTCTCGCCGCTTCGAGAGCGGCGGCATCGATCGCCGCCGACAGGGCCAGTTCCGCGTCGGCCCGCAGCCGATCGAGTTCGGCGCGGAACATGTCGAGCGGCACGGCTGTCACGGCGTCACGCGACCGCGGCCGGCTCCGGCAGGCCGAGGGCCTTCCGCACCTCGGCGGCGATGGCATCGAACCCGGTCGGGTCGAGCACCGCCATCTCGGCGAGCGTCCGGCGATCGAGCTCGCAGCCGATCTTGTCGAGGCCCGCGATCAACTGGCTGTAGCGGAAGCCCCGCTCGCGGCAGGCTGCATTGAGCCGCACGATCCAGAGCCGCCGAAAGTCCCGCTTCTTCCGCCGCCGGTCGCGGCGTGCGTAGACACCGGCACGGATGATCGACTCCTTGGCGGTGCGGAGCAGGCGGCGACGACCGCCGACGGAGCCCTTCACCCGCTTGAAGAGACGCTTCTTGGCACGGAGACGCGGGACGACGCTCTTGGTACGCATGGCTCGAAACCTTGGACGGCTGGGGGCCTCTGGGGCCCGGAATGGAGAACCCTAAAATCTGGCGTGAATCGACGCAATTGCAAGGGCGGGGGGAAATTTCGGCGGGTTTTCGTGAGCGGGGGGCGGGAAGGGGCGCGAGATCAAACGGTAGGACGAGCCGCCGGCGGTGACATGCTCGCAGCCGGCGGCATGTGCGAGTTCTCTGCCCCAACGGTATCCCGGCGACCAGCGTCCGCACATGTCACCGGCCGCTGCGCGTGCCCCCGACCGTCGGCTCGCACCGGTAGCGTGCCCCGCACCGCCCGGATGACCGGCCTGCCCAGGAAGCCCGGAGCGCGAGCGAGGGGATACGGGCCTGCGGTTCGTCGTGGGTCAGGGATGGCAGGTCGGGGATGGCAGAGGGTGAGTCCCCGGCGCATCAAACGGGAGGCGACGTCTGGCGGCAGTTCGCCCCACGCCTCACGGCGTTGGGCTCGTACGCGAGGATCACGCGGAGCCCGAACATGGCCACGAAGCGCCACCCAACTGCCCGCCCGGATGGCGGGCTCTCACGCCCAGCATGCACCGGCCACGAGGGCGGTGCATGCGTGAACTCAGTAGCTGTACTTGCCGAGTGCGTCGTGGATCCGGTGCACGTCCGACTCCGCCAGCACGCCGGTGCCACGGAGCTTCCGCTTCCGCTTCGCCGTCAGGCGGACCTGCAAGTGGCTCGTGCCGGCGCGGCGATGCTTCACCTTGCCGGTGGCGGTGATCCGGAAACGCTTCTTGACGCCCTTGTGGGTCTTCTGCTTCGGCATGGGTGATGCTCCTGGTGCGAGGTACGGTGGTGGTGCTTGCGGGAACGTGCGGCTGGGTTTACTTGGGCGACAAGGTGCACACGAGCCTGCGGCCCATCTGCTGCGGAGGCGCCTCGACCTTGCTGACGGGCTCGAGCTGCTCGACGATCTGCTTCATGACACGCTGCCCCTCGTCGATGTGGGCGAGTTCTCGGCCGCGAAAGACAACCGAGACGACCACCTTGTCTTTGTGGAGCAGAAAGCCCTTCGCCTGATTGACCTTGAACTCGATGTCGTGCTCACCCGTCTTGGGACGGAGGCGGATCTCCTTGATCTTTGCGTGATGAACGTGGGTCTTGTGATGCTTCTTCTTCTGCTGGTACTTGAACTTGCCGAAGTCCATGATCCGGCAGACGGGCGGCTTCTCATTGGGCGCCACCTCCACCAGGTCGAGACCTGCTTCCCGCGCGAGGCTCATCGCCTCGTCGGTCGAAATGATGCCGAGCTGTCCGCCTTCTGCCGAAATCACCCGGATCGGAGTGATCCGGATCTGCTCGTTGATGCGATGCTGCTTCTCGATGGCTCACGCCTCCGGCCGCGGATCGGATGACCGCCAGCCGGAACGACGTCGTGCTGCTCGCACACCGGGCCGGCGGATCTCCTGTCGAACTCGTACTGCGGCAGCGCCCCGACGCGAGCGAAAGGGGCATTTCCGCACGAAAAGGAGTGTCGCCGTGAAACCAGGCAGCGTCAAGGCGTGCGGGATTCCTGCGGCAGCCGGGCCTCGCGGTCGGGGCCGCTCCCATCTTTCCCCGCTGTTTCGGCTCCCGATTCGACGCCGGCCGGAAGCCTGATGCCGTCCACCAACTCCCGATCGGCCGTCCCAAACCGCTTTTCGAGCGAATCCTCGAGCGTGCACGTCGCGGCCAACCGGTCGCCGTCCGCATCGGTGAGCACGTAGTGGATCCAGCGAAATGCCAGCCCGTCAGCCCGGCCCGTCGCCACCACCCGCACCAGCCGGACACCGTCGCTTCGCGTCGCTTCGGACGAGTGCTCGAGCCTGCCGAACTGCCCCGCGAGGGAACGCTGGAGATCCCGCTCCACCTCGGCGATGGTGGGCGGCGACTGCGACGACGCCCGAGGCAGCGCTGTGATCGAGCACTGCGCCACCAGGGCCCCGCGATCGACGTACCGCATCACCAAGCCCTCCGGACCGTCCTCGATCGCCCGCCACCTCGCGTCGTGCACGAGGTCGTAGCGGCCCACCGCATCGCGGTGTGAGACGAATCCCGGCCTGCCGCTGCCCCGCCGTCGTCCTTCGGTGCCGGTGGGCTCCGCCGACTCGCCGCCGGCATCTGCCTGCTCCTCCGTCGACACGCGGGCAACCGTGAGCCTGGCCTCGACGTCGAAGCCGGGAGCGACGTGGCTCGCCTCGCGTCGTTCCTGAATCGTCACGGCAAGGTTCGCGATCCCGTCGCCCACACGCACGCCGCCATCGACCTCGCTGGCGGCCGCACCACACGCGCCTTCCACAACGACGTGCGTGGGCACCCCGTCAACGGCCCCGTCGATGATCCCCGCGAGTTTCACCTCGGCGCGTCCATCGACGACCTCGACGAGTTTCGCGTCGAGGTTCCCCGACTCCACCGTATCGATCGCCAGCAGGCCGGCGACGGCGTCAGCCGAGACCGTCCATGAATCGCCGATCGTGACAGGCTTCTCCGGAAGGAGGCGGTCGAGCAGGAGCGGATCGAACGGCGTCTCCAGCAGGTCCAGTTCCGCACGGCTGAGGAAGCCCGTTTCCAGCCACGGCATCGGCGTCGACCCTTCGAGCACCGCCCGCAGCCTGCGGGCGTCGGGCGGCAGACGTGTCGTGCGAACGGCGTCATCGACCCGCACATCGGCGACGGCGTCGCGATAGCGGCGGGTCACGCCGCGGCCCGGTTCGTCGGAGTGCGTCTCCACGAAGTCGAACCGCGCATCGACCGCGATCGGCCGTCTCACGGGTGGCACATCGCGACCCGCCGGCGCGAAGATCTCGCCCGCGACGTCAAGTTTGATCCGAATGCGGTGGGATGGCGACGATGCGAGCACGCCGTTGTCGGCAGTTTCGACCGGGCCGGCCGTCAAGGGCTCTTCCGGCGGATCCGATGCAGCGGTTGGCTGGGGCTCCGCCGACTCCTGTGCTTCGCCCGACGCATCCGATTCGACCGCGGCGGGCGTATCCTCCGCCTCGGCGCCGGCGACCGGCGACTCGGCGACAACGATTGGTTCGTCACCACCACGCTCGTCATCGGCCCGAGCCAACGGAGTCCCGGGACTCAGGAGGCCAAAACCCGGCAGGCATGACTCCAGAAGGATGGCCGAGGCGAGCAGCAGGCCCGCCCATGATCGACTCCGGTTCGTCGACGTTCCTGCCATCTGCCGCACCCCCGCTCCACCATCCATCCGGCCCGGCGACGCCCACCGGCCGCCAAACACTCCCTTCTTCGTCCTGCAGGAAGGTGCATCCGTCGCCATCAGCCCTCATCCCGCCAAAGTTCTCCGCGACACCGCCGCCAAACCCCGCGACGAAAGTGTCTGGTGAAACTTTTCCGCTGGATTCGTGGCCGCAGGGCCGCACACCAGCAGCAAAACGAGAATCCGCCAGAGCCCATCGCGTGCCGTAAGTCATTTCACCGAATACACTTACGTCGTTTTTGAGACCATTCTCGTCAGCCGGTCAATTGAAAAACACTCAAGAATCCCAGTTGTCCATGAACCGGACTTGAGGCGGCTCCGTATAAAAAGCACGTCCTCAAGCACGGACGGCGGCCAGGGATGTCCGCCATACGCATGGGACGGTGTGTCTCGGTCACGACCCAGTCGGAGCGAGGCGAATGGCTCGGGCAGCACGCCCGTGCGGTCGCTGCGCCCCGTCACAACAGCTGGCACGGCCGCCAGTAGGAGAATGATCATGCGTTCCAGTGCTCCCAGCGACAACTTCATCCGGCTCTTCGACGACGTGTCCGGCGACGGCCGTGGCGACGTGCCGCCCGCGATCGGGCCGTGTGGTGACATCCAGGCCGGCGAGCAGGTGCTCTCCATCGAGGAGTTGGCCCGCCGCTTCAACGTGTCCACCAAGACGATCTCGCGGTGGCGGGATCATGGCCTCGTCGCCCAACGCTACTCCGTTGACGGCCGGCGACGTGTTGGCTTCCTCGCCAGTGCCGTCGAGCGGTTCATCCGCGACAATCCGTTGCGGATCGAGCGGGGCAGCCGCTTCAGCCAGCTCTCCGGCGACGAGCACGAAAAGATCGTGTCGTGGGCCCGGCGACTCGCGGTCGCAGGAGCCTGCCCGGCCGACGTGCATCGCCGCATCGCCGAACGGCTCGGCAGGAGCGTGGAGACGATCCGCTACACGCTCAAGCGGTACGACCAGGACCACCCCGACACTGCCGTGTTCCCCACGGCCGATGGGCACCTGCGTCCGGAGAGCCGCGCCCGCATCTACCAGCATCATCTCTCCGGCGAGCCCGTCGATTCCATCGCCCGCCGCTACCATCGCTCGAAGGCGAGCATCTACCGTGTGATCCTCGCCCAGCGGGCCGAGCAGGTGATGCAACTCCCGCTCGACAACATTCCCAACGCCCTGTTCTCGAGGGCCAGCGCGGAAAAGGTCGTCGATCAGCCGTATCCCGGCGTGCCCGACGTCAAGCGGGTGCGGCGGCCCAGCGGGCTGCCCGCCTACCTGGCGAGTCTGTACGAAGTGCCGCTGCTCACCCGCGAGCAAGAGGTGTGGCTGTTCCGGAAGTTCAACTACCTCAAGCACAAGGCGGCGACGCTCCGCGAACAGCTCGACCTCGAACGCCCCAGCGCCAGGCTGATGGATCAGATCGAGCGGATCTACGGGGAGATCGTCGAGATCAAGAACCGCATCGTGCGGGCCAACCTCCGCCTGGTGGTGTCGATCGCGAAGCGCCGCGTCTCCCCTGGCGACAGCTTTTTCGATCTCGTCAGCGACGGCAACATGTCGCTGATCCGCGCCGTGGAAAAGTTCGACTACGCCCGCGGCAACAAGTTCAGCACCTACGCGTCGTGGGCGATCATGAAGAACTACGCCCGCTCCATCCCCGACGAGCACAAGCACCGCGACCGGTTCCGTGCCGCCGACATGGAGCTCCTGCAGTCGGCCGCCGACCGGCGGTCGGACGAGAACCAGGAGCGAATGGCCGCCAATGACCGGCTCGCCCAGGTCGGCAAGTTCCTCGACCGCCTCGATTCACGCGAGCAGACGATCATCATCCGCCGCTACGGCCTCGACCACCAGCACGAGCCCCAGACCCTCAAGGAAGTCGGCTCGGCGCTCGGCGTCACCAAGGAGAGGGTGCGGCAGATCGAGGCCAAGGCGCTTGAGAAGCTGCGCGAGGCGGCTCTCGCCGAGGAAATGCTCCCGGAGCTGGAATGACGCGGCCCGGGGTTCGTGGCGGGCGGTGGGCCGTGGGGGTATTCTTGGCCGCATGACATTCCCCCTGTTTCACGCCGCCGTGGCGCTGCTCGCCATCGCCTCCGCCGCCATGCCCATGGGAATGGCGGCCGCCCCTTCCTTCGACGGCTGGCAGGGCCTGCGGGTCATCCCCCTCGAGGGCCGAGCCGAGCGGCTGCTGGTCGCCGATCTGGGCGGCGACGGCCGTGACGACGTGATCGTGGTCAACCCGCGGCAGGCACGGCTCGACCTCTATCGCTGGCTGCCCGAGGCCGAACGGGCCCGCGACACCGCCGGCGACCCCGATCGGCCCAACGAACTTCCGCTGGCGCCCGACTGGACGCACGGCGAGGTATCGATCGACGAAATGCCCGTCGATGCCGTGGCCCACGACATCGATGGCGACGGCCGTCCGGAACTGCTCGTGCTCACCGCACCATCGAACCGGCTCTCGATCTACGCGCAGGCGGCCGACAAGCCGAACGACACGCGGGCGGCCTGGAAGAAGACCGGCGACTGGAACCTGCTCGCCGGGACCCCCACCGGCAAGTCGGGATGCCTGCTCGTCCGCGACCTGTCAGGCGGCCGACACGAGCTCCTCGTGAGTTGCGAGCAGGGCATCCAGCAGCTGCCGCTCACCCGCGGCAGCCGGGCGGTGTGGCTCGCGCCCCGGGAGAATCGCGGGCGGCTCGATTGGTTTCTCGCCGATCTCGACGGCGATGGCGACAAGGATCTCGTCGAGTGGTCGAGCGTGGCCCGACAGGTCGTCCGCTGGTATCCGTGCGGCGGAGACGGCAGCCTCCTGCCGGCCCAGACGCTTCACGATCAGCCGATCGAAGGGCTGCAGATCGGCTCCCGTCCGTCCGGAGCAGCCGACATCTACCTGCTCGGCGGCTCCGACAAGGGCGTGCTGCGGCGGTATCAGGTGGCCGAAGGCGAGGCGAACGACGTCGGCCGGCAGGAGGCGTTGCCGCTCGCCGGCGCCGCCCGCCATGGCTGGTGCGGCATGCTGGTGGGCGAGGGCGGGGAAGCGACGCCCGCAATCGTCGCCGTCGATGCCGCGCAGCCGCGGCTGCGGATGCACCGCCTTGGCGCCGGCGGCTGGCTCGCCGAGGAATCGTTTCCGTCGATCGGCGGGGTCAAATCGCTGGCCGCCCCCTCCGGTCAGCCCGGCACCCTGCTCGTCTGGGCGAAGGATGCCGCCGACCTGCATCGCTGCCGCTGGGAGAACGGCCGGCTCACCTACCCGCAGCCGTGGGAGCGCGAGGGCAAGGACCGCAAGATCGTCGCGCTTGATTCGGTCGGCACGACCGTCTGGTGGGCCCAACGGGTCGGCTCCGACCTCGACCTCTTCGTCTGGCCTGCCGACAAGCCCGAACCCTCCGTCACCCGCTATCCGGGCCTCGGCCCCAAGGTCGAGCAGGTGGTGTGGCTGGGTGGCGATGCGCTGCTCGTTCAGGATGCCTACGCCACGGCCGGCAAGTTCGTGACGCTCGTCGATGGCAAGACCGACGTGAAGACTCCCGCGCTGCTCGCCAAGGCTGATCTCTCCGAGTACGTGCTGCTGGAGGTGGATGGCCGGCTCCGCAAGGCCCGGCTCACCGACGGCGTCCTCCAGTGGCTCGGCGACGACCTTCACCCGGTCGACCAGGTGATGCTCACCGAGGGCCAGAAGATCACCAGCTATCTGCCGCTTCCCGCGGTGGCCGGCCGCCCGGCCGAAGCGTGGGGACTCGAGCAGGGCGGAGGATTTCTCCATCGGCTCGCGGCCGACGAGTCGGGCGTGATGCGGGTCGTGGCCAGCGTGAAGCCGCCGGCCGGTACCGGCCTGCGGTGGGATCCCGTGCTCGGACTGCTGCTCGTCGATCAGGACCGCATCGTGAGGCTCTCGCGGGGCAAACCCTGGGAACTGAAGCTCCTCGAGAGCATCGACGGCCGCGTCGGCCGTCGCAGCGGCGTCAGCGAATCCACGATCCACCGCATCCTCGCCACCGACCTCGATGGCGACCGCAGCGACGACATCGCCCTCTGCGACGATCGCAAGCACCAGCTCACCGCGCTGCTCCGTCGGCCAGAGGGACTGCAGCGGTCGGTGACGTGGAAGGTGTTCGAAGACCGTAAGTATCCCTACGACGGGGGCGAGTCGAAGGACATGGTGCCCGAGCCGCGGCGGATCGCCGGGCTCGACGCCGATGGCGACGGCGACCGCGACCTGGCGATGGTCAGCCAGGACCGGCTGATCGTGTATCTCTCGGCCGACGAACAAGGCGAGACCCGCGACCGGCCGGAAGGACAGGACCGCCCCGACCAACACGACGAGGCCGGACGATGAGAGCGAGGTGGCTGCTGCTCGTGGCCGTGGCATGGTGTGACTCGGCCATCGCGGCCGAGATGGTGACCGTCACGCTCGTCGGCGGCAGCCGCGTGACGGCGCCGCTCCTGCGACGGAACGACGACGGCGTGGTGCTCGACCTTGGCTTCGACGTGCTGCAGATCCCGGCGAAGAAGCTGCTCGACGTCCGCGCCGAAACGCCGGAAGCCGACGCCGGCGACTCCCACCAGCACGACATCTTTCGCACCGGCCGGCTCGAAGCCCGCGAGGTGCCCGAACTCGTGAAGCGGTTCGGCGAGGCCGTGGTGCTGGTCCGCAATCCCGGCGGCCTCGGCACCGGCTTCCTGATCAGCCCGGACGGCCACCTCGTGACCAACTACCACGTCGTCGAGAACAACACGCGGATCCAGGTCACGCTCTTTCGGCGGACCGACAAGGGCTTCGAGAAGAACGAGTATCGCAAGGTGAAGATCGTCTCGTTGCAGCCGCTCCGCGACCTCGCCATCCTGCAGCTCGATCCGGAGGAGACCAAGGGGCGGCTGCCGGAGCCGGTCGTGATCAATGACCGCGACGACCTCCGCGTCGGCGACCTCGTGTTCGCCATCGGCAATCCGGCCGGACTGGAGCGGAGCGTGACGCAGGGCATCGTCAGCAGCACCACGCGGACGATCGACCAGATGCGGCTCATCCAGACCGACGCGGCGATCAACCCGGGCAACAGCGGCGGGCCGATCTTCAACGCCCGCGGCGAGGTGGTGGCGGTCGCCTGCGCGGGCGCCGCCGTCTTCGAGGGGCTGGCGTTCGGCATCCCCGCCAACGAACTGATCGACTTCCTCGTCCACCGCGACACGTACCCGTACGACGAGTCGCAGCCCCAGAACGGCGTCACCTACCTGCCCCCTCCGCACCACCCTGGCGGACCGGCGGCGGAAGGGGCAAAAACGGCGCCGTAGCGGGCGCCTGACCAGGCCGGCGGCTCTCCGTGCTCTCCATTACGAAAGGATTCGTCATGCGCCTCCGCGCCGACCGCTTCCGGTGTGTCGTCCTCCTCGTGGCCGCCTCCGCCGGACTCGCGGGCGCCGCCGAGATCCGACCCAGTTGGGCGTGTCTTCCGGAGGGCACCGCCGTGATGGTCCGCATGCCGCAGCCGGCCGAGTTTCTCGAGGCCATCCGCGGGCGGACGAAGTTCGGCGCGGTGGCCCTCTCCGAGCGGCGGCTGCAGGGAGCATGGAAGGTGCTGCTCGACACGTTCCGCGCGGACGGGGCGAGCGGCGACCTCGAGGACCTCGAAGACGCCCTGGGCCGCTACGACCTGCGCATGGAGGATCTTTCCGCCGCCTTCCGGGGCGACATGGGCGCCGGATTCGTGATGCGGCGGCGCGACGACGGGCTGCCGCCGCTGGCGATGATGCTCCTGTGGCTCGAGCCGGGGGAGGAAACGGCGGCGCGCATGATCACGGCTGCGCAGCGGAAACTGGAGGAGGACATCGCCAAGGACGAGACCGGTACCACCAGGCGGGTCGACCTCGAGATGGCGGGCCAGGAGGTGCTCTGGATGGTGGAGCCGATGATGGGCATCGACCCGTCGGCACTCGACCTCGGCGACGTGTCGATCGACGGCAACGACGAGGCGGCCGTCGAGAAGCGACTGGCGGAACTCCAGGAGCGGGTCAAAAACGCGAAACTGGTGAAGACCGGGCACACCTACGGCTTCCTCGCACGGCTGGGCGGGCGGCTCGTGATCGGGCAGACGCTGCCGCCGACGGCCGCCCGCCCCAGGGCCGGTGAGCGAGACTTCGACGTCGAGGGCGGGGCCGAGGAGTCACGCGACATCTTCGAGCGATTCCTCGCGGCCCATGCGGCCGATGAAGACGCGCTCCGTTCGCCGGTCGCCGAGGCGCTCGAAACACCCGGCATGGCCGCGGCGCTTCCCGCGGGACTGCCCCTGCTCGACGTCGCGGTCGATCCGCGGGTCGTCATGGCGGCCTACGGCGACGAACCGACCCGGGACGGGCTCGCCATGATCGGGGCCGACACGCTGGGGCCGATCGCCTGGCGTCAGACGCTCGACGAGGGCCGCTTCCGCAGCGGCCTGTTCGCCGCGCTGCCGGCTCCCCGAACCAGCCTGATGCGGATCCTCGATCAGGACTGCGATGCCGCCGAGGTGCCGTCGTTCGTGACCCGGGAGGCGATCGACTTCTCGCAGATCTCGCTCGATCTCGGCAAGGCCTACGAGACCGTGAAAGAATACGCGGTGGCCGCCGGGGGCGAGCAGACCGCCACCATGTTCATGGCCGTCGAGATGCAGGCCCAGGGATGGCTGGGAGTGGACCTGCCGCGGGTGCTCACGTCCCTCGGCAGCCGCCACTGGATCGTGAGCTATCCACCCCGCGTGGCCGAGGCCTTCGCGGAGGCCCGGCGGGCACGCGGACGCGACGGCGGCCAGCAGGCCCGACAGATCGCCGACCGACTCGCGGTGATCTGGCAGATCACCGACGACGCCCCCTTCGGCAAGATCCTCCAGCGACTCGCCGGCATGGCCGGCGGCGACCTGCAGGAGGAGCAGGGTTTTCGAGGCGTCCGACTGCCCGACGGACCCGCGGTGTTTCTCGGCCAGGATCACCTCGTGGTCGGCATCGGCGCCGACACCCTCGAGCGCACGCTCACCGCGATCCGCAATCCACCCACGGGCGAATCGTCGCTCCGCGAGAGCGACGTGCCCCGCCGAGCCGCCGAACTGCTGGCGCTGGAGCCGGCGCGGATGTTCGGCATCAGCGACAGTTCGCGGTCGGGCGGCACGCTCGGGGTGCTCCGCGACATGATGCAGTCGCTGGTGCCGGAAGACGTCGAGGAGTCCTACCGGGATCTGCTCGCGGGCATGCAGAAACTGCTTCCGAGCGACGACGAGATGGAGGGCATGTTCGGCGTGGGGGCGACGACGCTCCGCGCTGACGACAACGGCATCTCCTTGCAGACCGCCTGGGAGATGCCGGCGCCGTAGGCCGGCGACTGGGTCGTACGGCCCACCTGATCCGGGTCGCACCTGTCCGGCCGTGCCTCCGG
This sequence comes from Planctomycetota bacterium, assembly GCA_018970605.1. Taxonomy (GTDB): domain Bacteria; phylum Planctomycetota; class Planctomycetia; order Pirellulales; family UBA1268; genus QWPN01. The sequence continues at coordinate 12,835 of JAGWWA010000003.1, read as the reverse complement.
CCGGCTGCGGAAATGCTGCGACTCGCCGGGATCTCGCATGAAACGCCTTACTTCGGGACTGGCGCCTGATGGACCGCCGGAACGACGCCCTGCGCCGCCTTCGCGCTGCCGGCGCGGGGCTTGGCGAGATCGGCCGCCTCGGTCTTCGAGAGGGTCGTGGCCGGCAGCCCGGCGCCGGCGGGTCCGCCCGCCCGGGCTGCCTGCGTGGGCGATTGGCTGGTGCCGGCGATGAAGTTGTCGATGGCGGCCGACTCGCGCAGGTGCGTGAAGTGACGCCCCATCTCGATCCGCTGCTTCTTCTCGAAGATGTCGTCGTAGAGTTCGTTCCGCACCTCGGCGAACGACACCTTCGCCGCCTCGGTGAAGCCCTCGCAGTAGATCACCATGAAGCGGTCGGCCACCTGGACGACGCCCGAGAGTTCGCCCGGCTTGAGGGCGAAGGCCTCCCGTTCGAGCGTCGGCTGGCCGCCCCACCGCTGGATCGGGGGCACCTCGCCGCGGAGCGATCGCGTGGTCGGATCGACGGAATAGGTTTCGGCGAGCGTGGCGATGTGCTCGACGGTGGGGTTCTGTCGGGCCATCTGCCAGACCTCCTGCGCCCGCCGCTGGCTGTCGAGCACGATGACCCGGCACTTCGCCCGCTGGCCGAAGGTCGCCGCGAACGCCTTGTCGAGATCCTCCTGCGACACCGACACGCCACCCACGAGTTTCTTGAGGGCCACGGTCGGCCACACGACGTCCTCCATGTAATGCCGCATCGGCACCTTCTCCTCACGGGTGACGCGCTCGAGCCAGGCGGCGGTGTCGGCGGTGCCATCGGCCTTCGTGAAGCCCATCTGCGCGGCGGCACGGGCGATCTCCGCGTCCAGGTCGGCCTGCGTCACCGTCTGCTGCTGCTTCTTCAGGGCCTGCTCGACCAGCGTCCTCGTGACCAGCACCTCGATCACATCGCGGCCGTACCGCTCGAGACAGACCGATTTCACTTCCTCGAGCGTCACCGGCTGGCCGTTGACGAGGGCGGCCACCCCGGGGCGAGTGCCGGCCTTCGTGGGATCGTTCATGACGTTCTCGATGGTGGTCGCATCCTGGAGCTTCTTGAAGACCTCGCTCGATGCCTGGCGGCTCTTCCGCTCCCGCAGTTCCTCGGCCAGGTGCGGACGGACCTCGTCGAGCGTCGCGCCCGAGGGCGGCAGGTGTCCTTCGCACTTGATCACAATGAACTGATCGGCCACCTGGACGACCTCGGAGATGCCGCCTTCCTGAAGGGCAAACGCGGCCTTGTCGAACCCCACATCACCCGAATGCAGGCGGATCGGCTGCACCCAGCCGTTGGCGCTGGCGCTGCCGACGTCGACGGAATGCTGGCGGGCGAGGGCACCGAACTCCTCGGGGGTGGCGAGAGCCTTGGCGCGCACGGCATCCGCGTCCTGCCGGCTGCGGCAGGCGATGATGCGGGCTTTCACGGCGGGACCAAACCTGTTCTCAAAGGCCTGCTGAAGCTCTTCGGCCGACGGCTCGACCGCTCCGCGGGCGATCGTCCGAAGGGCAAGCATCGGCCAGACGATGTCGTCGGCATACTGCTTGGGCGTGATCCCGCGTTCCTGCTGGATCATGTCCAGCCACTTGTCGCGTGGCACGCTGAACCGCCGGGCCATCGCGTCGATTTCGCCGCTGACGTCTTGCGGTGAGACCGTGATGCCCTGCCGCTGGCAGGCCTGCTCGATGATGCGACGGTTGACGAGCGTCTCCAGGACGCTGCCGCCGTGACGACCGAGGCACTCCGTTGCGAGCTGATCCGAGGTGATCTCGACCCCGTTGACGATCGCGACCGGCTTGGGGCCGGGGTTCGCCGGTGCCGATGCCTGAGGAGGCGTGGCGTCCGCCTCGAGGCTGCCGGTCATCAACCGCCAGCCGATGCCCACCGCCACGATCACCGCCGCCGCGGCGACCTCACGCGCAACCACCCATCTCGACGCGTCGAAACCCATGACTGCCCTCCTTGGATGCCGCATCCGACCGGATCCCTCCGGCCGCGGCACTGTGGAGATAGGCAATCCGGCGGTGGCGATCAAGCCGAACCACGGCCGCCGCGCGTGGACGGCCGCACGGTCGTCGCGTAGGCTTCGTCCACCCCGATTTCCCAGAGCGCCCACATGTCGCACGCCGCCCCACTCCCCGACGCCCAGATCCCGGAATGCCTGGCGATGCTCGGCCTCCGTCCCCCGCTGACGCTCGAGGACGTCAAGCAGGCCTACATGGCCAAAGCGATGAAGGCCCACCCCGACCGCGGCGGTGATCCACAGGAATTCATTCGGCTCCAGAAGGCGTTCGACGAAGCCAACGAGTACGTCAAGTTCAAGGCCAGCAAGATCGAGTGGCTCGCATCGAAGATCGACGCCTACGCGCAACAGCAGGAGGTCGCCACGGAGACGATCGAGCGCGGGGGCAGCATCGAGATGGAGGAGACCGACTGGCTCCGGCGGTCGTTCGGCGAGGACTTCGGCCACGTGGCCGACAAGCTCGTGGCGGTGCGGCTCGCCAATGGCCGTGCCGACGATGTGTTCGCGGTGCTGCTCGGTTTTCGATCGGACTCCCTCAAGGATCTGACGGTGCTCGACCTCGTGGGTGGCCCGATCACCGACGAGGGGCTGCTGCAGCTCAAGGACCTCAAGAACCTCCGGCGACTCGACCTCCGGGGCACCCGCGTCGGCAAACTCGCCGCCGAGGTGCCTGGCTGGTTCGAGCACCTCGAGTTCCTCGGCCTGCCGAAGGGGGCCTTGGGGATGTTCGCCCGGATGACGATGCCGCGACGGGTGAAGCTCGCCATCGGCGACACGGCCGACGAGGAGTGAGATGCTGGTTCGAGGCCTCATCCTGGGAGCGGTCGTGCTGATGCACACGCAGTTGGTGGCCGGGGAGTCGGACGCCGATGCCTACGAGTCGCGAACGCTCACCGTGACCGAACGGGGCGAGCCGGTCGAGTTCCGCTACCGGCTGCTGCGGCCGGCCACGATCGAGCCGGCGACGACCTATCCCGTCGTGCTGTTTCTGCACGGCGCGGGCGAGCGGGGCAACGACAACGAGCGGCAGCTGAAGTTCTTCCCCACGTGGATGGCGGAGCCGTCGCTGCGGAGCCGGCATCCCTGCTTTCTCGTCGCGCCGCAGTGTCGCGAGGAGCATTCCTGGAGCGCGTTCGATTGGCAGACCAAGAAGACAGCGGCCTTGCCCGACACGCCGACCACCGACGGGGCCGCAGCGATCGCCGCCCTCGAGGCCGTGCTGGCCTCTGAGCCGGCGGCCGCCCGGAATCGCCTTTACCTCACCGGACTCTCGATGGGGGGTTATGGCACGTGGGATCTTGCGGCCCGGTCGCCCGGCACATTCGCCGCGATCCTGCCGATCTGCGGCGGTGGCGACGAAGCCACGGCGACACGGATCGCGGCGCTGCCAACGTGGTGTTTCCACGGTGAGTCGGATCCGCTCGTGCCCGTCGGGCTTTCCCGCTCGATGATCGCGGCGCTCAAGGCCGCCGGCGGGACACCCATCTACTCGGAACTCGAGGGCGTCGGCCACGACTCGTGGACGGCGGCCTATCGCAATCCCGCGGTGCTCGACTGGCTGTTCGCCCAGCGGCGGCGGTAAGGCGCTCCACACAGCCCCCATCGCTCACGCGATTGGGCTTCCTGCCCAGGAAGCGTAAGGCGTGCGGCTGCCCTCTGCCCAGAAAGCGTAACGCCGTGAGGCGTACGGCTGCTCCTCTGCCCAGGAAGCGTAACGCCGTGAGGCGTACGGCTGCCCCTCTGCCCAGGAAGCGTAACGCCGTGAGGCGTACGGCTCCCCCTCTGCCCAGGAAGCGTAACGCCGTGAGGCGTACGGCTCCCCTCGTCAGACCTGACCTCTGCCCTCACCGCTCACGCGATGGGGCTTCCCGAGACGGGCGCGACTTCCACCTACTCCGGAAAGAGCCGCGTCGAGAGATACCGCTCGCCGAGGTCGGGCAATACCACGACCACAAGCTTGCCGGCGTTCTCCGATCGTCGGGCCACCTGCAGCGCCCCCCACGCGGCGGCGCCGCAGCTGATGCCGCACATCAGCCCTTCGCGCTTGGCGAGCTGCCGGGCCGTCTCCATCGCATCCTCGTCGTCCACCTTCACCACCTCGTCGATGATGTCGAGATTGAGGATATCGGGGATGAATCCCGCGCCGATTCCCTGGATCGTGTGGCGACCCGGCTTGATCGGCTGACCCGAAAGCTTCTGCGTGATCACCGGACTGTTGGCCGGCTCGACAGCCACGACCTTGATGCCCGGCTTCTTCGCCTTGAGGGCCTCACCGACGCCCGTGATCGTGCCGCCGGTGCCCACGCCGCAGACGACGATATCGACCTGCCCCTCGGTGTCGGCCCAGATCTCCTCGGCCGTCGTCCGCCGGTGCACGTCGGGGTTTGCCGGGTTCTTGAACTGCTGCGGCATGAAAAACTGCGTGCTCGAGTGGCTGATCTCCTCGGCATGCCGCACGGCGCCGGGCATCCCTTCGGCCGCGGGCGTGAGCACGAGCTCCGCGCCAAGCGCCTTGAGCATCCGCCGCCGCTCGAGGCTCATGCTTTCGGGCATCGTGACCCGCAGCTTGTAGCCGCGGGCGGCGCAGACATAGGCCAGGCCGATGCCCGTGTTGCCGCTGGTGGGCTCGATGATCACCGTGTCGGGACCGATCAGGCCGTCGCGTTCCGCGGCCTCGATCATCGCGCCGGCGATGCGGTCCTTCACGCTCCAGAGCGGGTTCATGTTCTCGATCTTGCCGGCGACGGTGGCCACGCAGCCCTCGGAGACCCGCCGCAGCCGAACCAGCGGCGTGCGGCCGATGCACTGGGTGATGTCGTCGCGAATCCCCGCCGGCAGTTTCCCGGTGACCATGAATCCCTCCCGAGTCTGGTCGCGGGCGGCCTCCGGCCCCTCGCCGGCGCAGCCCGCACCACCGGCATTATCGGCATAGGCGGCTCAAAAATGCAGCCGCAGGGGTCTGCACAGTGTCAGCCTGACAGGAAACCCCGAGCGCCAGCGAGGGGATGCGCGGTCTCCTCACAACGAGGCGTGACCATTCGCAACCGTTGATCCCCTCGCTTCCGCTCGGGGCTTCCTGGCGGTGCCATGATCGACATCAGGAAACCCCGAGCGGAAGCGAGGGGTTCACGCCCTGCTGCCCCAAAAGGCCTGCTGGTCCGCAACGAGCGTCCGGCGACGGGCACGGGCAGCCCTGAGCGGTGCGGCAGGGCCAGGAGTTACGGCATCCGCTTCACGCGGATGTTGCGGTAATGGACTTCGCTGCCTGGGTCATGGGCCTGCAGGGCGAAGGTGCCCCGCGAGAGTTTCCGTGTGCCCGTCGCGCCGTCCGGCTCGACGAACTCGAAGAGCACCCGACCGTCCACCGCCACACCCACGGCCTTGCCGTTGACCATCACGTCCATCGCGAACCAGGTGTCGTCCTTGGCGGGCGGCGTGAAGTTCTTGACGACGTTGTAGATGCTGCCGGTGCGAACCGGGTCTTGCTGCGAGTTGTTGACCTGCACTTCATAGCCCTGGGCCGGCCAGCCGTCCGGCTGGAAGGCGGTGTGAATGAAGATGCCGGAGTTGGCCACCGGCTTCGTCAGGACCTCCGCCTTGAGGTGGAAGTTCTTGAACTCTTCGGGCTTTGCCGGGTCGGCCCCCACGTAGAAGAGGTGGCTGCGGGGCCCCTTGCAGACGATCTCGCCGTCCTTCACCGACCAGCTGTCAGGATTCTCGTTGGCCTTCCAGCCGGCAAGGTCCGTCCCGTTGAACAGGCTCTCAAAGCCCTCTTCCACGGCCCGGGCACGGTCTGCTGCGACCACCGCCACCGCCAGGGCGACCACCGCCCCGATGGCCTGCCGAACCACCCCTGGCATACGCTCGTAGATCATGGACGAAGCTCTCCGAAGGACCCGCGCGAAGGAAACCGCGATCACCACGACCGCTCACAGGCAGGAGCATACGGCCGCGGCCGGCCACGGGCCACCGTCCGGAATGCCCGACCACGTGCATCGCCGCCTCGATGCGGCAGGGCTCAACCACCGCCCGGTCCTGCTCTCGGTCGGCACCGACGTCGGCCTCGCAGGCGAACCCGCGGCCGAATGGCTGGTGGTGACACCCGACCACCTCGCGGCCACCGACGGCCACGACACCCTCCGCGCAGTCGCCTGGCAGGGCGTGGAGAAAGTCCGCACGACGTCCGGCATCGGCGGCGGCTCGCTGCAGGTCCGCACCGACGGCGTCTGGATCGACCTCGTCCGCTACTCCAACGCCCTTGCCACCAGGTTCCACAAGGTGTCGCGGGCACTCGATCGATCGCGTGAGCGGCTCGCCGCGGGACTGCCCGGAGAGGTGGAGGGACTCGAGGGATCGCTCGACCCTCCCGCGTGCCCGTCGTGTGGCCTGCGGCTCCAGACGGCCGAGGATTCGTGTCCGCGATGCCTCCAGAAGGGGCAGATCCTCAGACGGGTCGGCGGCCTGCTGGCTCCCTACGCCCGCGGCTCGGTGTTCCTCTGCCTGCTCACCTTCGTGGGCGTGGTCGCGGAACTGGTGCCGCCGAAGCTCCAGCAGTACATGGTTGACGACATCCTCTCAGCCAAGGCCGGCGAAGCGGGCGGCAGCGCACCCGACTTCAAGACGGCCCTGCTCGTCGTCGTTCTCGCACTGGCGTTCTCCCGCGTGCTCCTCGCCGTGGTGGGCGTGATCAAGGGGCGGCTGACCTCCGCGATCGGCTCGGGGATCACCTCGGCGCTCCGGGAGGAGATGGTTCGGAAGCTCCAAGGCCTGTCGGTCGCCTACTACGACCGCCACCAGGTGGGCTCGATGATCAGCCGGGTCGCGCACGACAGCGAAGTGCTGCACGGCCTCATGCACCAGATCACCGGCGGCTTCCTGCTCCAGATCGTGCAGCTCGTCGCCGTCGGGGCGATGCTCGTCTGGATCAACCCCAAGCTGGCGATGTTCACGCTCATCCCGGTGCCACTGGTGATTCTCGGGTCGTGGATTTTCTGGCGGCACGTCTACCCGCGGCACTACCGGCTCTGGGATGCGGCCAGCAAACAAATGACCACGCTCTCCGGGATGCTCTCCGGCATCCGCGTCGTCAAGGCCTTCGCCCAGGAGTCCCGCGAGCTCGAACGCTTCCACGCCGCCAGCGACCACCTCCGCCGCTGGCGGCAGTGGGTGGAGCACACCAACACCACCTACGCCGCGTCGATGCAGATCGTCTTCAGCCTCGGCGGCCTGATCGTCTGGTATGTCGGTGGCCGCGATGTGATCGGCGGCAGCATGACGCTCGGGCAGCTGATCGCGTTTCTCGCCTACCTCGCCATGTTCTACGCCCCGCTCGGCGCGCTCTCCAACTTCACCACCTGGCTCACCAGCTTCCTCTCCGGCAGCAAGCGGGTGCTCGAACTGCTCGACACCCCGGCACTGGTCACGGAGCCCGCGAAGCCGGAGCCCTGGCACGACGTGCGGGGCGAGATCCGCTTCGCGAACGTCACCTTCGGCTACGACCGCAATCAGCCCGTGCTGCACGACGTGTCGTTCGAGGTGCAACCGGGCGAAATGATCGGGATCGTCGGCCGGTCGGGTTCCGGCAAGAGCACCCTGGTGAACCTCCTGGCCCGCTTCCACGACGTCCAGGAGGGTTCGATCACGGTCGATGGCCACGACATCCGCCAGCTCGCGTCCCATGATCTCCGCGAGCGGCTCGGGATCGTCTTTCAAGACTCCTTCCTGTTTCGCGGCACGATCTGGCGAAACCTCTCCTTCGGCCGGCCGCAGGCGACGATCGAGGAGGGGCTTGCCGCCGCCAAGGCGGCCGGGGCCCACGACTTCCTCTGCCGGCAGCCGCTGGCGTACGAAACCCTGCTCGGCGAGCACGGCGCGGGGCTCTCCGGCGGCGAGAAGCAACGGCTCTCGATCGCCCGCACGCTCCTCTACGACCCGCGGATCCTCGTGCTCGACGAGGCCACGAGCAACATCGACGCCGAGGCGGAGAAGGCGATCCAGGAAGCGCTCGCCGTGCTCGTCCGCGGGCGGACGACGATCGCAATCGCCCACCGGCTCTCCACGCTCCGCAACGCCGACCGCATCCTGGCCTTCGACCGTGGCCGCCTGGTGGAGCAGGGCACACACGCCGAACTGCTCGCCGCCGACGGCGTCTACGCCCGCCTCGTGCGGATCCAGACGCAGGTCACGAAGCAGCCGACGATCGACACGCTGATCGCCGAAGAGGAGTCGGCGTCGGGCCCGGACGACTCGCCGCCCGAGTCAACCTCCTCCACGGCCGCAAGCATTGCCTGGCTGGAGCCCGCCCGGCACCACTTCAGCATCGGCGCTCAGGAGCGGATCGAGATGCACTCGTCCGGTGGCGCAGCGGCCTCCGGCATCTTCATCATTCGGACATTTCCGGCGACGCATCCCGAAGAGTATCTCTCCGTCCGCGGATGGGACGAGCACGGCGACGAGGTGGAACTGGGCATGATTCGTCGGCTCGGCGACTGGCCGGCAGCGGAACAGGACGTCATCCGCGTCGCGTTGCAGCGGCGGGCGCTGATCCGCGACATCCGCCGGGTGCACGACGTGCGGCTCGTGCACGGCTATCTCGACTTCGACGTCGAGAGCGACGTGGGCCGGCGGCGGTTCACGGCACGCTGGACTCAGGGCCAGGCTTTTGATTTCGGCACCGGTGGCAAGATGCTCATCGACACCGACGAGAACCGCTGGGTCGTGCCCAGGATCGACGACCTGCCCGCGGCCGACCGCGAGCGCTTTTTACAGTACGTCTACTGGTGAGGGAGCACGTCCTTTCGGCGGAAAAGACGCCCCCGAACACCCCGGCCCAGCGGTTTTTGCCGGTGCGTTGCGAACCGCCCTGACAGCATTTACAAAAACTGTCCGTTCCGACGATCCGGGGAATGGTTCCACACCCCTCCGCGATCCGAGGCCGCCGCCCGGCGGGGCGGGACAATGACTGAACTCGTTTCGTGGTTTTTTACCCTCGTATCTTCCTTCTGGAGTTAGATGATGAACATTTCGGATCTGATCATGAGCCAGCTCACGTCGCCCGACGTGCTGAGCAAGCTGGGCGGCCTCATCGGCGCCAACGACTCGCAGACCAAGACCGCGACGAGCGCCGCCGTGCCGGCCCTGCTCAACGTGTTTGGCAAGATGGCGCAGACCAACAGTGGCGCCGACCAACTCGCCAAGGCGATGGGCGGCCTCGACCTCGGCATGCTCGGCAACCTCGCCGGCCTGCTCGGCGGCAGCCAGGCATCGGGCCTCGGCAGCCTCGGCGGCAACCTCCTGACCTCGCTGCTCGGCGGCGGCAACAACCTCTCGAGCCTCGTCGGCACGATTGCGTCGTTCGCCGGCATGCAGCCGGGCATCATGAAGACGCTGCTCACCTACCTCGCCCCGATGGTGCTCGGCATGGTGGCCAAGCAGTTCACGGGCAAGCCCGACGCTGCCAGCGTGTCGCGTCTGTTCTCGGAGCAGTCCGGCAACATCCGCAACGCCCTGCCGCGCGGCCTGTCGCTCGGTGACTTCGGCGCGGTGAGCGGTGGCTCGGCCACCCCCGCCCGCCACGGCAGCCACTCGCACGAGCCGCAGCCTGCCGGCGGCCTGCCCGGCTGGCTCCTCCCGCTGCTGGCGCTCGGCGCCCTCGGCCTTGGCTGGTACCTCTGGAACCAGAATCAGGCCAAGAAGGCCGGCGAGGCCGTGGTGGTCGAAGGCGAGCGGAAGATCGGCCCCGTGACCGAGCGGGTCACCGAGGTGATCGAGCGTCAGGGTCGGAACGTGACCGACACCGTCGTCGACTCGTTCTCGATCGACCCGAAGTTCCTGGAGGCGGTCCGCATCGGCAAGAACGCCACCGAACTCTTCGGCGGCCTGTCGAGCGTCCTCAAGGGCGTGACCAACGAAGAGACGGCCCGCCTCGCGGTGCCGGAACTCGAGAAGCTCGCCCCGATGCTCACCTCGCTCGAGGATGAGGCCGGCAAGCTGCCGGCCGAGGAGCAGCCCGTGTTCGCCGACTTCATCGGCAAGAACCTGGGCATGCTGACGAAGGTGATCGACACGGTCATGGCGCTCCCGGGCGTCAAGGACCTGCTCGGCCCGGTCGTCGGCCCGATGGTCGAGACGCTCACCAAGATGTCGAAGTGAGCCCTCGGCGCAGCCAGGCGTGATCAAACCCGGCCCGGATCGGCCCCGCCGATCCGGGCCGGTTCATTTTTGGCACAGCGGCAGCACGATCACGGTGGGAGGCTCGGGGAGGCTCGTCGCGCAGGTTGTCAACCTGTGTCTGCCTATCGCGGGGGCTCGAGGCTGCCCACGCCCTCTCGCTGGACGTTCGTCTCGGCCTTCCCGGCCTCGACTCACTGCATGTCCGCTGCGCTTCGCCATCCTGGCTGCGCTTGCTCCCATAGCTCGCTCGAGGGCATGGGCAGCCCCTCGCTGAGTTCTCGCCCTGACACGACTCAGAGAATCGCCAGCGGGTTTCGCTTCTCTTCGAGCGTGCCGCGGGTGACGCCTACGCGGTTGGTGGCCCGAAGCGCCGTCCAGACGTCTCGGCCGGTCGTCACACCAGCCATGAGGTCACGATAGGCGGCGATCACCCTGCCGATCGCCGCGTCGTCCTCGTCGAGCAGTTCGATGCGGAGATGCCGCACGCCCTTCGCCAGCAGGGCCGGTACCGCCTCGGCGCCGCTCTGCGCCACCGCGTTGTAAAGCGTGTTGCGGCACCCGACGTCGGCCGTGAGCGGATGCTCCACGCCGATGCGGTCCCGCAGCTTCACGGCGTGGTCGTCGCAGGGCCGGCCGCAGTTGGTCTTGTTCGTGCCCGGCGAGAGCACGGCGCAGAACACGCAGTGCTCCATGTGAAACATCGGCATGTGCTGGTGGACGACAACCTCCAGCCACTCCGGCGGCACCGCATCGACCAGCGTGAGCAGCTGTTCGCGGTTGCAGTCGTAGGAGGCGGTCACGCGGTCGCAGCCGGCGGCCATGAAGAACTCGGCCGTGCGTTCGTTGGTGACATTGAGCGAGAAATCACCGACGACCGGCAGGCCGGCCGCGCGGAAGAACGTCAGGGCCGCCCAGTTGCGGACGAGCACGCCGTCGGGCTCCTGCTTCGCCATCAGCCGGAAGATCCCCAGTTCGTCGGGCTTCTGGATCCGCGGCGTCGCCAGGAGGATCGTCCCGCCGACGGCACGGCAGCGTTCGACCGCGTCGCGATACTGCCGGATGTCGGCAAACTCAGCCTGAATCCGCCGCTCGCCGAGTTCCAGCACGCGCCGGAGCTGGCCGAGCGAGCGGACGAGGATGTGGAGCGTCGGAACGGGAGAGGCGGACGGCGGGACGTCGGCCCCGCGCGCATCCGTGCCGACAACCCCTCGCTCGCGCTCGGGGCTTCTTGATGCGGATGGTCGGAGAACAGCCTGCTCGAGGGCCGCGACGAGGTCGTGCCGCACCGCACCGAGCAGGCTGAAGGGCAGCATCGGCGAGCCGGCGATGTCGGCCGTGAGATCGCGAAGCTCAAAGGGCGTGCCGCCGAGCCGGCCGAGTTGGTCGCGAAGCGTCTCGATGGAAAGCGCATGCTTGGTTGCCGCGCGGGCCGGCTCGGCCGATGCCACCTCGCAGGTCGCCCCGAGCGCCGTGCGAGCCGTCACGCGCAGTGGTTCGCCCACGGCTACCGTCACGTGCAGATCGACGGGCTGCCGCCGGCGAAGGCCGTCGCCCATGAAGGTCTTTCGCAGGCGGGCCGTGAGTTCCTGATCGTCGGTCTTCCAGACGGCCTGCCCCGGACTCAGCCGAGCCATGTCGATCGCCCCGTGGGCGAAGGCGAGTTCCACGCGGCCTCCGGCTACGGGCGCGATCAGCGACCGCCCCGCGACAAAGACCTCGTACACACGGCCGCCGGCAGCGTGGTCGCTCGTCTCGCCACAGTCGATCGCGATCCCGTCGCCCCGCTTCACGCTGCCCACGAGATCGACCACCACGCGGTCGCGGCGAACCTCCGCCACGGTGCCGAGCCGCACGCCCCTCTTCGCGCTCGTCAGCGCTGGCACGAGCATCTTGTGATCGCAGCCCCGGAGCCAGCCAGGCGAGAAGCCGCGAGAGAAGGAGAGTTCCATCTCCTCCACCTCCCGGGGCGTGAACTCGACCGGTCGGCCTGCAACCGCCGTGTCGATCGCCTGGCGGTAGTGCCGCGTGATGTTGGCGACGTACTCCGGTGTCTTGAGCCGGCCCTCGATCTTGAACGAGGCTACTCCCGCCTGGATCAACTCTGGAGCCAGCGCATAGGCGGCCAGATCCTGCGGAGACAGCAGGTATTTCCGGTCGCCGAGCTCGACGTCCTTGCCGTCGCAGACGAGGTCGTAGGGCAGTCGGCAGGCCTGGGCGCACTGGCCGCGATTGGCGCTGCGGCCGCCGAGCGATTCGCTCGTCAGGCACTGCCCTGAATAGGCCACACAGAGCGCCCCGTGCACAAACACCTCGAGCGGCATCGCCGTCTGCCGGCGGATCGCCGTGATCTCCTCGATCGAGAGCTCCCGCGCGACGACGACCCGATCCATCCCCAGTTCCTCGGCCAGGGCGATCGTCTCGGCGCTGGTGAGCGTCATCTGGGTCGAGGCGTGCAACGGCAGGTCCGGCAGCCGATCGCGGATCCACCGGGCCGCCCCGACGTCCTGCACGAGCACCGCATCGACCCCTGCGTCAGCGACCGCCTCCACCGTGAGGCCAAATGCCTCGAGTTCGTCCGAGAAGACGAGCGTGTTGAGCGTGGC
>JAGWWA010000068.1 GCA_018970605.1 Planctomycetota bacterium | reverse complement strand
ACGCGTGATCCCCTCGCTCCCGCTCGGGGCTTCCTGGCGGAGCGACACTGCTGCAGGATCGCCTCAGGATCAAACGCGACGCGTATGAGACCGAAGGTCACGCGTTGCCTGTACAAGCCCAACGCCGTGAGGCGTGGGGTGCGGCCAGGACAGATTCGGTGTCTTCTCGACCGCGCCCGAGGCCTTACGGCCTTCGGCTTGGACGGCGGCAGAGATTCACGTGTGATCCGTCTCGCGCGTCCGGCTGCGGCGTGTGCGTCGCCTGACGGCGTGGAGGGTGGCGGCCCACGCCGCAACCGCACACGCCATCAGCCCAACCGGCTCCGGCACCGCGGCCACCTGGCCGGCGACGCCGGTGTAGTCGCCCGCGTCGAAGAGGCCCTGGGTCACGAAGTCGGCCGCGTCGAGGATGTCCACCAGGCCGTCGCCGTTGAAGTCGCCATCGGCCCACGTGGCGAGGCTGCCGGCGTCAAAAAGCCCGGCCGAAGCGAATCCTGCGGCATCGAGGATGTCGAGCGTGCCGTCGAGGTTCGTGTCGCCCGCCATCGCGGCGGTGACGACCGCCGCTGTCGCCGTGTAGGACACCGCGAGTCGCTTCCCGCCGCCGAGGTCGACGCCGGCGATCGACGTGAATCGTCCCGAGAGCGAACCCGCCGTGAGCACGTCGTGCGGAACGAGCCAGGCAGGCGCGTAGCCGCCGACGGTCGCAAGCCCGAGCGACGCACCGACGATGCCGACGCTGCCGCTCACCGCCAGCCGGTCGTGGGCCGCCGATCCCGACTGGAAGACGGTCGCGGCCGACGTTCCTCCGAGATCGATTGCGAGCGAACCCGAGTCGAAGGCCACGCCGCCCGTGACCACTGTGCGGCCCGCCGTGCCGCGGTCGCCCGGCGCGATCGTCGCGGCATCGGCCACGCGGAGCAGGCCCAGCGGTGAGCCGGTTCCTGAGCGGAGCCTCGTCGCATCCACGGCGGCGGCCGCCAATGCGCCGCCGGTGAACGTGAACCAGCCGCTCGTCGCCGACCCCGTGGAGATCGTGCCGGCCACCACGAGGCTGCCACCCGAGAGGGCGACGCGGGCGGAAGAGCCCGTGGTCGCACCGATCACGAGGCTGCCGGCGAGCTTCAGGCCGCCTGCCGTGATGGCGAGCGTGGGTGTCTGGCCGGCCACCGCCGTCGCCGAGATCTGGAGCGTGCCGCCGTTCTGGCCGACGGCGTCCACCGTGACCGTGCCGGAGTTCACCTGCACGGTGTCGAACCGCGAAGGCTGCCAGACCGTGTCCCAGGTGCTCGCGAGGGCATAGCGGCCGGTCGAGCCGGTGAAGACGGCCGCCTTCGGTGCCGGCCACGCCGTGAGGTCCTGCAGATACTCCTCGAGATCGGTGTAGCCATCGCTGTCGAAGTCGCCGTTGTTGGTGGCGACGGTGGGGTCGAGCCCCAGCGACCGCTCCCACGCATCGGGCATGCCGTCGCCGTCGGTGTCCCAACCGGCGGGCCGCGTCTGCAGCGGCGCGTTCTTGATCGCGTTCCACTCGGCGGCGTCGGTGGCGTCGGTGGGATTGTCGGCCCAGGCGGTGATTTTTCCCGTTCCCGTCCGCGTCTCCTGGATGATCCGTTCGTCCACGGTGTCCGCGACGCCGTCGCGGGTCCACCAGCGGGCGCCCACGTAGGAGAGCACCCGGTCGAACGCCGCGGTGCCCGAGTCGGTGACGCCCACGTAGCCGGCGTCGTAGGGCGTGGCCACGATCGACGATGACCCAAAGTCGGAGTTGGCCAGCGCCGTGCCATCGAGCCGGTCGCCGTCCTTGTTGGTGTCCTTGAGGTTCAGCGTGTGGTAGACCCGCGTGCCCGAGGAGTTGAGGCCGTCGAAGATGCCGGTGCCCCCCGAGGCGTTGGTGATCGCCGTCGATGTGCCCCCGACCGCGTTTTCACCGCCCGGGCCGGCGAGATAGAAGTTGCCCACGAAGTTGTTGTAGCTCGGCTGACTGCTCGCCCCCGTGCCGGCCGTGCCGAACCAGTTGTAGAAGACGTTGTTGCGGAAGTCGTTGATGGCGCCGGTGCCGACCGTGCTCCCCACCCGGGGCAGGCGACCCTTCTGGTGCGCGTAGAGATTGTGGTGGACGCTGAGTTTCGCCGCGCTGCCCATCTGCAAGAGTGAGCCGAAGGCATGGCCGGTGTAGACGCCGGTGGTGTCGAAGTTGGGATAGTTCTGCCCCTGCGAGATGTTCGTGTATTGAAACGTGACGTCGGCGGCGAGTTCGTTGGCGCTGATGTGCTCGTCGGTGGCGAAGAAGGTCGAGCAGTGGTCGATCATGATGCCCTGGCCGCTGATGTCGAAGGCGTCGTAGACGTAGCTGTCGGGGATGCCGTCGGCCCCGATGCCGCGGGCGCCGTAGCCGGGGGCCACCGTGAGGTTGCGGATGATGGTGTTGCCGCCCGCCACCTTGATCACGCCGCCGATGATGCTGATGCCGCCCGGCGCCGTCTCGCCGGCGATCGTCGTGTTGCGGCCGGTGGTGAAGCGGCACTGGGTGTCCCAGCTGCCGAGGTCGATCGTGCCGCCGACGTCGAACACGATCGTCCGCGGCTGCACGACGCCATTGACGGTGAAGTTGGCGTCGGCGAGGCCGTACGCCAGCGTGCCGTAGGCGGCGCGGTTGGCGTCGTTGTATTTCCCGGCCAGGCTCGTGACGTGGTAGACGCTGCCCCCGCGTCCGCCCGTGACGAGGCGGCCCGCGCCATCCGCGCCGGGGAACGCGGGCAACTGAGCATGCGCGGCCGCGGCGACGGCCAACCACGCCGCCGCCGTGAGCAATCGTGTGCTGAGTGGCCAGTGTGGCATGCGTGAAGCTTTCGTGAACGACCGTCGCGATCGTAGCCGGTCGAGGAACCGATGACACGCATTGGGCAGGTTTGCAACGCGTCTCCTCCACTCTATGATCCGCTCCGACTCCCAAGGCCCATGACGGCCTGCGCAACTACGGGCCTTCTCGTGACCAGCATGACCAGCGCCGAAGCTCGAGACGACGATGCAAGCACGTGGGAGCAACGATGGCATCCGTTTCGCGAGGAGTGGGTGTTGTTCACGGCCCACCGCGGCGGCCGGCCCTGGCGCGGCGAGGTGAAGGCTCCGGCGCCGGCCGACGTGCCGGCCTACGACCCCACGTGCGCCCTCTGCCCGGGCAACCAGAGGCTCGGCGGTACGAATCCCGCCTATGCCGGCACGTTCTGGTTCACGAACGACCTGCCCTGCTTCGGCCCCGATGCGCCGCCCGCCGCGTGCGACGACGACCTGTACCGCGTCCGGCCCGCGCACGGCACGGCCGAGGTCGTCTGCTACCACCCCGATCACTCGCGGACGATCGTGGATCTTTCGCTCGACGAGGCCGCGGCGGTGGTTGATCTCTGGGCCGACCGCACGGCGGCGCTCGCCGTGCGGCCCGAGGTTCGCCACGTGCTCATCTTCGAGAACAAGGGGGAACTCGTCGGCACGTCGAACCCGCACCCCCACTGCCAGATCTACGCCGGCGATCTGATCTACGGCCACACCGCCCGCGAGGTCGAGTCGGGCAGGCGGCACTTCGAGCGGACCGGCCGATACCTCGGCCAGGACGTGCTCGACCGCGAGCGGTCCGGCGGCCGCGTGGTGGTTGAGAACGAGGCCTTCGTCGCCTGCGTGCCGTGGTTCGCGCGGTATGCCTACGAGGTGCTGATCCTGCCCACGCGGCAGGTTTCATCGCTGCTCGATCTCACGGCGGGTGAGCGGCGGCTGCTCGGGGCGATGGTCCGCGAGGTGGCGACCTGCTACGACAATCTCTGGCGGATGCCGATGCCTTATGTGATGGCGGTGCATCAGGCGCCGGCGGACGGCGGCGACCACGCGTCGTATCCGTTTCACATCGAGTTTCACCCGCCGCTGCGGAAGCCCGACACGATGAAGTATCTCGCCGGGCCGGAGATCGGCGGCGGTTCGATGACCAACGAATCAAACCCCGACGCGAAGGCGGCGGAACTCCGGGCCGCCGCCGGGCCTCATTACCGGTCTGGCAGGTCCGTGGAGCCGCGGCCATGAGCGACTCGGTCGCCGGGCTCCGCCGTGTCGAGGGTGTCGCACCGGGAAGGCTCGACGTGCTCGGCGGTGTGGCCGACTACAGCGGCAGCCTCGTGCTCCAGATGCCGCTGTCATGTGTCACGCGGGTGGTGATCGAGGAGCGGGGCGAGCCTGGGCTCACGTTTTCCAGCGAGCAGGAGCCTCCTGTCGCGCTGCCGATGCCGCCGCAGGATCTCGTGGCCGCGGTTCGCACCGACGCGGCGCCGCTGCGGCAGTGGCTCGACGAGCATGCCGTGCCGCGGTGGGTGAGGTATCCGCTGGGCTGCCTGGCGGTCTTCGCCGCCCATTGGAACTGGCGACCGACCGGCGGGCTGGCCTTCGGCATCACCTCCGACGTGCCCGCCTCGATGGGCGTGAGCAGCAGTGCCGCGCTCGAGGTGGCGACGCTGCGGGCGCTCGAGCGCTGGGCGGGCGTGTCGTTCGAGGGCACGGCGCTCGCGCGGCTTGGGCAGCGTGCCGAGAACGACGTCGTGGCCGCTCCGTGTGGCCTGATGGACCAGCTTGCGTCGGCGCACGGCCGCCCCGGCGAGCTGCTGCCGATCCTCTGCCGGCCCGACGTGCTCATGGAGAGCGTGCGGCTGCCGTCGCGTGTGATCGCGGTGGGGTGGCCGAGCGGCGTGCGGCATGCCGTCGCCGATTCGCCGTACGCGACTGCCCGCACGGCCGCCTTCATGGGAAAGGCGATCCTGGAGCGGGCGCTCGGCCGGCGGCTTGCCTATCTCGCCGAGGCCCGGCCTGCGGAGCTGGCCTCGGTCGGCCGCGACGTGCTTCCCGACTCGATGACGGGCGCCGAGTTCATCGCACGGCATGCCGCGATCGACGACCCGCAGTCGCGGATCGAGCCGGGGCGAACGTATCCCGTGCGGGCTGCCGCGCGATTCGCGGTTGAGGAGCATGCGCGGGCCGAGTCACTCGAATGTGTACTCCGCGAGGCTCCGGGCGATGACTGCGAGATCGTGCTCTCGATGATCGGGGAGGTCCTCGCCGAGTCGCATGCCGGTTATTCGGCGATGGGCCTCGGCTGTCTGGAGACCGACGCGATGGTCGAGGCGATCGAAGACCTCGGCCCCGCACGCGGGTTCTACGGCGCCCGCATCAGCGGCGGCGGCAGCGGCGGCTCGGTCGTGGTGGTTTTGAACGAACGGGCGATCCCCGCGCTGACGGCGCTTGCTGAGAACATGACCGCATCGCGAACCGATGGCGTGCGCATCTTGCGGTGATGGCGTTGCGCACGCGGACGGCGAGGGGCAGCCGTACGCCTTACGGCGTTACGCTTCCTGGTTGCCGTACGCCTGACGGCGTTACGCTTTCTGGTTGCCGTACGCCTTACGGCGTTACGCTTCCTGGTTGCCGTACGCCTCACGGCGTTACGCTTCCTGCGGCGCGAGTGTGAGCGGCCTCAGGAAGCCCAATCGCGTGAGCGATGGGGGCCATTCGAGCTGCCAGGGTGGCCTGCACAACTTGTCAGGCTGCTGGGCCGCGGGGACACTGGCATCAGCACCATGGCATCACACCGTAGCCGCAGGTTGGTTCCCTGCGGTGCAGCAGCGCCGATTCGGAGTTGGCGTGCAGGTTGCCAACCTGCACCGACGGTGATCGCTGCATGGCTTCTGCTGGCGTGCACCGCCCACGCCGCCGATCGCCGGCTCGGTCCGCCCGTTACGGTGGATGGCCGGCATCCATTTACGGCCGTCGCATCGGCGCACGAGTGGGCCGATCGATCGAACCTCGTCCGGGCGCGGGTCGCGCTTGCCGCGGGCCTGCTGCCGATGCCGCCTCGCCCGCCGGTGGAGGCCATGATCCACGGTCGGATCGAGCGAGACGGCTACACGATCGAGAGGGTCTGCTTCGAATCGTTTCCCGGCCACGTCGTCACCGGCAACCTCTATAGGCCCACGTCTCGGCCCGCCTCCGGCGGCTTCGAATCGCGGCCGGGCATTCTCTGCCCTTACGGCCACTGGCCCGGCGGCCGATTCATGGACATGCCCGAGGACGCGGTCCGCAAGGAGATCGAGTCGGGGGCCGAGCGGTTCGTGAACGGCGGCCGGAGTCCGCTCCAGGCCCGGTGCATCGGCCTCGCGCGGCTCGGCTGCGTGGTCTTCCATTACGACATGGTCGGCTTCTGCGACTCGGTGCAGTGCCTCGGCCACCGGCACGGGCCGCGGGCCGATCTCGACGGCCGCGAGCCCGGCACGTGGGGGCTTGGGGGCTTCGAGGCCGCCGCCCGCCTTCAGAACTGGTTCGGCCTCCAGACCTTCAACAGCCTCAGGGCCCTCGACTTTCTTGCGGCGTTGCCCGGCGTCGATTCCGGGCGGCTCGCCGTGACCGGCGCGAGCGGCGGGGCGACGCAGACGATCGCCGTGACGGCGCTCGACGACCGGCTGAAGGCGGCCTTCGCCGCGTCGATGATCTCGACGTCGATGCAGGGGGGCTGCACCTGCGAGAACGCCCCGTATCTTCGCGTTGGCCAGGGCAACATCGATCTCGCCGCCCTCGTGGCACCTCGCGCCCTCGGCCTCACCGCGGCCAACGACTGGACCCGGGATCTCGAGCGCGAGGGTTATCCCGAGTTGCTCGGGCTCTACCGCATGCTCGGCGTGCCGGGGATGGTCGAGGCGCACTTCGACATCCAGTATGGCCACAACTACAACGCGGTGGCCCGGTCGCATTGCCTTCGGTTCATGGATCGCCACCTCGGGCTCCAGCAGCCGAATGCTGGCGCTGAGGCCGACTTCACGTTTTCCTCGCGCGACGAACTCACGGTGTGGACCGCCGAGCATCCGGCCCCCTCGGGTGACGATGCGGGCGCAGTTCACGAGCGGGCGCTCTGTGCGGCATGGGCCGAAGGGTCTGATGCCGTGCTCCAGCCGGTGCTGATCGCCACCGATCGCGAGAGCGTCATGCGGGCGCAGGCGATGCTCGCGCCAGCCTATGCGGCGATCTTTGGCCGCGGCGTGCCGGCACGAGGCGAGGTGCGTGTGGAACCAGTCCCGGCCCCGGGAACGGGCAGCGGCTTCCACGTGCTCGACCGGGCAGTCGAGGTCGAGCAGGGGCAGGCGGTGCTCGAGAAGCGGGGCGAGCAGGTCGCGTTCCTACGGGTTCAGCCGAGTGAGTGGAGTGGCAGCGTCGTGATCTGGCCGCATGCGAGCGGCATCGA
The DNA here is from genome assembly GCA_018970605.1 of Planctomycetota bacterium. Taxonomy (GTDB): domain Bacteria; phylum Planctomycetota; class Planctomycetia; order Pirellulales; family UBA1268; genus QWPN01. The sequence continues at coordinate 10,024 of JAGWWA010000068.1, read as the reverse complement.
GGGCCAGTTGCCGGGCGACCGGAACGTCGCCGCCGCGGCGATCCTCCGCGCAGGCCACGCCGTGGTCTTCGCCGATCTCTTCGGCCAGGCGGAGCGTCGCCGCGACCCGACCTTCGTGCTCAACCATCGTGGCGACCGCCCCGGCAAGGCCGACACCTTCGAAGATGCCTATCGCCGGGACTGCTCCTACGCCTATGGCTACAACGACTCCGCCTATGCCCGCCGCGTGCACGATCTGCTCACGCTCGTCGCGGCCGCCCGCGATCACCGCCAGCATCCGGCGAAGCGGATCGTGCTGGTCGGCGAGGCGGGCGCGGGCCAGTGGGTGGCCGGGGCGATCGCGGCCGCGTCATCCACGCTCAACGGCCGCGGCGATTCGCCGATCACCGCGGCCGTGATCGAGACCGCAGGCTTCCGGTTCGACTCGCTGCCCGACGTCTGGCACGACGACTTCCTGCCCGGCGCGGTGAAGTATGGCGACCTCGGCGGCATGCTCGCCATGGCCGCGCCGCTGCCGATGTGGCTTGCCGACCCGTCGCCCGAGTTCGTCCAGCGGCTATCGCGATGTGCCGCCGCCGCGGGGACGCCGCTCGAAGGCCCGACCACGCGACCGCACTCCGGCCCGGTGCCCACGTGGCTCTCGTTTCTTCGGGCCATCGCCGAAACCCCTGTCCCATCCTCGGAGCGTTGATGCCATGCTGAGCACTGCCCGCGGCCTCACGGCCGGTCGGCTGACGGGGTTCGCGAATCTGCAGCACAGGTTGAAAACCTGTGCTGTGAAGGCACGAACGCAGCGAGGGGCTGCCCGTGCCACAGAGCCGGCCTATGGGAGCACGCGAAGCCTGGAAGGCGAAGCGCCGCGGACATGGAGTGAGCGGATGCCACGACGGCATCCGCGAACGTCCGGCGACGTGGCATGGGCAGCCCCGAGCCCGCGCCACGGCGTGTCGCTCCTGCTCGCGGTCACCGTCGCGCTCGTCGTGGCAGCGCGTGCCGCGGAAGCCGTGCACATCGTGCTCGTCGGCGACTCCACCGTCTCCGAGACCGATGGCTGGGGGCCGGGGTTCGCGACCTTCCTCGACAAGGACGTGAAGCTCTCGAACCGGGCGAAGAACGGCCGCAGTTCGTCGAGCTTCGTCACGGAAGGCCTGTGGAAAGAGGCGCTCGCCCTCGACGGCGACTATTACCTGATCCAGTTCGGCCACAACGACGAGCCGGGCAAGCCCGGCCGCTCGACGACGGTCGAGGAGTATCGCGACACGATGAATCGCTACGTGGACGACGTGCGGGCGAAGGGGGCGGTGCCGGTGCTCGTGACATCGCTCGTCCGCCGGCAGTTTTCCGACCCGGCCGCCCCGCAGCGGCTCGTCTCCACCCTCGATGCCCGGGCCGAGATCGTCCGCGACATCGCCCGGGCGAAGAAGGTGCCGCTCGTCGAACTCCACGATCGCAGCCTGGCCCTCTGCGAGCGGCTTGGCTCCGAGGGCTGCGGATCCCTGAGCCCGCGGAAGGAGGACGGCTCCGTGGACACGACGCACCTCAACGCCGCGGGCGCGAAGGTGTTTGGCGAGATCGTCGCCGATGAACTCCGCCGTGCCGTGCCCGAGCTCGAGTCGAAGATCACGGTCAAGCCGCCGGCCGACGGCTCGCCGGTCGATCCCGGCCTTGGGCACGCGGCGGTGGTGCTTCGCGAGTTCATCGCGCCCAGGGGCTGGCCCACGCTCTCGTGCCACGCCAGCACGATCTGCGAGGCTGCCCCCGGGAAGTTCGTGGCGGCCTGGTTTGGCGGCACGGCGGAGCGAAATCCCGACGTGGAGATCTGGGTGTCGCGGCACGACGGCCGTCGGTGGAGCGACCCGGCCATGGTGATCACGGGCGCGGATGCCACCGGGCACCGCGAGCCGTGCTGGAACCCCGTCCTCTTTCAGGGCCGGCCTGACGGGCCACTCTTTCTCTACGCCAAGATCGGCCCGACGCCGCGCGACTGGTGGGGCGTGGCGTGCGAGAGCGGCGACGGCGGCGCGACGTGGAGCGGGCCGCGGAGGCTCCCTGAGGGCGTGATCGGCCCCATCAAGAACAAGCCGCTCGTCCGCCGCGACGGCACCGTGATCGCCGGCTGCAGCACGGAGCACGACGGCTGGCGGGTGCACTTCGAGCGGTCGGACGACGGCGGGCGGACGTTCGTCGCCGGGAAGCCGGTGAACGTCGCTCCGGGCACGAAGGGGGAGCCGCCGCCCGCCGGCGTGGCCAAGGAGCGCCTCATCGATGCGATCCAGCCTTCGCTCCTCGAACTCGGCGGCGATCGGCTCCTCGCCGTGGGCCGCACGAGACAGGGCCGGATCTTCGAGGTGGAGACCGCGGACGGAGGGAAGACGTGGGGGGCGATGCGGCTGGGCTCGCTGCCGATTCCGAGTTCCGGCACCGACGCCGTCACGCTCGCCGACGGCCGGCACGTGATCGTCTACAACCACACGAAGTCGGCCGCCCGGACTCCGCTCGACGTGGCGATCTCCCGCGACGGCACCACGTGGACGCCCGTCGTGGCCCTCGAGACGATGGCCGGCTCCTTCGCCTACCCCGCCGTGATCCAATCGTCTGACGGCCTGATCCACATCACCTACACCTGGAACCGGGAAGCGATCATGCACGTCGTGATCGACCCCGCCACACTCCCATGAGCACCTCTTCAATCCGCGGCGGCGTGGTTTGCGCCGCCGCTGTGGTCGCGATCGCGGTCGGGTCTTTCGCGAGCGCCGCGCCGCTCCGCGTGGAACTCAACGGCGACAACGGCCGTAACGACGTCCGCACGCGTGGCTGGGCCGACTGGCGAATTCCGAACGGCCAGGCCGTGAGCGGCACCTTTGGCGACGTGCAGTTGACGCTCCGGGCCGTGGGCGACGGGGCGACGCTGGTGAGCGACTGGTGGAAGCGGGGCTTCGACTTCGAGGCCACGCTGGCTTCGGATGGAGCGAGCCTCGTGCCGGGCGAGGGCGACTCGGCACTCGAACTCGTGATCGCGGGCCTGCCGGCGGGGCGGCACACGCTCAGTTCGTGGCACTCTGCCTGGTCCCAGGAGCCGGCGGTCGCCTTCGACGTGGCGATCGACGGCCGCGAGATGGCGAAGCGCGTGATGCCCGCACATCGCGTCGAGCACAATGACGAGACGGCGGTGGTCTTCGCGGAGTTCGACGCGGCGGCAGGCCGTCCGGTCACGGTGCGGTTTTCGCCGGCGGCAGGCCGCGGCCCCGCCGGCGCGGTGTTTCTCAACGGCGTGGTCATCGACGACGCCGATCCGCGTCCCCAGGTTCGCCGACCAGAGCCTGCCGATGGCGACGAGCACGTCGGCGAGTCCCCCCTGCTCCGCTGGCACGCGCCGGAGACGGCCGCCGAGTTCGATGTCTACCTGGGCAACGACGCAGCCGAGGTCGCGGCGGCGCAGCCCGGCTCGCGGGCGCACCTGGGCCGCACGAAGGCACGGGAGGTGCGGGCCGCGGCCGCGACGCGGGCCGCCCGCCGCGAGCGGCAGTCGCCAAATCTCGATTGGTTCTGGCGGGTTGATGCGGTCGATCGCGATGGCCGCGTGGCGGCGGGGCCGGTGTGGCGATTTCGCGTGGGTGTGCCGGCCTTTGCATCGGCCGAGGGGCATGGCCGGCTTGCCGCAGGCGGCCGCGGTGGTCGCGTGATCGCGGTCACCACCCTCGATGACGCCGGGCCCGGTTCGCTGCGCGAGGCGATCGATGCCGAGGGGCCGCGGACGATCGTGTTTCGCGTCGGCGGCACGATCCCGCTGAAGAGCAAGCTCATCGTCCGCCATCCGTATGTCACGATCGCGGGGCAGACGGCCCCGGGCGACGGGATCTGCGTCCGCGGCTACACCTTCGGCTGCCTCGGGGCGCACGACGTGGTGATCCGGCACGTGCGGATCCGCGTGGGCGACGAGTCGGGCGAGACGCAGGACGGCACGGGACTCGCCAGCTGCGATCACTCGATCATCGATCATTGCTCGGTGAGCTGGTCGATCGACGAGGGGGTGAGTTCCCGTAGCGGCAAGAACATCACGGTGCAGCGGTGCCTCGTCGCCGAGGCGCTCAACATCGCCAATCACCGCAAGTATCAGCCCGGCAAGGGACACTCGTTCGCGGGCAGCATCTCGGGCGACGTCGGCAGCTTCCATCACAACCTGCTGGCCCACTGCGCGGGCCGCAACTGGAGCCTGGCTGGGGGCTTGAGCCGCGGCGGCAAGTTTGCCGGCCGCCTCGATATCCGCAACAACGTGGTCTACAACTGGGAGAGCCGCACGACCGACGGGGGCGTGAAGGCACTCACGTTCGTGGGCAATTACTACATTCCCGGCCCCGCCACCCGCGTGTTTCATCTCGTGAAGCCCGACACGGGCACGCCCGCCGACCCGCAGCAGTATTACATCGCCGGCAACCGCATGGTCGATCGGCCGCAGTACGACGCCGACAACTGGGCGAACGGCGGCGTGGTGGTGGCCGCCGATGCGATCCCGCTGATCAAGCTCGGCGGGCCGTTCTGCGAGTCGCTGATCACGGAGCAGTCTGCCGCCGACGCCTACACGAGCGTGATGGCCGACGTGGGGGCCAACCGTCCAGCACTCGACGCGCATGACCGCCGCATCGTCCGCGAGGTTGCCGAACGGTCGTTTTCGGTGAAGGGCAGCCGCGGCGGTCTGCCGGGCATCATCGACACCCAGGCCGACGTGGGCGGCTGGCCGGAACTCAAGTCGGGCCCCGCACCGACCGACACCGACGGTGACGGCATGCCCGACGCCTGGGAGACCTCACACGGCCTCGATCCGGCAAGCGCCGCTGATGCGAATCAGATTCCGGCCACGTCGGATTGGACGAACCTCGAGCTCTATCTTGAGCACCTCGCCACGGTGCCGGCGGGTGGGACATGAGCGAGCCTGCGTGCGCGTGCCGAGTTGTAGGTGCAGGTTTTCAACCTGCACCAGAGCTGTGCGTGGGGTCAGGGCTACCCGTGCCCGTTCGCCGGACGCTCGCTTCGGGCATCCTGCCCTGCGCTCGCTGGGCGCCGGCTGCGCTTCGCCATCCTGGCTTCGCTGGCCGCCGAGCCCGGCTCTCGGGCACGGGCAGCCCTTCCCTGCATGCGTGCCGGACTGTAGGTGCAGGTTTTCAACCTGCACCAGAGGTATGCGTGGGGTCAGGGCTACCCACGCCCTCTCGTCGGACGTTCGTCTCGGCCCTCCAGGCCTCGACTCTCTGCATGTCCGCTGCGCTTCGCCATCCTGGCTGCGCTTGCTCCCATAGCCCGCTCGAGGGCATGGGCAGCCCCTCGCTGCGTGCGTGCCGGACTGTAGGTGCAGGTTTTCAACCTGCACAGCAGTCTTTCGTGGGCTCGGGGCTACCCATGCCCTCTCGTCGGACGTTCGTCTCGGCCCTCCAGGCCTCGACTCTCTGCATGTCCGCTGCGCTTCGCCATCCTGGCTTCGCTTGCTCCCATAGCCCGCTCGAGGGCATGGGCAGCCCCTCGCTGAGGTCATTCCGCTTACGGAGGTGCAGGTTGACGACCTGCATCTCCCTGCACCACGTGGACAAGAATCCCGCGCCGCTCGGGACTAGCCACGCCCTCGCACCGGACGTGTCACCGATCTGCGTGGTCGAGCCAGTCGAGGAGGCTCGTGTAGCCGCGGATGCCGAGGGCGAGCCGGCGTGCGTCCCACTCGGCCTGGGTGGCGGAGGACGTGATCGCCGCCACCTGCACGCCCGCTGCGATTCCCGCCTCCCAGTCGCTCGGCCGATCACCGATCATCCAGCTCGCGGCCGCGGAGAGGCCGTGGTCGGCGAGCATCTCCTCGATGAACCGCGGTGACGGTTTGCGGTAGCGGGACGGCTCGTCGGGCCGCTCGGGGGCAATGCAGATTCCGGCGAACGGGGACGGCCCCAGATCGAGCAGGTCGATCATCCGGCGGTTGACGGCCTCGACGTCGGCGAGCGTGAAGTAGCCGCGGTTGACGCCCGACTGGTTGGTCAGGATGAAGAGTTTCGTGCCCGCTTCCAGTAACCGGGCAAGGGCCTCGCGGGTGCCGGGAATCAGGGTTACTTTCTCGACGTCGCCGACGAAGTGGCAGTCTTCGATGAGCGTGCCGTCACGGTCGAGAAACAAGGCCTGAATGTCGGCGGGCACGGCAGCGGTCCGGAACGGCGGTGGGCGGTCGAACGTCGTGGCAGCCCGGTTATCATAGCGGTCACGGCGGCGGATCACCCCTGCCGTCGTCACCGCGTCACCTCCGGAGGGAGCCCGTCCATGGCCGATCGGAAACCAGCCGCGCCCGCGTCGTCGGGGAGTGCACCGCCCTCGTCCGTCGGCAGCTGGCTCGAACGCGCCGACATGCTGCCCATGCTCGTGCTTCTCGGCCTCGTGACGCTCGCCTGGTGTGCCGCGAACGGCAAGTGGACGGCGGCCCAGTGGGCCATGCCCGCCGCCTATCTCGAGCCGGAGAAGTGTGACGTCATTCACGCGTTGGCGATGATGAAAGCCGCCGGGGAAGGGGAGTTCGTGCCGCTGGCCTGGAAGCAGGTGTCGCGGCTCGGAGCGCCCGACGGCGCCAACTGGAACGACTGGCCGCTGTTGGAAGAGCTTCAGATCGTGTTCTTCGCCCTCCTCGCGAAGATCGTCGGGCTGTTCGCCGCCCTGAACCTGGGCATGCTGATCGGCCACTGGCTCGCGGCGGCCACGTTTTACGCGGTCGCTCGCTATCTCGGCTGCCTGCGACCGTGGGCCTTCGTGGGCGGCTTGGCGTATGGACTCGCGCCCTTCCTGTTCGCGCAGTCGCCGCATCACATCACGACGGAGTACGTGTGGCACGTTCCGCTGTTCATCCTGGTGTGGCGGTGGGTGGCGACGGATCCCGGGCTTCCATGGGGCAGCCGAAGGTTCTGGTTCTCCATCGGCGTGGCGGTGCTGACGGGGTTGCAGAGCCCCTACTTCACCAACCTGCTGTGCCAGCTCACGCTCCTCGGCGGGGCGGCGCGTGCCTGGCGGCGTCGGTCGTTCGCCACGCTGAAGCCCGTGCTGGCGGTGATCGCGGCCGCAGCCGTCGCGTTCGTGCTCATGAATCTCGACACCTGGACCTATCGGATGGCCAACGGCGCCAACCAGGGAGCGGTCGTCCGGGAGTACAAGTGGCTCGAGATCTACGGACTGAAACTCGTCGATCTCGTGATTCCGCCCATCACGCACCATTCGGCCGGCTTTGCGAAGTTCGCCGCGGAGCATCGCGCGGGCGCCCCGCTGCTCGACGAGGGGTCGTATCTCGGCCTGGTCGGCATCGCGTCACTCGCGCTCCTCGCCGTCACCGCCGCCCGTGGCATGGTCGATCACGGCCGCATGCCCGCCGCCGCCTGGCAGGTGCTCTGGATCGTGCTCACCTTCTCGACGGGCGGGCTCAACGCGATCTTCGGCGCCTTCGGGTTCACGCTCTTTCGCACCGGCTGCCGCTACAGCGTCGCGATCCTTGCGATCGCGCTGATGCACGCGGTGGAGTGGCTGTCGGAGCGACAGCGGGCCGGCGCGGGGCGGGGGGCGTCGGAGACCACGCAGATCGGCACGCTGACCGCGGTGATCGGCCTGAGCCTGCTCGTGCTCTGGGATCAGGTGCCACGCTCGCCCACGGTCGAGCAGGCCACGCTCATCGCCCGCCAGGTCGAGGCCGACCGGTCGTTCGTGGCGGAGATCGAGACGCTGTTGCCCGCCGGCACGATGGTCTTCCAGTTCCCCGTCATGGAGTTTCCCGAGACGCCCGTGCCGGGCGTGGCATCCTACGACCACTTCCGTCCCTATCTTCATGGCGACCGCCTGCGGTATTCCTTCGGCTCGATGAAGGGGCGGCCGCGCGAGGAGTGGCAGAAGGGGGTGCAGCAGAAGTTGTTCGAGGGCGCGGTGCCCGATCAGCAGGCGCAGAAGATCCGCTTCAGCATCGCCAACGTGAATGCCGCCATCGACGAGATTCAGAAACGGGGATTCAAGGCGATCTACATCAATCGCAACGGGTTCCCCGACCGGGGCCAGGGGCTCTTCGAGGCTCTCGCGGAGCTCGGCTTCGACACCCCGCCGGTCATGAGCCCGCTCGGCGACCTGTCGTGCGTCATGCTCGACAAGCCGTCGCTGTCGGGGAAGTAGGCGGTGGATCCGTCCCTGCTGCGGACCGCCGCGGTGCTCGTCGGCGTCACGCTGGCCGTGTTTTCGGCGACGCTCTCGGCGGGCCTCGTCTACGACGCCCGGCTGCAGATCCTCACCGATCCGTTCCTGCACGACCCAGGGAACTGGCTGAACGTGCTCTCGTTTCGCGTGTTGGGCATGGACGTGCTCGACTTCAATCGGCCCGTGCACCTCGCCTCGCTGATGCTCGACGCCGCCTTCTGGGGCACGAACCCATTCGGCTACCACCTCACGAGCATCCTTCTGCACGCGGCCAACGTGCTGCTCGTCTGGTTCGTGATTCGCGAGGTTCTCGGCCGCGGCACGGCCAGCGGCCGGGCCGCGGATCCGCTCGTGCCGGTCGTCTCGGCCCTGTTTTTTGCCGTTCATCCGGTCGTCGCGGAGGCGGTCTGCGAGCCGACGTTTCGCGAGGATCTGTTGGCGGCTGCGTTCACGCTCGGCGCGGTCGTCCTGGCCGCCCGCCACATCGCAGCCGCCGGTGACGACCTCCGCCGAGCTGCGGGGTGTGCCGGGTTGTGTCTGCTCGCAGTCGCCAGCAAGGAGTCGGGGATCGCCGCGCCCTTCGTCGTTGCTGCCTATGGACGTGTCTTTCGCCGTGGGGTGACGAGCCGGTTCTGGACCATCGCGGCTGGAGGCGGCCTGGCGCTCGTCACCGCCTTCCTGGCGGCGCGGTTTCTGCTCGAGCCGTCGCCGTCGCGAATCTTCGAGTCGCGGCCCGAGTATCCGGGCGGAACGCTCCTGGAGGCGCTGAAGATCGAACCACGGATCCTCGTGCTCTATGCCCAACTCGTGGCCTGGCCGATCAATCTCTGTGCCGACTACGGTGGCTACTCGATTCGGAATCTGCCCCTCTGGGCATCGCTGGCGATCCTGACGGTGCTGGGGATCGCAGCGGGCCTCGCAGTCCGGCGGGACAGCCGGATTGTCTTCGCACTGGCGCTCACGCTGCTGCCGCTGCTCCCGGTTTCAAATCTCGTGCCGATTTACCGTGCCGCGGCCGACCGCTACCTCTACCTTCCGCTTGCCGGCGTGGCGTGCCTCCTTGCGTGCCTGCTCGACGCCGCCTGGGTGAGAGCTCGTGAGCCGCGACGACGTACGGTGATGATGCTGGCGGTCGTCGCAGTCGCGGCCCTCGCGTGGGGCTGCGTCGTCAGGCAGCGGGTGTGGCACAGCCAACTTTCGCTTTGGAGCGACACCTTCGCCCGTAATCCGGGATCGTTCAACGGCGCCAATGGCCTTTCGGCCGCCCTGCGGGAGGCCGGTCGAGGGGACGAGGCGGTCGAGATGGCCAGACGCGCGGTGAGCCTCTCGGCAGGAACGCGGGGCGATGCCTGGATGACGCTGGCGCTCGCCCTCGACGCAGCCGGGCGGACCTCTGAGGCCGACGACGCTGCCACAAAGGCTCTGGAACTCGACTCGCGGCTTGCGGACCCGGATGGCCGGGTTGCGGCACTCGCCATGGAGCGGGACGAGGCCGAGGCGGTGAAGAGAATTCTCGGGCGTCGCCCGTGACGGTGGGGATGAACCTGCGGTGGAGAAGCCCTAAACGTGCGATCTGGGGGGTGTCTGGAGCGGTTTGCATCGCCGCCCGACGTGCCGCCGTTTCACGAGGAGAAAAAATCTTTTTGAGACGCTTGACAGGGTTTTTCCGAGGCTCTAGATTGCAGGGGTTGGGTGGGTTTCAGCGACGGTTGAAACCAGATACCCAACCGGTTCGAAGGTTGATTGAAAGGGCAGCTACTGACCTCGTGCGAGCGACGTTGCAGCGGGTGATTCCGGTCCGCCGGAAAAGCCAGTTCAAACGCACTCGAGGAAGTAG